>CALUSQ010000006.1 GCA_944323475.1 Candidatus Gastranaerophilales bacterium
GCAACAATGCTGACACTTCATCCTCCGAAACAGAAGACGTAGGTGCAGGTGACCAAGGTATTATGTTCGGTTTTGCGTGTGATGAAACACCGGAACTTATGCCTTTACCAATCAGCTTAGCTCACAGATTAGCTTATAGATTAGCACAAGTTAGAAAAAACGGTTCTTTGGGATATCTCAGACCAGATGGTAAATCTCAAGTAACTGTTGAATATGTAGACGGAAGACCTTCAAGAATCGATACTATCGTTCTTTCTACACAACATGATCCTGAAATAAACGGTGTTTCTGACAACAAAGAAATTCAAGAAATAATAAGACATGATTTGATAGAAAAAGTTATCAAACCAGTTTTTGAAAACGATGCAATAAAACCAGATGAAAATACAAAATATTTAATCAACCCATCAGGTAGATTCGTAATAGGCGGACCTCAAGGTGATGCCGGTTTGACAGGTAGAAAAATCATCGTAGATACATATGGCGGATATTCTCGTCATGGCGGCGGTGCATTTTCTGGAAAAGATCCGACAAAAGTTGACCGTTCTGCAGCTTATGCAACAAGATATGTAGCTAAAAATATAGTAAAAGCAGGTCTTGCTCAAAAATGTGAAGTAGAGCTTGGCTATGCAATCGGTGTTGCCGAACCTGTATCAATCATGGTTGATACATTTGGTACCGGCGTAATTTCAGATGATGAAATTTCAGCACTTGTTAAGAAAAACTTTGACCTCAGACCAGCTGCAATCATCAAGCAATTCGATCTTAGAGGTTTGCCTGCTAAAAATGGCGGTAAATTCTATCAATTGTTAGCTGCATACGGACACATGGGCCGTACTGATATTGATGTGCCTTGGGAAGCAACAGACAAAGCTGCTGCTTTAAAAGAACAAGCAGGTCTTAGCTGCTGTGGTTGCAAGTAATAAATAATTTATTTTGCAATAAAAATTGTAAAACATATAAAACAGGTTATTTTTTCAAATAACCTGTTTTTTTTTAAAAAAATTTATAAATATCTTCAATTTTTTGGAAAAATCCCACAAAAATGATAGAATAGTTTATCAAAAGGTCTATTTTTGGAGAAAAATATATAAAATGACAACACAAACTGACACAAAAAAACTAACCGGAGCACAAATATTTTTAGAATGCCTAAAACGAGAAGGCGTAGAAGAAATATTTGGCTACCCAGGTGGTGTAATTTTATCTATATATGAAGCATTATACAACTGTGACTTTATAAAACATTATTTGGTAAGACATGAACAAGCAGCTATCCATGCTGCAGAAGGTTACTCAAGAATAACAGGAAAACCGGGAGTAGCCCTTGTAACCTCAGGTCCAGGAGCTACCAATGCAATAACAGGAATAGCAAATGCCTATTATGACGGATATCCCTTGATAGTATTTACAGGTCAGGTTGGCGTTAATCAAATAGGAAATGATGCTTTTCAAGAAGCAGATATTATTGGAATCACCCGTCCATGCTGTAAACACAATTATCTTGTGAAAGATGTAAAAGACCTTTCAAGAATAATAAAAGAAGCATTTCATATTGCAACAACAGGGAAACCGGGGCCTGTGGTAATTGACATGCCAAAAGATATTTTGAGTGCTTCTACAGAATTTGTCTGGCCTTCAGAAATAAAACTGCCGGGGTATAGTCCAAACTATAACGGACACCCAAAACAAGTTTCAAAAGCACTTGAACTGCTTTGTGATGCTGAAAGACCCGTTATTTTGGCAGGTGGCGGAATTGTTGCTTCTGATGCGGTATCAGAACTTAAACAGCTTGCAGAAAAACTTCACGTCCCTGTTACAAATACTCTTATGGGCAAAGGCGTTTTCCCTGAAACTGACCCGAAATCACTTGGTATGCTAGGAATGCATGGGAATTTCTGGGCAAATTTTGCAGTTACAAATTGTGATGTCTTGTTTGCAATAGGTACAAGATTTAATGATAGAATCACAGGATGTTTGAAACGTTTTGCAAAAGATGCACAAATAATACACGTTGATATTGACCCATGTTCTATCAACAAAAACGTTAAAATAGACATACCAATTATTGGTGATGCTAAAAATGTAATGACATCAATGCTGGATGAGTTTAATGCAAACAACTATGAAATAAATTATGAAGTTAAACAATCTTGGCTTGAACAAATAAATGATTGGAAAAAGAAAAAACCAAATCTGGAACAACCTACTGACAAATTAAGTGCGGTAACAGTAATACAAAAATTGTATGAATATACAAAAGACCTTGACCCTATAATTACAACAGAAGTAGGTCAACACCAAATGTGGGCAGCACAGCTTTGTAAAATGGACAGACCAAGAAGATTTATAACATCCGGCGGTTTAGGGACAATGGGGTTTGGTTTTCCTGCTGCAATGGGTGCATCTATTGGTTGTAAAGACAGACCTGTTATTAACATCGCAGGTGATGGAAGTATTCAAATGAATATTCAAGAGCTTGCTACTTGTGTTGAATACAACATACCAGTAATTAACATAATTATAAACAACGGTTATCTCGGAATGGTAAGACAGTGGCAGGAAAAACTTTATAACAAACACTATTCACAAACAAAAATCTCAGGACCGGATTTTGTTAAAGTAGCTGAAGCTTATGGCGCTGTAGGATTTAGAGTAACAAAAGAAGAAGAAATCATTCCGGTACTAAAAGAAGCTCTTGAATGCAAAAGACCTGTATTTATAGACTTTGTTGTAGAAGAGTGCGAAATGGTTTATCCTTGGGTACTGGCAGGAAATCCATTGAACAAGGTTCTTTTGTCAAATGACTGTCCAATAAATTAAGTAATAGGTAATAACAATGCAAAATAAAAATCATGTAATATCGGTATTGGTAAAAGATGAAGCGGGTATAGTTTCACGCGTAAGTGGATTATTCTCAGGCAGAGGCTACAGTATAGAAAGTATAACTGCCGCTCAAACAAGTGAAAAAGGTTATGCAAGAATTACAATAGAAACCTCCGGTGGTGATGCCGATGTTATTGAACAAATTACCAAACAACTCAACAGACTTATTCCTGTGTTAAAAGTAGTAGACCTTGCAGATGTTGAGTCTATTGAAAGAGAATTGATACTTTGTAAAGTCATTGCAAAAGATGAAGATCGTTCAGAAATTTTAAGAATTGCAGAGATATTTAATGCAAAAATTATTGATGTAACTCCAAGAACATATACTCTTCAAGCACTTGGCGATGAAAGACAAATTCGTTCACTTATTGAACTTTTAAAACCTATAGGTATCAGAGAATTGGTTCGTTCAGGCAAAGTAGGTATCACTCGTGCAAACCAATTTAGCACACCTAAAAACATAGACTAAAAACAAATCATTATGACAGAAGAAAAAAAAATTGCATTTATTCCGATAGACAACAGACCTGTCTGTTATACTCTTGCAGAACAAATTGCTGATATAGATGAAAACATTCAATTGCTAATCCCACCAAGAGAAATGCTCGGGAATTTACAAAAAACAGCTGATATAGCAGGTATTATTAACTGGTTAAAAAATATTCCAAATCCAAACAGCATAATTGTATCTTTAGATACAGTAGCTTACGGTGGATTGATACCATCAAGAAGATCTAAAGATTCTTTTGAAACAATAAAAAAACGCATGGAAGAATTTAAAAAAATTCTTTCCTTAAAAAATACCAAAGTTTATGCATTCTCAAGTATCATGAGAATATCTAACAACAATGTAAACGAAGAAGAAAAAGAATATTGGAACTTATACGGCAAAAAAATTTTCGAATACTCTTTTGAATCACATAAAAAAGCACCTGAAAAAGTTTCATCAACTGAAATTCCAAACGAGATACTCCAAGATTATCTTCTAACAAGAAAAAGAAATTTTGAAATAAATAAACTATATCTAAAATGGGCGCAAGAAGGCTTCTTTTCAACACTTGTTTTTTCAAAAGATGACTGTGCACAATATGGTTTTAATGTTGCAGAAGCCCAAGCTCTGGAGTCAGAAATAAAAACAAAAAATATTAATGCTTTGATAAAAACAGGCGCAGATGAAATACCACTAAGCCTTTTAACAAGAGCCTTGACAGACTCAAACACCATAAAAATTGCACCTGTTTTCACTGAGCCAAGTTTTGTAGATAAAATATCAAAATATGAAGATATTTCAGTGATAGATTCCGTTAAAGGACAAATCGAACTAGCAGGATGTACGGTTACAGATAGAGATAATGCGGATGTAATACTTTTAATAAACAATTTTAAAGAAGAACAAGGTGAACTTGTTATGGGTGTAGACGTAGAAGGGTTCAACGGCACACTTAAACTACCCCAAAAACCTTTTTTGATAGCTGATATCAGAAATGCCAACGGAGCAGATAACAATTTTGTAGAAAAACTTTTACAAATTCCGGTAAACTGGGAAAATTTTCTAGGCTATGCTGCTTGGAATACCACTGGCAATACACTTGGAAGCGGGATTTGTTGTGCAATTGTAAAACTGCTATCACAAAATTTAAATATAAATGCTTTTAAAAAAGTCCAAACAATCAGATTTTTAGATGATTGGGCTTACCAAGCAAATGTTCGTAAAAAACTGAAATCATATTTGACTGAAATATCTGTTGAAGAATTAAAAAAACAAATTAAAATATTTGAAAAAACTATTCAAAATTATCTACAATATTATCCCCAAAATATAAACTATTCATATCCGTGGAATCGCTTTTTTGAAATTGAAATAAGCATAGAAGAATAACATGTTTCAGATTGTAACAATTATAACTTTTTTTTAATATTTTAAGCAACAAAATATATTGAGAATTATTATTATACATATAAAATCAGACTTTATCAAAATAATTCATAAGGAGAAAAAAATGGCTATTAGTGCAATTGGTCTTAGAAATTCTGCAGATTGCTGCAAACCATCAAAAAATCACGCAGTATCATTTGCAAAAAATGAAGAAAACAGTACAAACAACAAAAAAACAAAAACTATCGCATTGGTAGGTGGTCTTGTTGCACTTGCAGGTCTTGCAACTGCAGCTTATATTTTTAGAGGAAAAATTGCAGATACAAAAATTTATAAAACAGTAGAAAAAGCTGGTCAACAATTTGTTGAAAAAACAAAAGACTTGGGTGCTCAGTCTTTAGAAAAATTAAAAGAATTCAAAGATATGACTGCTCAAAAAGCTGCCGATTTAAAAACAAAATTAAAACCTGAAGCAGCTAAAGTTTGGGAAAATATTACAGAACAAGCTAACAAACTTTATGAACAAATGAAAAATACTGTTTCTAAAAAATAAGATATAAATAAAACAATAAACATAGTGCAGGCTGATTTGATTTAGCCTGCACTTGTTATATGATTATATTATGAATAAAAATGAATTATTAAACTTATACAATTCAGATTTAGATAGCCTTTTAGAACTATCTTCAAAATACATAAAAAAAGACATTGAATTTTGTTCTATCATAAATGCCAGAAATGGTAAGTGCTCTCAAAACTGTAAATATTGTGCACAAAGTTCGCACTACAATACTGATATAGATTCTTTTCCTTTAGTTGAAATAGAAACTGTAAAAAATGCAGCATTTGATGCAATAAAAAACGGTGCCTCTCGTTTTGCTATCGTAACATCAGGGAAAACACCTGATGAAAGCGACTTTGATAAAATGCTTGAAATGATTAAAGAGATGAACAAAATAAAAGATATCAAAAGTTGTGCCTCAATTGGTATATTAAACGAAGAACAAGCAAAAAAATTGGCGCAAGCAGGGCTAAAACGTTTTCATCACAACATTAACACAGCAGGTTCTTATTATCCCAGTGTCTGCACAACTCACAGCTTCGAGGATAGAATCAATACCTGCAAACTTGTTAAAAAATATGGTATGGAACTTTGTTGCGGAGTAATTTTAGGTATGGGAGAATCTGTTGAACAAAGAGTAGAAATGGCAATGACCTTAGCAGAGATACAACCTGATTCAATACCAATAAATATTCTCATGCCTGTAAAAAATACGCCTTTTGAAAGCTATATTGATAAAATTGATGAAGAAAATATTTTAAGAACCCTTGCTATATTCAAAATAGCAAATCCAAATGCAATCTTGCGTTTTTGCGGGGGCAGAATGAGATTGAGTGTCGAAAGTCAAATAAAAGCAATAAAATCTTGTGTAGATGGTTTGATGATAGGCAATTATTTGACCAAAACAGGCAGAAACCCTCAAGAAGATATCGAAATGGTAAAAGAAGCAGGAAAAAATATATTATGTATGAATTTATCAAAGGCAAACTAGTTTCCAAAATAACTTCAAGCACAAAAGGTGCATCTTTTGTTGTTGAAAATAACGGTATAGGCTATCTTGTTAATACAACATCAAGAAATATTGCCATAGCCGGTGAAGAAGGTTCAGACATAAAGGTCTACACTACTCTTATTCATAGAGAAGATGCAATGCTTTTGTGTGGTTTTTTAAACAGAGAAGACAGAGATATATTTAATATCCTTATGACGGTTTCCGGCGTAGGAATGAAAGTAGCTCTAGTTTTGCTAGATGAATTTTCAGGATACGATTTAATTTCTGCTGTTATAAGAGGTGATTTTAAAGAACTTTCAAGAGCAAAAGGTGTCGGGCCAAAGCTTGCTCAAAAAATTATACTTGAATTAAAAGACAAGTTAATAAATTGGCAAAAATCTGCACCTGTTGATATATCTGATATTTCGGAAGAAAAAGATTTTTCTGATGAATCTTTAACAGAAGTACAAGCAGTCCTTTTGTCTTTGGGTTATTCAATTCAAGAAGCAAAAAATGCAATAAAAGCATCCTGCAAAACTGTTTCAAAAAAAGATTCCGCAGAAGAAATTTTAAAAGAAGCTTTAAGCTACCTTGCAAGAGAATAAAAATTAATTAAAAACTTTTCTTGCTTCTTCTCTATCATCAAAATGAATTGTTTCATTTTTTAAAATTTGGTAATCTTCATGTCCTTTGCCTGCAAGTACCACCACATCATTTGGTTTTGCTATATTTTTTAACATTTTGATTGCAGTTCTTCTGTCAGGTTCTACATAAACTTTTTGAGTGTTTACAGATTTTATACCTGCCAAAATATCAGATATAATCAATTGCGGATCTTCACTTCTTGGATTATCAGAAGTAACAACAACTATATCAGCATTTTCATCTGCAATTTTCCCCATTTTAGGACGTTTTGTAGCATCTCTGTCACCACCGCAACCAAACATACAAACCAGATTGCTGTCATTTGGTGTAAGTTCTCTTGCTGCTTTTAAAACATTTTCTAACCCATCAGGTGTATGTGCGTAGTCAACAATAACTAAAGGCTGCTTGTTCACAATCTCAAATCTTCCGTCTACACTTCTTGTTTCTTCCAAAGCCTTTATACAAATATCTGCATCAAAACCCATAGCTATTCCAGCGCACAATGCAGCCAAAGCATTGTAAACACTAAACATACCGTTCATTTGCAAATTAACTTTGTATTCATCATTATGGATTTTGCAGGTAAATTTTGCACCATGGATAGAAAAATCTATCTCTGATGCCGTTATATCAGCATCATTTTTTATACCGTAAGTATAAATTTTCACACCTTGCTGGATAACTGATTTAAATCTTTCTGCATACTCATCATCATTGTTTATTACAGCAAAACCACCTGATTTAAGTCCTTTAAACAATATAGCCTTTGCTTCAAAATAATTGTTCATTGTAATATGATAATCCAAATGGTCTTGTGTCAAATTCGTGAACACAGCTCCATTAAAATCACAACCTCCAACTCTATTTTGTTCCAAAGCATGAGAGCTAACTTCCATAGCTACATAGTCTATACCCTGTTTTAAAATCATATCAAGAGTTTTTTGAAGTTCCGGAGCCTGAGGGGTAGTATGTTTGGCATCATGGTATGAATCTTTTCCTGAAAGCTTGTACCCCAACGTACCAATAAGTGCGCACTTGTGTTTTGCGTCTTCAACTATTCTTTGTATAAGGTGAGTAACTGTTGTTTTTCCGTTAGTACCTGTAACACCTATAAGATTAAGTTTTTTTGAAGGATAATTATAAAATTCAGCAGCAATGTCTGCAATTTGATGGCGAGTAGATTTTACTATCACCTGAGGAAGTTTAAAAGGCATTTCTTTTTCACAAAAAAGTGCAGCTGCACCGTTTTCTACGGCCATTTGAGCATAATCATGCCCATCAGAATATTCTCCCTTAAGACAAACAAATATATTTCCTTTTTCTATGGTCTTAGAGTTATATGAAAGACCTGTAATTTCAACGTCTTTATCATTTACAATTTTTTCTATTTTTACATTTTTAATGAGTTCGCTTAATTTCATATATGTTATCCTTTATATTTTCTTTTTAACAGTATGTTTATCAGGAGGAATATTTAAAATTCTTGCTGTTTGAAGAGCAACTTCCTTGAACACAGGAGCAGCAACAGTACTACCCCAAAGTGCACCTTTTGACGGAGAGTCAATCACTACATAGATTTCAACTTGAGGATTATTCGCCGGGAAAAATCCGATAATTGAAGTTACAAGTTTGTTTGTATATCCTTTTGTTCCATAATTTGACTTTCTTGCAGTACCTGTCTTTGCCGCAACATTATAATCATCCAAATTTACAGGAGATTTTGAACGACCTATACTTCCCGCTAAAAGTTTTGTAACTGTATGAGCAGTTTCCGGTGAGACCGTTTGAATATGCTTGATTTTTTCTTCTGCTTCTTCCGGTGAATATTTTATAACATGGGGAGTAACTCTAACTCCATCATTAGCAATTGCAGATATAGCTGAAACCATCTGCATAGCCGTAACAGAAATACTATAACCATATCCAACAGATGCATGTGTTGATTTATGCCAATCACTTATAGGTGGTATCAAACCTCTTGATTCACCTGGGAGATCAATACCTGTTTTTTCACCAATTCCAAATCTTTTCAAAACATTGTAATGCTCTTGTTTTGTCATCATCAATGCAGCTTTTGCACTGGCTACGTTGCTTGAATGTTCAAACAAATAATACAAATCTATATTGCCTGGAAAAGGTTTTGTTGCATAGTCATAGTTTTTTATTGTCCATTTATCAATATCCAATTTTCCAGTATCAAGAATTCTCGAGTGTTCATTCAATTTGCCATTTTCTATAGCAGAAGCAATTGTTAAAACTTTAAAAGTAGAACCAGGCTCAAAAACATCACTCAATGTCCAGTTTGTAAGCTGTGTGAGTGTTGCTTTTTTGTAGTTGTTTGGGTTGTAAGAAGGATAAATTGCATAACCCAATATCTCACCGTTTTTTGGGTTCATTACAACAACAGTACCTCTTAAAGCACCTTTTTCCTGAATAACTCTATTCAGCTCTACTTCACAAACATGTTGAATTGCAGAATCTATAGTAAGAGTAATAGATTTTCCTCTCAATGGTGTTGCAGTTGCTTCAGGGTCTGTATTTACTTCATAAATAATATCGCCATCCGGTGTTTTTTCAAAGTTAACATCTTGTTCAACTTCTTCTAATTTATCTTTGGCGGTAAACTCGACTCCTGCAGCCACATCAGCGTCCGGATTATAATATCCGAGAATATGGGCGGCCATTGTACCTTGAGGGTATACTCGCTCATTTTTTTTTCCAAGACTTATTTCTCTAAGTCCCAATTTCCTAATCGTCTGTGCTGTTGTTCTTGAAACATCCTTTTTCAAAACAATAATTTTTTGGTCTTTAGCAAGCTCTTTGGCAAGCTGATTTTTATTTAATCCCAAAATCGGAGCTAAAATTGCAGCAAGCTCATTTGGGGTGTGATCAAAATATTCTTTATGAGCATAAACATCAAAAGACGTCTTGTCAGAAGCAAGTTTTATACCATTTCTGTCAAGAATTGCTCCTCTCATAACAAAACTTTTTGCACTACGCTGTCTTTTGGCTTGACCACGATAGTTTTTAACGTCAACAACCATTATTAAAAACAAATATGCAGCAATAATAAAGCTTACAATTATACAAATAATTTGCCAAAATATAAGTTTATTATCAAATTCTTTAAACTTCTCTTTATCGTTTTTATAATTTCTATAATTCCGTCCCATAGAATTAATTATACTATGTACGAAAAAATTTTGCGATAAAAACATAAGTAAACTTTATGTATATTTTTAAAAAATATAAAAAAACAGCTTTACCAATTTAAACCGGTAAAGCTGTTTTTTTTATAATTAATGAACTGTCAACTATTTTCTGTAAAGAATTTCAGATTGAGTTGATGTAGCTGGTAATGCTTTTTGCGGATAAATAGCTACTGTAAAGATATCATAAACTTTGTCTGTAGCATCTGAAGGTTTGTTAGGACCTTTCATACCGTTAACGTCGACTTCAACAATTGAACAAATGTTGTCTTTGCCGTTACCGCCTTCAACTGCACAATCATTAGCAGCAGTACTGTCAGGACCAGCAGCCATAGCTTTAAAGTACATACCATCAGCTGTATAAAGGTCGCTGTTTGTACCTGTAGACATTACGTTCAATCTTTGAGTCATAAGATCAAAGAAACTTTCACCAGTAAAGTCTGTACCATCTTCACCATCAAGAGCATAATTCAAAGTAACTGCTTGGTTAAGCATTGAAATAGCTTTTTTGAAAGCAGCTTTGTATTCTTGTTGAGATGTGCTTTGCATTAATGACGGAATTGTCATAGCTGCAATTACACCGATAATCATCAATGTAACTAAAACTTCCGCTAAAGTAAAACCAGATTTTTTGTTCATAAAAGTCCTCTACTTTCTTATTTAGTTTGATTTTATTTTTTTTGGAATATATACGTAACAAACACGTATTATATTTCATCACTATAAAACATTATCCAAAAAAATGCAAGCTTATAATAAATTAATTACCCATAATGTATATATAATAAACACATGTACATATTTGTTTTATAATTAATTTATGTTTAATTATGATTTGATAGTTGTTGGAGCAGGTCATGCCGGATGTGAAGCAGTATTGTCTGCAGCAAAACTTGGCTTGAAGTGTCTTTTGACAACACTTAATATTAATAATATTGCGCTTATGCCATGTAATCCAGCAATCGGCGGTCCTGCAAAATCTTGTCTGGTTAGAGAGATTGATGCTCTAGGCGGTGTAATGGGGATTGTAACAGATGCCACATATATGCAAATGAAAATGCTTAATTCCTCAAAAGGACCTGCTGTTCGAGCATTGAGAGCACAATCTGACAAAAAAGAGTATACAGCGTTTATGAGAAATCTTTTGGAAAGTAATCCAAACATATCTCTAAAACAAACAATGATTACTCAACTTCTTGTCAAAGATGACAAAGTTTATGGTGTTGTAGATGAATTTGGTCTTGAATATCATGCACCAACAGTAATTTTAACCACAGGAACTTCTCTTGAAGGCAAATGTTACGTTGGTCTGCAATATGTTGAAGCAGGCAGAATGGGAGAACGTGCAGCAAAAGGACTCTCCGCTTCTCTTATAGAAAACGGTTTAACTTTAAAACGTCTAAAAACAGGGACTCCTGCAAGAGTAGATGCAAGAACTATCGATTATTCAAAAATGACAATCCAACCCGGAGATGAAGAACTACATTTCTTCTCTTTTGAACCTAACAGACCTGTAAGAAAACAAGTTCCTTGTTATCTCACAAGAACAACGGAAAAAACTCACGAAATAATAAAAGCAAATCTTGATAAATCACCTATGTATTCAGGACTGATTCATGGAGTAGGGCCAAGATATTGCCCGTCTATTGAAGACAAAGTAATTAGATTTGCTCACAATCCTTCTCATCATATTTTTATAGAACCGGAAGGAAAAGATACATACGAAATTTATGTACAAGGATTTTCAACTAGTTTGCCGGCAAATATACAAATAGAAATGCTTCATTCTTTGCCCGGTTTAGAAAATGTCCATGTAATAAAACCTGCTTACGCAGTAGAATATGATGCAGTCCCTGCTTTACAACTAAACCACTCTTTAATGACAAAAAAAATAAAAGGGCTGTTTTGTGCAGGACAGATTAACGGAACAAGCGGTTATGAAGAAGCTGCAGGTCAAGGGCTTGTTGCAGGTATAAATGCTTACAATTATCTAAACAACAAAGAAATGCTTGAACTTTCAAGAAGCAATTCATATATTGGAACACTAATTGATGACCTTGTTACAAAAGATATTCAAGAGCCCTACAGAATGCTTACCTCTCGCTCAGAATACAGGCTTCTTCTTAGACAAGACAACGCAGATGAAAGATTGACTGAAATAGGTCATAAAATAGGACTTATCAGTGATGAACGATACAACAGATTTTTAGAAAAACAAAATAAAATCAATATGGAAATCGAACGTTTGAAAACAGTAAAAGTTCCGCCAAGCCAAGAAGTAAATGAAATTCTTGCAAAATACAATGAAAACATTGACAGAGGAATGAAACTTGCAGAATTAATAAAAAGACCAAATATAGATTACAAAGTTTTGAAAGAAATAGACAAAGAAACTGCTGATTTGAATCTGCCTGCAGAAATTTATGAAGAAGCAGAAATCAAAATCAAATATGACGGATATATAAAACGTCAAAACCAACAAATAGAAACTCTTGATAAACTTGAAAGAATCAAAATTCCTGCAGACATCAATTATGACGAAATATCTCATATATCAACAGAAACCAGAGAAAAATTAGCAAAAGTCAGACCTGCAACATTGGGTCAAGCATCAAGAATTGGTGGAGTAAAACCTGCTGATATTTCCGTTTTGATGGTAATGTTCAGCAGGTAAGAAAATTTATTTTTATTCAATTTCCTCAGAACTATTTGTTTTCTATAGGTCTCATAGTCGGAAATGCTATTACGTCTCTAATTGTTTGAGAGTCAGTTAAAAGCATTACCAAGCGGTCAATACCCATACCCATACCACCTGTTGGAGGCATACCGTATTCGAGAGCGTTGATAAAGTCTTCATCCAGTTCCATAGCTTCTTCATCACCGTTTGCTTTTGCAAGTGCTTGTGCTTCAAATCTGCTTCTTTGATCAATAGGATCTGTCAATTCAGAGAAGGCATTTGCAAGCTCCCAGCCGTTGATACGAGTTTCAAAACGTTCAGTAAGTCTTGAGTTGTCTCTATGAACTTTTGCAAGCGGAGAGATTTCTCTAGGATAGTCAATAATGTGACATGGCTGTATCAAAGAAGGTTCAATTTTATCTTCAAATACAGCTTCTACAACTTGACCCCAATTCATCTCATCATCAACAGCAACATGAAGTTTTCTTGCAGCTTCTATTGCTTGTTTTGCATCATAAATTTCCATAAAATCAACACCTGTAGCTTCTTTGATAGAGCCAAGCATTGTTTTTCTGTCCCATGGAGGAGTCAAATCAATTTCATTTTCGCCATATTTGATTTTCAATGTACCAAGAACTTCTTGTGCAACATATGCAACCATATTTTCAGTCAATGTCATCATATCATTGTAATCAGCATATGCTTGATAAAGTTCAATCATTGTAAATTCAGGATTGTGACGTGTATCAATACCTTCATTTCTGAAGCATCTGCCAATTTCATAAACTCTTTCAGAAACACCACCAACAATAAGTCTTTTTAGATACAACTCAAGAGCAATTCTTAAAGTCAAATCCATATCAAGAGCATTGTGATGAGTAGTAAACGGACGAGCATTTGCACCTGATGCTGTTGTTTGCAATATTGGTGTTTCAACTTCCAAAAATCCTGCTTTAGCAAGATATTCTCTGATTTTTTGAATTATCAAACTTCTTTTTCTAAAAGTATCACGAACATCTTCGTTCATAATCATATCTACATATCTTTGTCTGTAACGTGTTTCAACGTCAGTCAAACCATGAAATTTTTCAGGCAAAGGTAACAAAGCTTTTGACAACAATTTGTAATCAGTAGCTTTGATAGAAAGTTCTCCTCTTGGAGTTCTTCTGATTGTACCTTGAAAACCAACAATATCACCTATATCGATAAGTTTCATTGTTTTAATTTTGTCTACATCCATATTTTCTTTATGTGAAAATATTTGAATTTTTCCTGATGAATCCATCAAATCGATAAACATGCCTGTATTTCTCATTGCCATAACTCTACCGGCAACAAAGTATTCATCATTTGTTTCTTCACCGGCTGGAAGATCTTTATATTTCTCTTGAAGCATTTTTGCTGAAGCATTTTTATCATATGAATAAGGATAAGGATTTATACCTCTATCAGCCAAATCTGTAAGTTTTTGTATTCTTGTATTTCTTATCGCATTAAGAGTAGGGTTGTTTTCTAACATTCTCAATTCCTCTTTGTTGTGTTCTTTAATATTTATTTTATCATCAAAAAAATTTTGCGCAGCCTGTTGAATGGGTTTAATAAAAATTTTTGTTCCATGCTATTATGTGATTATGGTAGCAGAAACAATAACAAAAAATCTTTATAAAGTATTGCAATCAATTGAAAACCCTGATGGAGAATTTTGCAAAATTAATTTTGAAAAACAGGGTTTTTGTCTCAAGCTAAAATATAGCAGACAAAATTTTATTGAAGATACAAAAAAATTGTTGTGCAATCTTAATTCATCTCAAAAAACCGAGATAACAAGTTTTTTTGGTTTTGTTTTAATAGAAAACGAACAATTCACTACATTTTTAGGATATCCGTCAGTAAAAAATCTTGTACAGGAAAATTCGCCTTATTTTCATCAACTTTTTGGTTTGGTCGAAAAATTTACTGTACAAAACGAAATTTGTAACAAAAATTACCAAATATTTTCAAAAGAAATGAATACAATATTAAAAGCATTTCCTGAGTTTTATACATTAATAGGCAAAATTCAACATCACACACATAGTTATACGGTTGACATACACACATTAAAAGTTCTACAAGGTGTAATGTTGAATCCTTTATATAAAAATTTGCCCAAAAATGATAGACGAGCATTACAAATAGCTGTTTTGATGCACGATATAACAAAAAAAGAAGGAGAAATTGACAAAACACATCCTTATTGTGCAGCCAAAGATACTGCTTTTATATTGAATAATATACAAATACCATCAAAACAAAAAGAAAAAATTTGTTTGTTAATCAGAAATCATGATTGGCTTGAACGTTACAACAAGGGTATAACACCCGCAAAAGAATTTGCTGAAATATTAAAAGACGGTAACAACTTTGAAATGCTTTGTATACTTGCTGAATCAGACCTCAAAGCAGTTCAAAGAAACGGCGTTTTCTATGAAAAATATTGCAGCGTCCTTGATGACGGGAGAAAAGAAATATCTGCTATTTTGCACAAAAGCTTTAGCGCAGCGTGATTTCAATGATATAATTAAACCATGTTTATAAAATCCGTTGAACTTAAAAATTTTAGAAATTATGAAGAGTTGAGCCTTGATTTTTCGCATGAAAAAATTCTTCTGATAGGCAAAAATGCCCAAGGGAAAACAAATCTTCTGGAAGCTGTTTATTATTTGTCTTGCCTAAATTCTTCACGAGCAAAAACAGATACCGAACTAATAACTTGGAACAAAGATTTCTCAAAACTGAAAGCTTCTGTTGAAAAAAATGATATGGAAAAAGATCTTGAAGTTGTGATTAACCCCCCAAAACGTAAAGAAATGAAAGTAAACGGTGTTAAAAAAACAAAATCTGCTGATTTTTGTTCAAATCTCTCTGTCGTATCATTTTCAGTTAATGACCTTTTGCTTTTAAGAGGAGTACCAGAGGATAGAAGAAGCTGGCTTGATATGGCAATCAGCCAAATATACCCTGCATATCCTGACAGAATTTCAAAATACAACAAAATAAGAATTCAAAAAAATAATCACCTTAAAGAAATTAAAGGTAATATAAACGCCGATACATCATTGCTTGATGTTTTTAATTCTCAACTTTCTGTTTCAGGCAGTAATATCATATTTTTACGTTTAAAATTTTTAAAAGAGATTCAAAAAATAGCCATGGAAAAACATATCCAAATTGCAGAAAATGAAATTTTGACAACTTTTTATAACTCAACAGTAACAGGAGATGTCGATTTTTCAAAGTTAGATGATTTGTCTGTCGAAAGTATTGCAGAAAAATTCGAAGAAAAACTCAATGAAAGAAAAATTGAAGAAATAATACGTGCACAATCTCTTGTCGGTCCTCACCGAGATGATGTTTCGTTCTTTATAAACGGTATTGAAGCAAAAAAATTTGCTTCACAAGGACAGCAAAGAACCATCGTGTTAAGTCTTAAACTTGCAGAACTTGAACTAATAAAAGAAAAAATTCAAGATACACCTGTTCTGCTGCTTGATGATGTTTTGGCAGAACTCGATAATATAAGACAAAATTATCTTTTGAATGCAATAGGTCCCAAAACCCAGACCATAATCACATCAGTTGATACTCTCCAATTTGATGAAGAGTATCTTAAAGATGTTGAAATATTCAAAATATCTAACGGAAAGTTGGTATAAGTTTTGTATGTTTACAACTTATACACCAAACTAAAACAAATCTAAAACCCTTTCAAACAGTTTTGAGGTGCAACTACTGTTGTGACAAAAGGTGCATCAAAATACTTGTTAGCAGCTTTAATAACATCTGAAGCAGTTACTGATTGAATAAGTTGTGGAAATTCATTGATATATTCAAATCCTCTTCCGGAGATTTCAAACCATCCAAGCGTAGAAGCTTTTTCCATATTTGTTTCTTGGGAGAGTATGAAATTACCGAGAATTTTATCTTTTGCTTCTTGCAATTCTTTTTCGGAAACAAATTCTTTTTTCAATTTGTTAATTTCTTTTAGCAACTCATTTTTTGAATGAACAGCAGTAGATGGATTTGTACCTATATAAACTGCAAAAAGTCCTTGATTTACGTTAGGCAAGAAAGTAGAGCCAACTTGATAAGCAAGCCCTTGCTCACCTCTCAAATTGTTAAAAAGTCTGGAACTCATGCCTGTACCCAAAATAGAATCAATAACCTGCAAAGCTGCCAAATCTTTTTTGTTATTCTCCGTAACGCCATCTGTCAGCCAGCCCATTACTATCCAAGCTGCTTCTGAATCTTTTGGCGCTTTTACGGTTATGTTTTTTGAAAGAGGTTTAAAAAGATTTTTCTTTTCAGAATAGCTGAATTTTTTTGCACCGCAATCCTTTTTCTCATAAAAAATTTCTGAAATATTTTTTATTATCTCTTTATCATCAACATTTCCATTGATTGAAATAACTAAATTTTCAGGACAAAAAATACTGTTGTAAAAAGCCAAAACATCTTCTCTTTTTATAGAAGGAATTGTTTTTTCCAACACTTTGCCTGTAACCCCATATGGAGTATTTTGCCATATAGTTGTTTTAAAATCTTCAAAAGCAACGCTTGAAGGAGTATCTCGCATTTTTTTGATTGCATAAATTTTTTCTGTCTTTACTCTTTCTATTTCTTGTTGTTCCAATGATGCATTGTTAACAATTTCGTTCAACAAATCAAAAGTTAACGGTAAGTCATTTTTTGTTGTTTTAACAGAAATTGAAAAACTATCTGAACCTTGTGCAGGCACTATTTTTATGCCGTTTTGTTCCATAGTTTGAGACAAATCAACAGCAGAATATTTCTTTGTACCTTTCATCATTGCAGCAGAAGCAACAGAACCAACTCCATACTTTTTCTCCGTAAAAAGTCCGCCCTTTGCATAAATCTGCATAGCAACAATATCATTTAAAGTATTGTGATTTATAACAAGATTTATGTTGTTTGCGAGTTTGTATTGAGTAATTGTTTTATATTGTTTTACCAATGTAGGTTCTTGTTTTTCAACATTGCTAATTTTTTTGACATTTTCTTGCGGTGTGGTTTCAGGTAACATAACCGAAATAACAGCATGGTTTGGGTTCAAATATTTTTTTGCTACACGTACAACATCTTGTTTTGTAACTTTTTTGATATTGTTTATGTATTCAGAATAATAATCAGAATCACCATATACAAGAGTTGTATATCCAAGTTCATTAGCGATATTTGAAGTAGACTCTCTGGCATAAAAAGTATCTCGTTCAATAATGCTTTTTGCCGTATTTAAATCTTGAGTATCAATATTTCCATTTAGAACTCTAGCGATCTCATCAAAAATTGCTTTTTTTAGCTTATCCTTGTTAGCAGGTACAAAATTTGCTCTTACATAAAAAAGACTATCGTCTTTCATTGATGCATGACCAGAGGAAATACTGTATGCAAGCTGTTTTTGTTCTTTTACTGATTGATAAAGTTTTGAAGATCTGCCATCTCCCAAAATAGTAGCCAATACATCAAGAGCATAGCTATCATCTCTGTTTTGTTGAGGTACACCTCTAAAACCTATCATCATATAGCCTGTTTCAACTTTGCCTTTGTCATCAATTTCTATTTGATGTTCAATATTTTTGTCTTTTTTATATGATGGCAATTTACATTTTTTTGTTTCTTTACGATTAAAATTTTGTTTTACTGCATTGAGTGCATCCTCTGTTGATACATCACCGACAATAACAGTTATCATATTACATGGATTGTACCAAGTATTGTAAAAATTCATAATTTCATCACGTGAAATATTTTCAATTATTTCTTTTTTGCCTATCACTTTTCTTTTATACGGATGATTTACATAAAAAGCCGTAATCATATTCTCATAAAGTTTGTTTTCAGGATCATCAAGAGTTTTTGAAATTTCCTCCAAAACAACTTTTCTTTCTTTTTCAAGTTCTTTTCTTGGAACAAGCGGATTCATAAGCATGTCGGCATGCAAATCTATAGCGGTTTGAAAATAGTTTGATGGAAGAGTTATGTAATAATGAGTAAAATCTTTACTCGTAGCTGCATTGGTCAAAGCACCTTTTGATTCAAGGATTTTGTCGAATTCTCCTGTAGGGTGTTTTGTTGTTCCTTTAAAAAACAAATGTTCCAAAAAATGTGCAACTCCGTTGTTTTTGTCATTTTCATTGATAGAACCTGTTTTTATCCATGTATCAATTGTCACAATAGGATTGTCATGAACTTCTTTTATAATAACAGTTTGGCCGTTATCGAGCTTGTATGTAGAATAATCTTGAGCCAAAACTGAATTTATAGTCAAAAAGAATAACACACTCAAACAAAGTATAAATTTTTTCATAAAATTAAATCCTCAATCATTTCTTGATACAAAATTATACTATATATTTGGTCTGTAACGCATAATCTTTATCAAACACTGAATTAATTATTTGTTAATAGCTCTATTGGTTAATGGTATAGTTAAAAAATTTGTATAAAATACGACTATGCTTAACGAATTTTTTAATTACGACAAAAAATCACAAAAAGATTTTATAGAAAAATACAAAAAACAATCAATATTCAACGATTGTGCTATAGATGGTCATTGCAGCCTTGACCCCATTGTGTATTCATTGCTTGAGGTTATGTTGTATGAGTTAAAACAACTTACTTATTACTACATAAAAATGCAAGAGCTGGGTTATGAAAACAAAAACCTAAAAGAAAAAATTATCAACTATCTTTCTTTGATTTTAATAGGTTATGAATTTAACCGCAACGAATTTCAAAAACTTTTATCCGGGATTCACTTGGAAAAAGAAAATGCAAAAAAATCATTCAGCAAAGTCTGTGATGAAAAAAATATTGACTGCCAAATATTAAAATCAAATATAAATTTTGAAAAACTTGATATTTCATCTTTGGTAAATCAAGGAGAACAACAAGCAATAAAACGATACAAATCCATAAGCCCTGATATAAAAAATCTTTATGAAATAATTTTAAATTTAATAAAAAGTGCAAGTATAAGACTTATTGAACTAAAATCTTATACTGAAGAATACCTGCCAGAAGAAGATGCTATTTTAAAACTTTTTAATAACTTAAATTTTTCAACAATGACTCAAGCAAAACTTATTAAAAAAATAAATGACTTTGCTGCTGTTAACTATGAAATACACAAAAAATTACATTATTTTAAAGAAGAATATTATGGCAAAATTTCATTAAATGATGTATTCATAGGAGTAAAAAAAGGTAAAGCAATATTGGCTTCAGGACAAAATCTCAAAGATTTTGAAAACCTGTTAGAAGCAACAAAAAATACAGATATAAATGTATACACACACAATGGTCTAATAGTTGCCCATGCTTACCCCAAATTTAAAAACTACAAAAATCTTGCAGGCCATTTTCAAATGTCACTTGATAGTGTTCAGTACGATTTTGCATCATTTAGAGGACCTATTCTTGTTTTAAGAAATTTTCAATATTTGCTTGATGGTTTGTACAGAGGCACCTTGTATACAACAAATATAATTGCAGGAAGAGGCATGACAAAAATAGAAAAAAAAGATTTTGCCCCCATTATTGAATCTGCAGAAAAATCAGCAGGTTTTGTACAAGAACACTATATAACCTCTGCTAAAGTAGGATACGATGAAAAAGAGGTTATGAAAAAAATCGATAATATAATTGAAAAAATAAAAAATAAAGAAATAAAACATCTTATAATCATAGGTCTTTTAAACCATGCAGCAGTATATTCGGAATACTTATACGAACTTGAAAAAAATCTGCCTGATGATTATTTCGTTATATCCACAACTTTACCTTCAAACAAAAATAATGTCTTATACTTCAACTCATTTTTTAATTCTTCTTTAATTTATAAAATTATTGCACATATTAAAGAAAACATAGATATAGAAAAATTTCCTATTAGTTTATTTATAACAACTTGTAATCTTCATACAATATCACATATATTCAACTTGAAATATCTTGGAGTAAAAAACATATATCTGCCAAAATGTACATCAAATATGATTACACCTGGAATGATTGATTTTCTAAAATCAAAATTTGATTTCAAACAAGTTTCTGACAATCCTAAAAAAGACTTAAAAGAACTTAAAAATTAAAATAATAAAATAAAATCTTTAATTTTCAAAATACCCAACATAAGGCAAATTGCGAAAATATCCTTCATAATCCAAACCATATCCGACAACAAATTTGTCATCTATTTCAAACCCGTAATAATCCGGCTCAATAGGAACTTTTCTTGCTATTTTTTTATTTAATAAAGTAACAACTTTGAGATTTTGAGGTTTGTGTGTTCTGCATAACAACTCTGTCAAAAATTTCATTGTACAACCTGTATCAATAATATCTTCTACAATCAATGCATTTTTGTTTTCAAGATTAGGTAAAGTCAAATCCATTGCCTGCACATGACCTGATGACTCTTTTGCATTTCCATAACTTGAAACTCTGATGAACTCCATCTGTACAGGCATTTTTAAATGTTTTGACAAATCACAGCAAAAAATACTTGAACCTTTTAACACACAAATTAAAATTAAATCTTTTTCACAGCCAAAATCTTTATTTATTTCATCTGCAAGTTCTTTTGTTCGATTTTCAATTTCTTTTTCTGAAAACAAAATTTTCAAATCTTCTACTTTTTTGTCTAACATAATTATTACCTGTTTTCTATTTTTATAACATGAGTAGGCAGAGTTTTTACCCTCAATTTTTCGCTTAAACAAACGCCAGGAGCCCAAAGCACTTCATTATTTTTGCATAAAAGTATAATATCATCCCTTTTAAATTTATCTACCCCTTTATTAATAAAAAGTTTTTTAAGTTTCATTTTTCCTTTCATCCCAAAAGGCTGAATAACAAAACCTTGAGCTCTTGTACACAATTTTAAATCATCAAAATTTTCAAGATTTACATAAGCAAAAAATTCGCTCTCTTTTGGAAAAATCGGCATTGTTTTTTCTTTGTACTCTTCAATTTTAAAATTGCAATTTAAAAATTTAAAACAACCGCAATTTTTTATCAAAATACTATCTTCTGATTTTTCTGTCTCAAGAGTATTCAACTTGCATATTTTTTCAGCTGAAACATATAACCACAAATTTGTAGTCAAAGAGAGGGTTTTGCCTGCTTTTCGTTTTGCATTTTTATTAATAAATTCATATAATTCTTCAACTCTTGCAAAATCATAATCCAAATTGTTTTCTAACAAAAAATCCAATATCAACTTGTTCTGAACATCTTTTGAAAGATTAATAAATTTATTCGTGTTTATATAACTATTTTCTTCAATTTGATTTTTGACTTTTGACAAATATTCTTTTACAATATTTTGTTCTGACACTGCTATTTTAGACAAATTCCAAATTACATCATCTATTTTGGGATTGATACTTTTTAACTCGGAGACTATTTGATGTCTGATAAAATTTCTTGCATATTTTACATTAAAATTGCTGGAATCATTGTTAGGTACAAGTTTGTTAACAGTACAATAACGCAAAATATCTTTTCTTGAAAAAGACATCAATGGTCTGTATACATCACAAAAATCTAGCTTTGAGTTTTCCAAAATTCCGCACAAACCTTTTACACCGGTACCTTTTGTCAGACGATAAATAATTGTTTCTGTATTATCGGATTTTGTATGTGCAAGAAAAAGTCCGTCAGCATTAAATTTTTTATAATACTTTTTGAAAAATTCCTGCCTTTTCTCTCTAGCCGCTGTTTCTGTTTTTTGAACACTGTCATCAAGAGTTTCTGTATATAGCTCTATATCATTTTTTTTGCAATAGTTTACGCAATTTTCCTGTTCTATTTCTGACTCTTTGCCTCGCCAATTATGGTTAAGATGAAGAGCAATAAGTTTAAAACCTTCCTTTTTCGAAATCCGATTCAAAATATCCAAAAGACACATTGAATCATATCCACCTGAAAAACCAACAAGAAAAGTTTTTTCAGAAGACAAAAGATTATATTTTTTTAAAAAGCTTTTAATTTTTATCAGCATTTAACATATCCGTAATATTTATAAGCTAATTATAACCAAAAAAAAGCTTCTTTGAATAAAGAAGCTTTTTTAAATTTGTGGTTAAAATGTCTTTATCAAACCTGATTAAACACCTGCGGTTTTTCTTTGAGGTGCGGCACCAGGAATAGCTTGCCAATTTGCAGCCATGATTTTTTTGAATGATTTCAAAGCTGTATCTTCAAGTTCTCCAAGTTCATCAGCTGCCATGATAAGTTCTCTCAATGGCATCAATGCTCTTTGATCTCTCAAAACACCCAATGCAGCAGCTGCACCGGCTCTGACAAGATCATTTTCTTTTTTGTTTTGCATTACTTCAATCAAAGCAGGAACTGCTTTTTTATCATTCAACTTGCCAAGTGAAGTAACAGCATAGATTCTGACATTTACCCATTCATCGTTCAGCATAGTGATAATTTTATCAACTGCTTTTGGGTTACCAATTTCACCAAGTGCTCTTGTTGCATCGCATCTTACGTTAACTTTTTCGTGATCCAAAGATTCCATAAGAGCATCTGTAGCAACATCACCAATTTCAATAAGAGCATCTGTAGCAGTGATACAAACCTGAGGGTTTTCATCGTTAAGTGCTTCAACAAGCGGTTCTACAACTTCTTTACCGCCTAATCTGCCGAGAGCTCTTGCAGCACGTACACGAACGTCTACGTTTCTGTCTTCTCTTAAAGATTCAATAAGCGGAACAGTAGCGTTTACATCACCAAGCTCACCAAGTGCTCTTGCTGCGTAAAGACGAACAGAACCGTTTTTATCATTTTTCAAAACATCAATAAGCGGTTCAACAGCTTGGGAATCACCAATTTCACCAAGAACACGAGCCGCATTATATCTGACTTTTTCAGAATTACTAGTTCTTAAATCATTAAGTAATTCTTCAAATGATTTTTTTGCTTGTTTCTTTCTTGAGTTCACACTAATTGTCATGGATTTCCTCCGACATTACCTATTTTTTAAAATTCCTACACTATTATATAAAAACTTAATGACGAAAATTATTGACTTTTATTCCTTCTTTGTAAACAATTTCTTTACATATCATTTAATAAGGGTAAAAGAAACACTTATTTTTTCTCTGTTTTTGTATTATATCATTTCTTTTAAGTGTATGGAATACTTCTTATGTTTAATTACTACAATAAAAGTAAATTGTTTTTTTAAAATTTGAGTTGTTTATCTAAAATTAATATGAGTTTTTACAAAAACATTGTAACAATTTGTTAACAAATTGAAAACTAATATTTTTGTGCAAATAACTATCAAACTAAAGTTTGAGAATATTACCAGCCTTTTTTACCTTCAAGCCAATCTAGTATTTTGATAAAAGTCATGCCTAAAAATGCACCCAAGCACAAACCATCTATCAACCTTATAAAATCATTTGGGACAAACAGATTGAAATATTCTGCAACGATCTCACCAATAGCAAGCGTGCCTATTATTATAAATACAACTTTGCTCATTTTAAATTTATGAACGTATAGGTTTAAAGTCAAAGCTGCACTCATATAAGAACCTATACATCTTGCACAAATACCAATAGGATGATTTAGTATTGTAAAAATGTTTGTGCCATGCATTTTGCAAAGCTTATGCAAAAAATCATACAAAAATGATGATATTTGAGTAACACCAAAATGCGCCATAACAGGAGCTAAAAAAGCACATATCACAACAAACACGCAGAAAATTCCCGCAAGTCCGATTAATGCATTTTTAAAACTCCATTTTAAAATATTACTCATAACTTTAATTTTACATCAATAAATAAAATTTTTGTCCTCTTAATGCATTAATTAAAGCACGGAACAACTTATTTATTTTTGATAACTTCTATACACTTATATTCATTGAGATAAGGTAGATGCGCTTCTGTTATGAGTTCCCCTGGTAACAAAATAGATATTCCGGGCGGACATTCAGCTATAACTTCTGCGGAAATTCTGCCAATAGTTTTTTCTTTTTCCACAGTCTCTTTTTCACTGTAGTAAGCTTCTCTTGGGTTCATAACGATTTGTGGCGTAAGCATCGGCATGTGTTTTCTTTTTTCAATATAATAAATATCCGAATAATTAGATTTCGCAATTTTTTCAATAGAATTTACAAGATATTGAATTTCTTGTTTTGTGTTACCGATATTAATCAAAAGTAAAACACCTACATCGCTTGCAGATTCAACCTCAATATCAAAATCAATTTCAAGAATACTTTCAAGTCTTTTTCCTGATAGTCCGTCAACACTTATAAAAATCTTTGTAATATCTCTGTCAAAATGTTCACCTGATTCTAAAACATTGACACCATCTATTTTTGAAAGTTTCTTTCGAACATATCTGGCATATTGCACAGCACGACTCAACTGTCTTTTACCCTTTTTAGATTCAAGATTAGCACGTGCAGCGTCCAAACTTGCCATCAAAAGCATTGATGGGCTTGTTGTTTGCAAAAGCTGTAATGTTCTTTCAATTTCATCAGCATCAAACTTTGAGCCTTCCGTAATGTGCAACATAGAACTTTGTGACATACTTCCGCCTGTTTTGTGTAATGAGTGAACAACAGCATCAGCCCCCAAATGTAATGAGGACAATGGTAGATTTTTGTTAAAGTTCCACAAACATCCATGAGCTTCATCAACAATCAACGGAACATTATATTTTTTACAAATATCAGCTATAGCCTTAATATCTGAAACGACACCCTCATAAGTCGGATTTGTAATCCAAACCATGGCTACATCATCATTTTCTTGCAAAGCTTTTTCTATCTCACAAGGCTCAATCTCTCCCCACAAAGACCATTCTTCAAGCTTCTCTGGCAAAATCCAAACTGGTTCTGCACCTGAAATAATCATGCCTGTCAAAATAGAACGATGACAATTTCTGTTCACGATAACTTTTTTACCTTTTTTTGATTGGCACATAGCCATAGTTAAATTACCTAAGGTAGAACCGCCTAAAAGAAAGAATGTTCTTTGAGCACCAAAAGCTTTTGCAGCAAGCTCTTGCGCTTCTTTTATCGGTCCTGTTGCAGGATGAAGAGTACCAAGGTTATCAAATTCATCAGTTGTATCTAAAAGCAAAGCATTACTACCAACAAGTTTTTTAAAAGGCTTGTATGCAGCTCTACCACCTGTATGTCCCGGAATATGAAACTGCATCATAGGATTTTTATAAAATTTTTCCAATGCCTCTACCAGAGGTGCCTTAACATCAGTTTGAACATCAGGTGTTGTTTTACGAAACTTATGTATTTTTGTCTTTGCTTTTATCATTTAGCATAAAATCTCCACTGATTTCGATACGTAATAAATATAATACTACAAAAATTATATTTGTAGTACCATCATAGATACTAATATTTATTATTAAATACAAACAAAAATAAATTTGCCCAAAAACATTAATAAAAAGGAAAAAGATTTATGTTAATTATAATGAACGCAAATGCGACAGACGAACAAATTCAAAATGTAGTAAGTTTCATTAAAAGAAAAAACTTTGACGCACATGTTTCTAAAGGTGAAGTACAAACTGTTATCGGAGCTGTAGGCGGGAAAATTGTAGACCCTAGAGATATTGAACTTTTAGAAGGTGTAAAAGAAGTAATAAGAATCTCCTCAAGCTATAAACTTGCAGGACGCCAATTCAAACCTGAAGATACAATTATTGAGGTTAACGGTGTAAAATTCGGCGGAGACAATATTGGTCTCATTGCTGGACCTTGTACGGTTGAAAGCTATGAGCAAATGGATGAAACAGCAAAAAAACTCAGTAAAATGGGAATAAAAATTCTCCGTGGAGGTGCTTTCAAACCAAGAACATCCCCTTATGCTTTTCAAGGTTTGGGAGAAGAAGGTCTAAAAATTATCAGAGATGTTGCCGACAAGTATGGCATGGCAGTAACAAGCGAAGTTATGGAAATCTCACAAATACCAATGTGTTTAAAATATGTAGACATTTTGCAAGTCGGTGCAAGAAACATGCAAAACTTTAACCTTTTAAGAGAATTGGGCTACATAAATAAACCTGTAATGGTTAAAAGAGGTATGGCAAATACTATCGAAGAACTTTTGATGGCTGCAGAATACGTTATGTCAGGAGGAAACAGAGAAGTTATTCTTTGTGAAAGGGGAATAAGAACATTTGAGAGAATAACAAGAAACACACTCGATTTGAGCGCAATTCCTGTTGTGAAAAAACTTAGCCACCTGCCAATAATTATAGATCCTTCTCATGGTACAGGTTTACGCGACAAAGTAGCTCCTATGTCGAGAGCAGCAGTTGCAGCAGGATGTGACGGCTTGATAATAGAAGTACACTATAATCCTGATACTGCACTTTGCGATGGTGCACAGTCACTATATCCTGAACAGTTTGAAGAATTGAAAAATGATTTAGAAAAAATTGCACCGATTGTAGGTAAAAAGATTTCTTAAATATTTTTGTATAGATAATAAGACTTGATAAATAGCTATATAGTACAAAATTTATTTTGCAAGAAATTCTTCTTTACGGATTTTTCTGCCACAGCATTTGTCTTCATCGCAGTATCCAAGACGTTCACATTTTGGTACGAGATATGGCTTGAGCCAAGGTTCTGATTTCAAAAGCTCATCACACATCATTTTTGTCATTTCTCTTATCTCTTTTTGAGCTCTTGTACAAAGTCTTATGTTTGCAAGATGTATAAGTTCTCTAAGATTCATAGAAGCAACTAATGAGCTTGATGTCGCATTAGGCAAAATAAATCTTGCATCTTCAGCAGGAATACCGGCTTCTGTCATTTCGATATAAAATTCAGAGACTTTGCCCATAAACTCATTATATTTTTTCAACAGTTCAGGATTCTTTTCAACAGTAGGAGGAATTAAATAGTCAAACTGTCCCTTTTCTTTTACATATCTTTGCGATTTTTGAGAGAAAGAAACATGTCTATGACGAACAAATTGGTGTGTACAAGCTCTTGAAACATTAGATATAGCAAAAGAAATCTGAATATGTTCAATTGTTGAATAATGTCCGGAAGAAATAACTCTCTCAATCAATTTGAGCATTTTTTCTTCATCAACAGCATTGTCATAAATATTTACAGGCGAATCTGCACTATAGCAGGTTCTGCAAGCTGTATATATAGTTCTCAACATATTTTCCGGTTTTGAGATAAGTTTTACTACCGGTTTATTATTTTCCATATTACACTCCCATAAATCTGTTTTTCTTATGATAACATTCGATTTTTTTTTTGTAAAAAGATGTAACATTTATTTTGTATTTTAACAAAATTATCATTTATACGTTTTCTAACGAAAAAGGAGATAAATAATGATTACACCTACATCAGCAAAACCGAGTTTTAAATCAAAACTTGAATACAATAAAACAATCCAAAAAGCATTTGAATGGGGATTAGAAAACCCAAAAGATCCCAAAACTGAAGAATTTATAAAAGCAGTAATTGCTATACAAGATGACAATAAAAACGACAAAATAACATTCACAAAAGCTGATATTGAAAATGATTATAATAAATTATTAAACAGACATGATATTTTTACTGTATATACAGATGTTGCAGTAAATGGAAAACCGGCCTGCGGCATAGGATCCTCCGGCGATTTTTATGTACGTGATAGCAGATACAAAGCACTGGAAGCAGTACATTTATATGCATTAGACTTTAAGCAACCAAACAAAGAAAGAAAAAATGAAATAATTAATATTATAAATAAAGCTCAAAAAAATCTTAATAAAGCACAAGAAAATTTTTATTCAGCAATTAAATTATCATTAAAATTACTTGAAGAAGATTTAAAAAAACAAAAAACAGAGTAAAACCTAAACTAATTGTCTCTATCATGGTTGACGAAAGGTTTTGAAGTGATACGATTTAGAAACGATAATAATTTTATTGAGTTTACGCCACCAACTTAAACTTACTAAAATTAAAGAAGGAACACAAAATGGCAATAAATTTAGCAAAAGAAGAAAAAAAAGCAATCATCAAAAAATTTGGCAAAGACGCTAACGATTCAGGTTCTGCTGAAGTTCAAATCGCTTTGTTAACTCAAAAAATCTCTGAACTTACTGAACACTTGAAAATCAATCAAAAAGACTTTCAAGGCAGAAGAGGTCTTTTGATGATGGTTGGACAAAGAAAAAGACTTCTTGCTTATGTAAAAAAACAAGACCACCAAAGATACAGAGATATTATCAAAAAACTTGGTATCAGAGGCTAGTTTTTTACGATTATGCATTTTGAAAAGCTCTTCTAATCAGAAGAGCTTTTTTAATTAAAAAATATTTTCTCAATCTGCTATAATTTTAAAATGAAAAAAATCACAGAAAAACTTAATAACGAAAAAACCGCAGGTAAAATTCTCATTCTTCCTGCACTTTTAGGGACTTTTATTTTTATTGTTATACCTGTATTTTTTTCCTTTTACCTAAGTTTTTGCAATTGGGATTTGTTAGACAATATAAAATTTGTAGGATTTGAAAATTACAAAGAATTAATACTCGGTCCTTCTTTTGCAATGATTTTGAAAAATACTTTTATTTTTGCGTTATCTACAGCACTCATTGCATTAAAAATACCACTTGTTTTGGCTGCATTAATCAATAACAAAATCAGAGGCAGTGAATTTTTCAAAACAGCATATTTTCTACCTTTTGTCACTCCCATGATTGTTGTAGCAATGATATGGGAATGGATTTTTGATCCATCAAACGGATTGTTAAATTACATTTTAAAAACACATATAAATTGGCTTTACGAACCCAAAACAGCAATGATAGCACTGATAATTGTTTCTTCTTGGAAATTAATTGGCTACAATATGGTTATTTTTCTATCCGGTTTTTCTACAATAAATCAAAATATTTTTGAATCAGCAAAAATAGACGGCGCAAATCCTTTTCAGATATTTTTCAGACTTACTCTCCCGCTTTTAACACCGACAATATTTTTTGTCATGATCATAACAACAATCTCATCATTTCAGGTATTTGATTTGATTTATCTTATGACAAAAGGCGGTCCAATGGAGAGTACAAATGTGCTTGTTTATTGGATTTACAAAAATGCTTTTGAATTTTTTAATATAGGACAAGCTTCAGCAGGCGCATATATTTTATTTTTAATCATTCTTTTACTTACAATTATCCAATGGAAAACCCGTAAAAAATGGGTCTTTAATGAATAATTAAAATATATTTTATCGTCTACAATTTTAGCCACATAGCATCATAGGGCTGCAATCTTACTGTAAGTTTTTTGTTTTGAACACGAGCACGAACCATTTTGTCCGTTAATAAATCTTTCAGGAATATATCTTTGGACTTTTTGCCAAAATCATCATTTGTAAAAATTACAGTCGCTTTAATTCTATCTGAAGAAAGATTATTTATAATAACTATCCTATCTTCTTTATACTCACGAACGTAAGCAAAAACTTCCGGAGTTTGTGTTTTTACTTCAGTAAATGTACCTCTTGTTATTACTGGATATTGTTTTCTGACTCTAATAAGTTTTTTAACACGAGCATATACTTTATGATTGTATGAATTTGTATTTTTCATTGCATCGTAAAAAACTTTCTGTGCAATAGGTCCTCTGTTTATATCTCTACTATCAAAATAGCTGAGCAGTTTTGTTTTGTTCTTTTTATCTTTCTTTTGTTTTTCTTCGCGAATTTTGGCAGATTTTTTCGCATTAGCAAAATTGTTTTTCATACCTATTTCATCACCATAATATATTATGGGAACACCTGGAAGTGAAAGTAGAATCGAAAATGCCATGCCTATTCTATCCGGATTACTATCCAAAAAACTTGCCAGTCTGCCACTAACACCATAGCCTTTTCTAAATTCAGCACCTTTTGGAGCAAGACCATCAAATAAGAGTTCTCTTGTTTTTGCATTAACCATTTCTAGTGTCAATTCGTCATGAACCCTCAAAAACATTGCCCAGGCTGTAGAATCAGGAATTTTTGGTGTATTTTTGTATGCTTTCCAAAAATATGAATTATCAGCAGTAACTAAAGATGCCCAAATCGCAGGCATATAAGGAAAGTGATAACATATTTGAACTTCATCTGTTCTTGTTATTTCTTTCAAATTATCTTTAATTTTATGTTCTATTTTTCTTTCTGTACCAAAATACGGCAAAATGTTCTTGGGTTGTTGACAAGCTTCTGCTTGGATAATAGAACGTGGAGCTATAGTTTGCAAAAATGCGCTAATAAGCTGAATTATATAATGAGTTTTTGGCTGATTTTCAGCATTTGTCCCAGGTTCCTTACTAAGATATGGTATAGCATCCATTCTAAAAATATCGATACCCATGTTTGCCCAAAAAGCAACTGTATCAAGCATATAATACAACACTTGAGGATTTTCCCAATTTAAATCCAGTTGAAAAGGATAAAAGGTATGATAAACATAATAATCTTTGCCTTTTATTGTTACCTTTCTATAGTGATTGTCAGTTATATCAGGGAAAATCAATCTTCTTTTAGAAACAGTACCGTTATCTTCTTTATACTCAACAACATAGCCTAATTTTTCATCTTTATACTGCTTATATTCAGGCATTTTTTCTTTAACAACAAAGTAATTTAATTTGTTCAAATCGCCTTTGAGTGCTTGTTGGAACCATTCATGCTGGTCGGAAAAGTGGTTAAGAATCAAATCTGCTTTAATCTTAAATCCTTTTTCCTTTGCCGCAGTCATAAATTCTTCAAACTCGGCTAAACCACCCAAATCTTGTCTGACATTTTGAGGATCACGGACATCAAAACCGGAATCACCCATTGGAGAATCTGCAAACGGTAATATATAGATTGTTGTAACTCCCAAATCTTTCAAATAATCCAACATTCCTATAAGAGTTTTGAAAGTTGCAGGCTTGCCTGTTTCATCAACACCAAATTGGTCAGGATAAAACATATAAACAACTTCATCTTTATACCAGTCAGAATCTCTTTTTATATCTTCATCATAGAGATTTTGGCTTCTTTGAAATTTAGCTTTTTTTATAATAGTTTCAATTTGAGCATATATAGTATCTACATTTTCTTTGCCATAAATATGCATAATAGAGTTTTTCATAGTTTCTTCAAGCTTTTTTGGCACAAGATTGTCATAATTAGGATTATTTGAAATATTATTTACATTAACAGTCGTTTTTTTCGCAAAAGTTTGAGCCAAAACAACCGTATTTGAATACGTAAAAAATATTGCAATTAGCAAAAATAGGGAAACTATACGCTTATACATAATTATTAATCTTTCCTGTTAGTGATAATCAATTATCATTTGGAAACAAAGACAAGTCAAGAATTGTTAAAGTATAATAAGCACATTGTTTATGTTATTTTATCCATGAGTATATGTCAGAGAGAATAATATGGAAATTTTATTAAATCCGATTATCGTTTCAGTAGTTTTGCTTTGTGCACTTTGTATTTTGAGAGTAAATGTTCTTTTGGCAATAATTATTTCTTCCATTGCTGCAGGGATTTGTGCAGGAATGCCTATTGATAAAATTATGCATACTTTTATCTCAGGAATGGGAGGCAATTCCGAAACAGCATTGAGTTATATACTTTTAGGAGCTTTTGCAGCTGCAATGACACACACCGGCTTGGCTCCGATTCTTGCAAAAAAAATATCTAATATTATATGCGGAAACAAATATATACTTATATTAATTATCACAATAATCGCAATATTTTCACAAAACTTGATTCCTGTACATATAGCATTCATACCAATTTTAATACCACCTTTATTGCATGTAATGAATAAATTAAAAATAGACAGACGTTCTGTTGCGTGTGCACTTGCTTTTGGTTTAAAAACCCCATACATAATGATACCGGCAGGTTTTGGTTTAATCTTTCAAGGCTTGATTGCCGAGAATCTAACACAAAACGGAATTCCAATATCTGTCAGTGAAATATGGAAATCAAACTGGTTCTTGGGTGTTGCAATGCTTACAGGTTTATTGATTGCAGTATTTTGGACATACAAAAAAACCAGAGAATATCAAAACCTTGGCGTTTGTGAATCAATATCTGCAGAAGAAAATGAAGAACTAAAGTTTAATAAAAATCACTATCTTACTCTTTTTGCTGCAGTAGCAACACTTGCTGTACAACTATGGACAAACTCATTGCCTCTTGGTGCATTGGTTGGTTTAACAGTAATTTTTGGAACAGGTGCAATTGACCACAAGAAAATGGACAAACTTATGAACGAAGGCATAGGGCTTATGGGTTATGTCGCATTTGTCATGCTTGTCGCAGCAGGGTTTGCTCTTGTGCTTAAAGAAACAGGCGGTATTGATTCTCTTGTACATTCTGCATCAGCATTTATGAACGGAAGCAAACTTTTGGCATCTACCATAATGCTTGCTATAGGTCTTTTTATTACAATGGGGATAGGAACATCTTTCGGGACAATTCCTATTCTTGCAGTCTTGTTTGTTCCAATTTGCATAAAAATGGGTTTTAGCGTACCGGCCACAGTCATTATGATTTCTGCAGCAGCTGCACTTGGAGATGCAGGCTCTCCTGCCTCCGACACAACTCTTGGACCTACATCAGGACTAAATGCAGACGGACAACACAACCATATTATTGATACCTGCATACCAACATTTTTGCACTACAACATACCATTAATCATTTTTGCAGTACTTGCCACATACATATTTTAATTATTAAGTTTTGTAAACCATTAAAACTCCGTTTTTACAAGGTTATTTTGCACAAGTATATATTTTGTAGATAAATTTTAGCAATTATTTATAGATTTTTTACTTTATATAAGAGTAAGGAAAAAACATTCCAAAACACAAACCACAAAAGAGAATACAGAATTTATAATTGGAGGAATCAACTATGGCAAGAGTTTTAATTTCAATGCCCGAAGAATTTTTAACAAAAATTGATGGAGTTGCAGAAACAGAAAATCGTACAAGAAGCGAACTTATCCGTGAAGCTTTAAGAACATATATTCACAAACAAAAAGTAAGAGAAAATTCACTTGCTACAAAAAATGCAACTATTCTTGAAGCACTGCTTGACTAGAATATTGACAGGCAAAGGCTATTGATTTGGGGAAAAGAAATAAAACAAAGGCTAAACTGACTATATAGAGAAAAACAAAAAGACTAAAGCAATACTAGATTTGGGGAAATAAAAAAGACTTCTAAAAAAGAAGTCTTTTTTATTAATTATTTTATGATCCATAAATTCTATTACTAATAACAAGTGCAGCTGATAATAAAGGATCAACCGCAGTTGAAAAAGGAGGAGCATATGTCATATCCGTATGTAAAAAGAAATCCAGAGTTTGATCAGACATAATCGCAGAAGCTACGGTATTAACTCTTTTGTCGGCATCGCCACAACCTATCGCTTGAGCTCCAAGAATTTTTTTAGAACGTTTATCAACAACAAGTTTTATTGTAATATTTTCAGCTTCGGGCATATATCCTGCTTTGTCTTTTTTGGTCATAGTTGCACAAACAGTCTCGAATCCATGTTTTTTTGCATCAGTTTCTGTCAAACCCGTCAAAGAAAGTGTTAAACCGTTATATCTAGTTACCGCAGAACCTAAAACACCAGGAAAAGAATCATATTGCCCCGCCATATTTATAGCAGCACAACGGCCCTCTTTATTGGCAGATGATCCTAAAGGAATCCAACAGTAATTTTTTGAAACAAGATGGAAATTTTCTATACAATCACCTGCAGCATAAATATCTTTTATAGAGGTTTGCATTCTGTTATTTACACGTATAGCATTTTTCACACCAAGTTCTATTCCTGCTGCAGCAGCTATTTCAGTGTTGGGCATAACCCCAACTGCAACAAGCACTATATCTGTTTCTATTACATTACCTTTTGAAGTAATAACTCTTTCTACTTTTTCTTCTCCTTCAAAAGCAATTACAGATTCTGATGTAAGGATTTTTACTTTTCCATCACTTATATTTATTATCTCTTGTTGGATTAAATCGCTTATTTCAGGATCAAATATAGGGAGAATATGTTCATCTCTTTCTATCAAGGTAACTTCAAGCCCGTTTTTATAAAAAGCTTCAAGCATCTCTATTCCTATATATCCACCACCTATTATCACTGCTTTTTTAGTAGATTCTTCACGAATTTTTCTTCTTATTTCAATACCATCTTGTATTTTTCTAATAGTATGTATGTTTTTTAAATGAAAATTTTGAATTGGTGGCAAAATAGGTCTTGCACCTGTTGTAATAGCAAGTTTGTCATATTCAATTTCTTGCATTATTCCTGTTTTTGTATCAACAACTACTATTTTATGTTCTTCTGGCAGAATTTTTGTGCATCTTTTACCCAAATGTATATTTGCACCTTTTTCTTCAAATTGTTCAGGAGTTCTTACAATAAGCCTTTTGGGATCCTCTATTAAACCTTCTACAAAATACGGCAAACCACACGCAGAATAAGATATCATATCTTCTTCTGTATAAAGGTCTATTTGACAATTCAAATCAGTGCGCAAAAGCTTCGCTGTAATTTTAGGCCCAGCTGCAACTCCGCCTATTATTACTATTTTTTGTTTTTTTTCATTTTCCATGCACACATTTTAAAAACACATATCATAATTTTCTATTGCCGTTATGTTTAGATTAATTGTTTACCACATTTTAAGAATTTAAAACTACATTATTTAGAGGATATTTGAGCATCAATTATAAAGATTAAAAACAGAAATTCGATATTTTATTATGTGTAGAGGAAAAAGAGAAAATGATCAATAAAACCACAATACTCTTAATACAAGATAAACTTCAAGCAATTTCCGAATTGACTGAAAAATGCTTGGATGCAGGTATTTGTGAAAAAAACATTTTTTCTGTAGCAGATGCTGAATCAGCTGAAAGATACCTTGAAATTGCAGGTATTTCTTATGTAATATGTGATGCTGATTTGTATAACTACGTTATAGCCTCTATCATTGAAAAATTCTCCGAATATTTCCCCATTCAAACAATCATTACAAATGCAAAACCTGAACAAATGACTTTGAGAATGATGAATGATAAATCATTGACATTCATAAATTCAGCAAATGAACTTGATGATATTTTGCACAGCAATTCAAAACTTGTGTCTTATCCATACCCTGAAATATCAAATTTAAGAAATATATAAATTTATTTTATCATCCCTGTTTAGACTGTGCTGTTGAACCCCTAATTCAACAGCTTTTTTTTACAAATTTTGACAAGGCTGAATGAAACAAATGCCCAATATGAGTCGACATATATAAAGCTAATTACTTACATATTAATTTGATTGCCAATTGCCATCAATTGAGTCAAAGTCTGATCATAAGTAGTTTTTTCATCAACCTTCTGTTGTAAAAACTCATTAATTTTTGGCATAAATTTTATTGCCTGATCAGTCACAGGATCTGCACCTGTCACGTAAGCTCCAATATTAATAAGATCTTCATTCTTTTTGTAAGCAGCAAGCAAAGTTCTTATTTTACCGGCAGAAGTTGTATGCTCTTTTGTAGTAACTTCTTTCATAACACGGCTTACACTTTGAAGTACATCTACAGCAGGATAATGGTTTTTATGAGCAAGTTCACGAGACAACATAATGTGACCATCAAGAATACTTCTCGCTGTATCAGAAATTGGTTCATTAAAATCATCACCTTCTACCAAAACTGTATACAAACCTGTGATTGTTCCATACTCATTGCTACCGGCTCTTTCAAGCAATTTTGGCATTAAAGCAAAAACAGACGGGGTATAACCTCTTGTTGCAGGAGGTTCGCCTACCGCAAGCCCAACCTCTCTTTGTGCCATGGCAATACGAGTAACACTATCAAGCATAAACAAAACATCTTTTCCTTGATCTCTAAAGTATTCCGCAATAGCTGTAGCAACAAATCCTGCTTTAATTTTTACAAGAGATGGTTGCTCTGATGTAGCAACAACAACAATAGAACGTTTCATACCTTCAGGTCCGAGTGTTGTTTCAATAAACTCTCTAACCTCACGACCACGTTCACCTATCAATGCAATAACGTTTAAGTCAGCATTTGTATTTTTTGCCATCATAGCAAGGGTTGTAGATTTACCTACCCCTGACCCTGCAAAAACCCCAAGTCTTTGCCCTTTACCAGCAGTAATAAAACCATCAATAGAACGAATACCCAAAGACAATGGTGTTCTAATTAATTGTCTGTTCAAAGGATTAATTATTTCAGCTTGTGTAGAATAATATGACTGTGTATTTATCGGGCCCAAATTGTCAATAGGTCTGCCTAATCCGTCTAAAACTCTGCCAATAAGTTGAGGTCCTACCTTTATTTTCATAGACGAACCTGTATTGACAACAACTGCACCAGGCATCAAACCTTCCATTGAACCAAGCGGCATGAGAAGAATTTTTGAAGTTTTGAATCCAACCACCTCTGCCCATATGGGTTCTGCATCAAGTTTATTGTATATATAACACAAATCACCAATGCTCGATTTAGGTCCGTCTGCTTCAATAATCAAACCGATTATTTGAGAAACTTTACCCACTTCCTGCATAGGTTTTGTTCTATCAATTACATTTTTATATCTCTGTAGATTTATCGTCATCTTCTGTATCGTCTAATTCACGTGCCAATTCTATTTCAGGAGTAGAATTTAATTCATCATACAAATGCTGAGCAAATCTTTCTATTTGTGCACTGACTCTTGCATCCACCCTCGAACCGACAGATTCGACAATTGTGCCATCTGGAGAAACTGCATTATCTTCTACAATTTTTATATTTTCAAGACTAAGAATTTTTTCTTTCATGTCATTTGAAATTTCGTAAATTTTTCTAGCCATCTCCGGATTAACAATTATTGTCACATTTTCTTTTTCTTTAAGCTGTCCTATCGCATTTGTAACAAGGTTTAAAAGCTTTTGTCTATCATGAGTAATTTCTGCTTTGCATACCTGTTGAGAAATAGACAAAACCAAATCCAATATATCATTATGGACTGACTTAATTATTCTATTTTTCATTTCAAATTTGCATTTTGCAAAATTATTCAAGTTATAAACTAAATCTTCCATCTCGGTAGTAATTTTTTCTTTGCCGTTTTCATAGCCTTCTTCATAACCGAGTTTTTTTGATTCTGCTAAAACGTCATCCTTTGTAGCTTCTGCTTGTTCTTCTGCTTGCATGATAATTTTATCAGCTTTTTGTTTAGCTTCTTGAATAAAGGCTTCTGCTTTTTTTTGAGCTTCTGCAATAATAGAATCCGCAATAATTTTTGCATCGGTTATTTCTTTATTAACCATGGCTTTGCCATCAGAATTCAGAACAAAGGAATTTCCAAGGTTAATCTTACTGGCATCAATCTTACTCAATGTATTCGTCCTCGGCTGTGTCTCTAGTAATTACAATCTCACCTGCAGATTCCAATGCACGAATAATACCAACAATTTTTGTTTGTTTTTCTTGTACTTCTTTTGCTCTGACAGGTCCCATGTATTCTAATTCTTCTTTTAGCATTGCCTGTGCACGTTCTGACATATTGCTGTATATTTTTTCTTTAATTTCGTCTCTAACACCTTTTAAAGAAATAGCAAGATCTCTTGTTTCAACTTCTCTAATAATACGTTGAATAGCGTTGTCTTTAAGTTGAATAATATCTTCAAATACAAACATCAACTCTCTAACACCTTCAGCAAGTTCGAGATTTTTTACTTCAAGATATTCCAAAACATTTTTTTCTGTTGCACGATCAGAACGGTTAAGTATGTTAGCCAATGCACCAACACCGCCTGCTTTTGAAAAGTCTTGTGCAACAACAGAAGAAAATTTGCCTTCAACAATTTTTTCAATTTCTGAAATAATTTCCGGATTTGTTGAGTTCATATCAGCAATTTTAAACGCAACTTGTGCTTGAACCTCGGGTGGTAAACTGTTCAAAACTTTTGCAGAGCTTTCAGGTTTTAAATACGCAAGAATCAATGCAATCAACTGCGGGTTTTCATTTTGAAATGATGTTGCCAATTGAGAAGGATCTGCATCATTAAAAAATTGAAAAGGGTTAGTCGTAAGTAAATTTACCAATCTGCCAAGCATGTTTTGAGCTTGCTCAGCTCCATATGCTTTTTCCAAAAGTGTTCTGGCATAATTTGTACCGCCTGATGAAAGATAATCACTTGCAAGAAACAATGAATGAAACTCTTCCAAAACTTGATTCAAAATTTCAGTTGGAACTTTGTTTAAACTTGCAATATCAAAAGTAATCTGTTCCAAAATATCATCATCTTTTATATTTTTTAAAATTTCTGAAGCAGTAGAAGGTCCCAGCGCAATTAATAATGCCGCTACCTTTTGTCTTTGTGTCATTGTTTCGTATGTTAAATCTACCATTTTTTAATTAGTCCTTAATATAAGAAATAAGTATTTTTGCTGCTTCAGACGGATCTGCCATAATAGTATCGGTCAAATCTGTCTTCAATTTATCAAGCTCAGGATTGAGTCTTGCTTCAATCTGAGGGAGAGACTCAACTTCAAATTTATCAATTAAGTTGTCAGTAATAGTCTGCTGTTGTTCTTGATATTGTTCATCCCAATCATCAGTTGTGTCAGTTGTTTTTCCAAACAATGAACGAAATACAAATAGAGCAACCAAACCAAGAACCAGAATAACAAACATCGGAACAAGTTTATTAACAACAATTTCTTGTGTTCTTTCTTTTTGTATAGCTTTGGCTTCTTGCTCAACTACAGCTTGTTGTTGATCTTTAGCAGAAAATTCAAGGCTTGTGATATTAATAATGTCACCTCTGTCCAAATCTGCTCCACTCGCTGATATAACAAGTTTTTGAAGCTCATCTTTTTCTTCTGTTGTTAAAATCTTGTTAACAGCAACTGCAATTGTCATTCTTTTAACAGTACCTGGTGCATAAATAATTTGTTTAATTTCTTTAGATACACTATAAGTCGCAGCTGTTTTTTGCTTTTGATAGTTCAAATTCTTAGGCTGGCCACCTTGTGTAGGCTGAGCAGGAGGGTTGTTAGAACCTGTCATAACACCGGAAGTATTAGGATTAGGATTGTCATAATTTTCTGTCTCAGTTTGAGAAGAAGTCAAAACACCCTGTTGAGTATCACCGACAGGAGTATAACTTTCTATTGTAGATCGTGTAGAATTAAAATCGATATCTGCACTAACTTGGACAGAAGCATTATCCGGACCTACAATCTTATCCAATACATTTTGAATTTTTTTAGCTGTTTGGTTTTCATAGTTCGATTTGTAAGACTCTATATCATTTGAATTTTTTTCCAGCTCATCAGACAAATTATTTCCGGATTGATCTGTTAAAAACACTCTATCAGGAGTAAGTCTTGGTATTGCATATGCAACAAGATTTTTAATCGCTTTTACCTGTGATGTTTTTAATTTGTATCCAGGTTCCATAATAAGCATTACAGAAGCAGTTGGTGCTTCATCTTTTTCAGAGAAAACCGAGCGTTCAGGATCTGCTATTTGAACACGAGCTTTTCTAATACCACTCATTCTTTCAATAGAGCGTGTAAGTTCTCCTTGATAAATTCTTTGTTTTGTCAATTTATTTTTAAAATCTGTTGAACCTAATTGCATATCATCAAGCAATTCAAATCCGGGGGAAGAATCTTGAATAAGATCATTTTCTGCAACAAATATTCTTAATTCATCCTGTAATTCTTGAGGAACAAGAACAGACTTTTTGTCCGCACTAAGTTTGTAAGCATATCCGCTCTTTTTTAAGCTTTCTGATACAGCAGCAGCATCTTGAGGAGACAAATCAGAATATAATACAGACCAATTTGGTTCCATCGATTTCATAAGAAAAAACGATGCGGCAATGACAGTAAGCACACTCAAAATAATTATTCCGAGCTTTTGTCCAACTTCCAAACCATTCCACAACTTGGACATATCGTCTATAAAAAGTTTAAAATAATTAGTTTCCAAAATTTCCCCTTCGTCTTTTTATTCTCTGTAAAGTTTACAGATTTTCGGTCACTATTCACCTATATTAAAAATATAGACTATTTCTACAGTCAGTTCAAATATGTTAAATTACGTTAATTTACACCAAGTCCATTTTCTTTCTGATAAAAATTTTACAAATCTTAAACCTTACCAAAATACATGAAAACATGTGCTACAACATGGTTTACATGATGTCAAAGGTCTGAAAGCATGTCATCGTCTGAATTATGGATTCTCAAAACCCTTGAAAAGCTTGGCTTTCAATCAATACGAGAACTGAAATATAACTTAACAATTCCTCATGATTGGCTTGTAAAAAGGGTTTTTGTCTATATAATAAAGAAAAGAGCCTAAAAACAAGCGAGATTTGGGGGTTTAGGCTTTTACTAAATTGGGGAACAAAAATAGGGATGGTTATCTCTTAAAAACAAAGTCTTATGGGAAAATTCGGGAGGACAAATTAAAGTGCTTAGAAGCAGAGACATGGGAAGATCTATAGCTGTAAGAAGATGGACCAACACAGCTTTGGAATGTTATAAAAGAGGATGCGTATGTGAAGGCTGTTTTTACACAGACTTTTTTAACGGTACAGCTCAAAAATGCCAAATGAAAGCATCTGTTTTGGAATTGGTTAGAGTCTTGGGAAAACCTGATGTAGAAATCCCTCAAGTTTTGGCTGACTAAAAAACAAATTTATTCCTTTATATGGTTGATTTATGTGATATCGAGTCATAAAAGTTGTATAATAACAGTATAAGCATTTTATTTTTTAAGGTGTAATGCTATGTACGATAATCCATCAACCAAAAATTTTGTAGGCGTATTGTTTACCTGCTGCAATGTCTATGGTCGTGTCTATAAAAACAAAGAAGGCACAGCTTATGTAGGCAGATGCCCGAAATGTCTGAAATCCATTCGCATGAAAATAGGCGAAGGCGGTTCAAACTCTCGTTTCTTTTATGCAGGTTAACTAAAAACAACAATTATTTGTTTTTGCTATTTATTTTTATTGCCAAAAACAATATTTTTAACATGTTAGTAATTTTTTCTCATTTTAATGTTTGATGTAAAATTAATATACAAGAATAAAGAAATGGAGAAAATAATGACTACTTTAAATGAGGTTAGAGTTAGGATTGCCCCTTCACCAAGCGGTAATTTACATATCGGTACAGCTAGAACAGCTTTATTTAACTATCTTTTTGCTAAAAAAAACAACGGTAAATATGTTTTAAGAATTGAAGATACTGACCTTGATCGTTCAAGTCAGGCTTATATTGATAATATTTATGACAGCTTAAAGGCTCTTGGCTTAAATTGGGATGAAGGTCCGGATGTTGGAGGTCCATATGGCCCATACCAACAATCAGACAGATTTGATATTTACCCAAAATATGCTCAAAAGCTTATTGAAATGGGTTACGCATACGAATGTTTCTGTACACAAGAAGAATTGGATGCAGAAAAAGAAGAGTCTATTAAAAATAAAAAACCTCATAAATATTCAGGAAAATGCAGACATTTAAGTGAAGAAGAAAAAGAAAAGCTAAGAGCAGAAGGCAGAAAACCTTCTATCAGATTTCATGTGCCGGAAGGTGAAACATCATATGACGATATGGTAAAAGGTCATTTGCACTTTGACAACTCTTTGATAGGTGACTTTGTTATTATGAAATCTAACGGAACACCTACATACAACTTTGCTGTTGTAATAGATGATATGGAAATGAAGATTTCTCACATCATAAGAGGCGAAGACCACATCTCTAATACAGCAAAACAAATCATGATATACAATGCACTTGGCGCAGAAGTCCCAAAATTCGGACACCTCGGTATGATTCTTGCTCCTGATAGAAGCAAATTATCTAAAAGACACGGTGCTACAGCTGTTTCAGAATTTGTTGAAAAAGGTTATTTGACAGAAGCTCTTGTAAACTTTGTAGCATTGCTTGGTTGGTCTCCATCTGACGGACAAGAAATAAAAACTTTGGATGAAATTGCAGCTGATTTCAGAATTGCTGAAGTTTCATCTTCTAACTCAATTTTTGAATATGACAAATTAAACTGGATGAACGGTCAGTATATCAAGAAAATGGATTTGGCTAAATTAACAGAGCTTGTTAAACCATATCTTTCTTGTTATGACCTTAGCGAATACACTGAAGAACAATTACAAAGAATTGTAGAAGTAACAAGAGAACCTATTACGATTCTTTCTGAACTCACAAATGATACGAAATACTTCTTTGGCAAAGATGTTGAAATCGAACCGGAAGTTCAAGAAAAAGTTCTAGACGGCGAAGTTGCGAAAAAAGTTCTTCCTTACGTAATCGAAAATGAACTGGATAAATGGGTATTTGATGACGAAGAAAAATTGCATGAACAGCTTGCTGATTTAAGAACATACTTTAAAGAACAAGGTATCAAACCAAAAGAAACTATGTGGGCAATCAGAGCCGCTGTTACAGGTAGAACTCACGGTGCTGACATGGTTGCAACACTTGTTCTTCTTGGTAAAGATAAAGTTGTTCACAGAATAAAAGCTGCGGTTTAATCATGAAAGTTTATTTGCGTGATAACAACAGCGACAACTTGATTTTATTCTTTTGCGGATGGGGAATGGATGAAAAACCATTCTCCATTCTTAAATCTAAAAGTGATGTATTATTTGTATATGATTATGTTACACCAGAGTTTCCAAATTTTGATTTTTCAAAATACAAAAGTGTGAAGCTGCTTTCTTTCTCATATGGCGTATATGCAGGAGCAATAGCTGAATTGCCAAGTGATTTAAAAATTGAAACAAGAATAGCAATAAACGGAACACTCATGCCTGTAAATGATACCTATGGCGTTCCTACAAAGCAATTTGAGCTTACAGAAAAAATGGATTCTGAAAGTGTTGTAAAATTCAGACAAAGACTTTTTGGCGGAGAAAAAGCAAAAGAACACTTTGAAATCTTTGAACAAAATCTACCGAAAAGAACAGCAAAAAGCTGTACAGACGAACTATTGGGTATGAAAAAATATGTACCGCTTTTTGATACTCCTAAAAAAAACTTTGATAAAATATTTATTGCAAACTATGACAGGTGTGTACCTACACGTAATCAAAGAAATTTTTGGCAAAAAGAAAACGCTTCAAATATAATAGAATTAGAAACAGGGCACTTTCCTTTTTATAACTACAATTCATTTGAAGAAATAATATGATTAACAAAAATCTTGTAAAATTTAGATTTAAAAAAAGCATAGGAACATATGACTCAAGTGCTGTCATTCAAAAAGAAATGGCATCAAAGCTTGTTGAAAAAATTTTAGAACACTGCGGAACAAATTTTCACAAAGTTTTTGAATTTGGAGTCGGTACAGGTTTTTTATCAAAAAATATTCTTAATGAAATAAAATTTGAAGAATATTATGCTAACGATATTATTGAAGAATCAGAATTTTGTATAAAAAATATTATTAATGATGCAAAATTTCTGCCTGGTGATATTGAAAAAATAGAACTAAACGAAAAATTTGATTTGGTACTTTCAAATGCTGTTATGCAATGGATTCTTGATACAGACGAATTATTGTTAAAAATCAAAAATAATCTTGAAGAAGAAGGCTATTTTGCTTTTACAACTTTTGGAGAACAAAATTTTAAAGAAATACGTGAAACAACAGGTGTATCTCTTAAATATCTAAAAACCGAAACACTAAAAGAAAAATGTTTACAAGATTTTGAAATCATACATTTTGAAGAAAATATCCAAACTTTATGTTTTGATACTCCTTTAGATGTTTTAAAACATATAAAATATTCAGGCACAAACGGAATAAAATCTTTAAACTGGACAGTTTCAAAAGTTAGAGATTTTGAAAAATTTTATAAAGAATCTTTCAGCATGGGTGAAAAAGTCATGCTGACATACAATCCTATTTTTGTAGTTTTGAAATCTAAAATCTAAAATTATTTGTTAAATATCAAAAATGTTTCTTTTAAAAATTCATAACCTTTCAAAAATGATTGTACATTTACCATTTCATTGCTTGAATGCATGTTATAAATATCAGCAAGACCTAATAAATACGGCTTGAAAATTTGACCATGTTTGTTTTTCTCGTGGGCATAAATATGAGTTTCTGCACCTGCATGGAAGGAAGAAACATCACCCTTTATTCCGATATTTTCACAAGCTTGAACACAGATTTTTTGGATAGTTTCATCTTCAGATTTTTCAAAAGCTTTCATTTTTGATTTTGCAACAAATTCAGCTTTTGCTAATCCGTTATATTTTTCATTAAATTTTTCAACAATTCCTTTTATATCGTCAATAAGTTGATTTTCATTAGCAAGCTCTGAGCTTCTTATCGAATATTTTGCCATAGCTTTAGTATTTATAATATTTGTAAGGCAATTATCAGCAATATATTCGATATAACTGTCAGCACTGATACCTTTTTGTACAATTTTTTGAACAGTAGGTTCAACACCACCACCAATAACACAGCCTATGTTTATTGATGTGACTGTTCCGTATTCATCACGTTTGTATTCACCTTGTGGAATTTCGTTTATAAGTTCACCAATCAATTTTACGGCATTCAATCTTGTTTTATCTCCGATATCAATACCGGAATGTCCGCCTTTTAAAGCATCTACAGTAAGTGTGCCGTTTGTATAGCTTGCACCTGAAATTTGGATTTGACCGAGTTTGTCAGCATCAAGAACAAGAACATATTCCGCATCAATTTCATCAAATTTGATATTGTGAATCCCTGTCATGTTTTGCTCTTCGTCTTTTGTAAAAATGAGTTCAAGACCACCATGTTTAATCTCAGGATGATTTTTTAAATACATAGCCAAAAACATTGCAGCAGAGACACCAACCTTGTCATCCGAACCAAGAGGACGAGATTTGTCTGTTTCTATAAACTCACCATCTTCAGAAAGTCTTATATTAACAGCAGAAGCATCACCAACAACATCCATATGTGCTGACAAAGCTAATGGTTTTTTGCTTGGATCTGTTGCATAAATCTTGGCTCTGACATTACCAAAATCATCCAATCCTGCTTCTATTTTTGAATTTGTTAAAATTTCAACAATTTTTTCTGCTACTTTATCTTCTTCACCTGATGGAGAAGGTATTTCTGCCAAAGTACAAAATAAACTTATCAATTCATTTTCTTTTTTCAAATTATCAATATTACTCATTATAAAACTCCTTTACTTCATAAATATAATAGGCGTCTTAATAGCTTTTGTAAATAATCTTTTTTTAACCATGCAATAAAATACGCTATGTTTAAGTTGTTGCAACATATGCTTAACAACACAGCGCAAACTTTTCCGGCTTAAAATATAAACAGTATCGATGCAATTAATCTAATGAGAAGATATCTTTCAAATCTTCGTAAGTCAGTGATTTGCCAATATTTCTGTCAACAGAAATTACGCTGTCAACAAGATCTCTTTTTCTTGATTTAAGTTTTTGGATTTTTTCTTCAACCGTACCTTTTGTAATCATACGGTATACAAAAACCTTCTTAGTCTGTCCGATACGATAAGCTCTATCCGTTGCCTGATCTTCAACAGCAGGGTTCCACCAAGGGTCATAATGAATTACATAATCCGCACCTGTTAAGTTCAAGCCTGTACCACCCGCTTTTAAGCTGATTAAGAAAATCGGTATTGTCGGATCCGAATTAAATCTTTCAACAACCTCTTGTCGATCTTTTGTACTGCCTGTGAGATATTCATGTTTAATATCTTCTTTTACAAGCCATTCTTTAATAATATCCAACATATCAACAAATTGGCTGAATAAAAGAACTCTATGTCCTTCAGAAATAATTTCTTCAAGCATTGATTTAAGCTGCTCGAATTTTCCCGAATGATTTATACCTTTTACGTTTTCTTTGTCGTAAAGTCTCGGATGACAACAAATCTGTCTTAAGCGCAACAAAGCTGAAAAAATGGACATTCTGCTTTTTTCGATACCTTTTTCTTCGATAGATTTGAAAAGTTCTTCCCTTGTAGAATCCATAACTTCGAGATAAAAATCCTTCTGCTCCGGAGTAAGTTCACAATATGCAACGTTTTCAATTTTATCCGGCAAATCTTTTGCAACATCGCGTTTCATACGACGTAAAATGAACGGATATATTTGAGACTTAAGACGTTTTTCAACGGTTTTGTCTTCACGTTCCATGATAGGTGTAACATAACGATAGTTAAACTCACTCTTGTCAAACAAAAATCCAGGCATCAAGAAATCGAATACAGACCAAAGTTCTTCAAGTTTGTTCTCTATAGGAGTACCTGACAGTGCAAGCTTGTGTCTACAATTGAGCTGTTTTACACTTTGCGCAGTTATAGAATCTGCATTTTTGATATTTTGAGACTCATCTAAAATAACATATCTGAATTCATGTTTTTTAAGTTTTGCTATATCACGTCTTATCAAGGCATAACTTGTAATAACAATATCGTACTTTGGTATTTCTTTAAATAAATCTTTTCTTTCTGTACCGCTTAATTTCAAACAAGTTAAACCGGGTGCAAATTTCTCAATCTCATTTTCCCAGTTAAAAACTACAGAGGTTGGACAAACAACAAGGTTTGGTGCTTTTTTATTCTTTTCTTTTGCTTTTTGTAATAAAGCCAAAGCTTGTAATGTTTTACCAAGCCCCATATCATCTGCCAAAATACCGTTTAAGCCGTATTGATACAAAAACCATAACCAACCAAAACCTCTTGTCTGATATTCACGAAACTCTGCATTAATACCTTTGGGCAGACTTGGAACATCCATAGTTGAAAAGGTGGATATCTGTTTCCAGAATTTGTTAAATCTTCTGCTCATTTTAAGTTTTAAGCCAAGATTTTCCATTTCAGAAATCAAACCTGCTCGGTAAGTTTTAACAATGTATTTGTTATCGTCATTTTTGTAAACATCAAATGTATTGAAAGCTCTCATCAAAGAATAAATATCCATTGTCGGAACTTCAGCAAAACCAAGGTTTTTAATTCTTACATATTTGCTGTTATCAATTGTAAGAGCATATACATCATCAAAAGGAATAATTTCCTCACCTACTCGACCATACAACTCAAGTTCAAAACTATCCGTTGAGTCAATTGCAAAATCTATATCCGCACATAATTCAAAAGGATCTTTGGTTAATTTAAAGAAAGACATGTCGTCTTTTTCTTCAAATTTCCAACCATCACCTGCTTGTTGAATATAATAATTGTAAAAATCAATAGCATTTTCTTTTTCTAATGCCAGATTGTTTGTCTGCATAGGTGCAAATTTACAAGCAAGAAGCATATTATAAGCAGCCTCTTCGTGCTGAGGATTTCTTTTTACCCAGTATAACAAATCTTCTTTGGGTTTTTTAATGGTTACATAAGGCGTTTTTTCGGTATGTTTTGAATAAGGTACTCTTGTACCGTCATATTCAAACTCAAGTTCAGCCTTCAAAGAACCATCATAATCCAACCCTAAAGTAACAATATTTATCGGTGGTTTTTGTTCCAGAAACAGTTTTTCAATAGTTTCTGAAACAGTAACTTTCATAACTTTTTTGAGTTTTGGTAACTCTTCATACAAGAATTTTGCACCATCTGCATCTTTTACATCAGTAAAACTTGCTTTTATCAAACTTTGAGGCAAAGCAGAAACAGGTGTAGTTGTTGGGAAAATTACATTTTTGTATCTGCCCCATTTCAATTGTCTTGAAAAATATCTTATTTCTTCAAAAGGATAAGAATCACTACCATCAGGTCTTTCCCAAGTCAAAGACAACAAAACATTTCCAACCATCGAAAAATTAACAGACAAAGCCAATTCCCATTCTTTGTCATCAAATCTCAAACGTTCTTTTGTTTTTCCGTCTATAACTTCTTCAGCCTTTGATAACAATTGGAAAAACCCATCAAACTTGTTGATAGGAACATCATACCAACCAGCTTTTTTATCTAATCTGGAGCGTTGCAACAAAAGTTGGAATATAGCAATATCAACTTTTTCTTCTTCATTTAAAACAAAAGATTTATCATTTCTTTGAACTTCAATAATTGCTCTTAAAATAGCTTCTAAATCTCTTATGACTTTTCCTGTTTCCCTGTCCATTACAAGAATTGAAAAGAAATTTTGTCTACGTTTAGGATTAAAATGGAAAATGTATCTTCCTGTTGGATGTTCTACTGGTGGAAAATATTCATCAGGATATTCTGTATGAATTTTGTGAACACGTTCTAAATATTCATCATATACTTTGTCTTCTATAACCTTTAAACCAACAGCTATTGCATGCTTGCACCACTCTTCTTTCAGCGGACAGCTGCAATCAGCCTTTACTCCATTTTTAGTAAAAGTAAGGCTTGTTTCATAGGCATCTTTAAAATTGCCTTTTACCTTAGCATCAACACCGGCTATTTTTGTATCATAAGAAAGAACTATGTCTTTTTGGTAACCTTCATAGCCTCGTCTCCAGCTTCCGGGTGTTGCTTTGTCTTTTATGTATTTGTAGTTAAATTTGCAAACGCTCATATTCGGTTAATTATATAAATCCTGCCAGAACAAGTGTTTCTGACAAAAATTGTTCAAACAAAAGAGAAAGCTTGATTTAAAAGTCTAATCAAAAATACTACCCTTTTGCTTAATTCCACAATGCAGTTAAAAACCTTATCTTAACAACTGCTACTATTAAGTATACACTAAATTATTAAAATAACAATAGTTTTATTGCAAGAATGTTATGCACCATGATATTATCAATATATGAAAAAAAATATAATAAATATACTCGTAATGACTACAGGAGCTATTATAGCAGCTTTTGCACTTGAAGGTTTTTTGATTCCTAACAAAATTATTGATGGGGGAATTCTCGGTATATCTATCATGACGAATTACAAAACGAATTTTCCTCTTGGATGGTGTATTTTTCTTTTAAACCTTCCTTTTATATTTCTTGCACTTCAAAAAATGGGAAAACTCTTTGTAGCTTTTACTTTTTATGCAGTGTGTGTGCTTTCCGTTGGCGTTTCTTTAATGCCTGTATGGTTGAATCACAAACATGTTTCTGACCCGTTTTTGGCTTGTATTTTTGGAGGACTGATACTTGGAGCAGGAGTCGGACTGGTTTTAAGAAGCAATTCTTCTCTTGATGGTACAGAAATTCTTTCTATTAGACTTTCTAAAAAATGGGGTTTTTCTGTTGGTGAAATAATAATGTTTTTTAATCTGTTTATATTTATGGCTGCAGGTTTTGTCTACAATAACTGGCAAAGCTCTATGTATTCAATGATTACATACTTTATCGCATACAGAGTTATAGATATTGTAATTGAAGGTTTGAATGAATCAAAAGCAGTAAGAATAGTTACTGACAAACACGATGATATTGGAAATGCAATAATGGAACACTTTGATGTAAGTGTTACATACTTAAAAGCAAGAGGCGGTTACTCAGGAGCAGCAAAAAAAATAATTTTTTGTGTTATAAACAGGCTTGAAATTGCAAAGTTAAAACAACTGGTTAAAACAGTTGATGAATCTGCATTTATAACTATTGAAAATGTTCATGAAGTTGATGGTGGAAGAGTAAAAAAACATCATCACAAACATTAAAATTAATCATTATTTTTATAATTAATATTCAAATTTTTAATGATATGCTCAAGAGGAATTTCAAGACCTTTTGCATACTTAATAAGAGTGGAAAATTTTGAATCCACCAGACCATTTTCAACCCTACTCACAGTTGCCGTTGTCATATCATTTTCATACGCAAAAATATTCAGCGATACGCCTTTACTTTCACGCAACAACTTTAAAGTATGTCCAAGAATTTTAATCAGCTCTTTTTCATCTCGTTGCATATATGTAATTATATTTATTTCAAAAGTTCATATATTACATATATGTAATTTCCGTTTAGGTTAATCTATTGCCAACAATTAATTATGTTTGTTATATTCGTCAGCTGTCTTTTCACCATAATTCAAAACTGAATAAAATTCTGATATTATATCAAATTTGTTAGGTTTTTGTTCAATAGTATACACTCTGTTAAATAGTTTTCTTTTATTTAAAACATCACCTTGGGGACTTCTTATTTCAAAGAAAATTTCATCATCTTTTGGGTTTTCTTTTTCTACTGCATACATAACCATATCGTATGGATTATTTTTTTGACGTTTTATTAATTCAATAATTTTATTTAAAGGATCTTGCAATCCAGAGTTGCCTGTTTTTTTCTTAGCCGCATCAATAAGCTTTGTTTCTTCATAAAGAAATCTTTCTGTACCTCTAAATTTATAATCTCTTTCTTCAGCCGGTGAAAGATTTTCAGGAATTTCACCATGCAATACTTTAGGGTTTTCTATTCTAAAAGCGCCAAAATTTGGGGCATAAGAAGAAGCAAAATTGTTTTGAATTTTCATATAATCTCCTTTAATTTTTTTGCAGAAAAACATGTAAAATAAACTTTTTGCTAGTATATTAACAAATATTAAAAAGACCCGCAAAAAAATTGCGGGTCTTAATAATAATTATAAGAATTATTCCATCTCGGCAAAATTACATCATGCCCATTCCGCCGCCCATTGGAGGCATTTGAGGAGCTGATTCAGGTTTTGGTATATCAACAACAGCAGCTTCTGTTGTCAACAACATAGAAGCAACCGAAACAGCATTTTCCAATACTGAACGTGTAACTTTTGCAGGGTCAACAATACCGGCTTTAAACATATCAACATATGTGTTTGTCAAAGCATCAAAACCTTCTGATTCAGGAAGTTTTTTAACTTCTTCAACAACTACGTCACCTTTTTCACCGGCATTGTCAGCAATTTGCTTCATCGGGATATGTAATGCGTCAAGCAAAATTCTATAACCGACTTTTTCATCATCACTATCAAATTTAACAGAATCAAGTGATTTAGCCATTTCTTGCATTACTCTGATTAAAGCAACTCCGCCACCAGGAACAATACCTTCTTCTTTAGCAGCTCTTGTTGCGTTAAGTGCATCTTCAATTCTAAGTTTTCTTTCTTTCAATTCAACTTCAGAAGCAGCACCAACTTCGATAACAGCAACACCACCTGCAAGTTTTGCAAGTCTTTCTTGAAGTTTTTCTTTGTCATAAGAAGAATCTGAAGCTTCTATTTGACGTTTGATAAGAGCAACTCTTTCTGCTACTTTTGCTTTTGTTTCATCGCCTACAACAATTGTTGTGTTATCTTTTGTTACAGTAACTCGTTTTGCTTTACCAAGCATTTGAACAGTAATATTTTCAAGTTTTATACCGAGTTCTTCTGTAAACATTTCACCGCCTGTTAAGATAGCAATATCTTCAAGCATAGCTTTTCTTCTGTCACCAAAACCCGGAGCTTTAACAGCAACTGCTCTTAATACTTTTCTCATTGTGTTTACAACCAATGTTGCAAGGGCTTCACCTTCAACATCTTCTGCAACCAACAACAAAGAACGTCCGTCACGTGCAACTTGTTCCAAAATAGGTACTAAATCAGAAATTAAGTTAATTTTTTTGTTTACACAAAGAACATAAGCATCTTCTAAAACAGCTTCCATTCTTTCTGCATCTGTAACAAAGTATGGTGAAATATAACCTTTATCAAATTGCATACCTTCAACAACTTTGAGGTTAGTACCAAATGATTTTGATTCTTCAACAGTAATAACACCATCTGTACCAACTTTTTCCATAGCTTCTGCGATTAAATCGCCAATAGTATTGTTGTTACCTGCAGAAATAGTAGCTACTTGAGCAAGTTTATCTTTGGAGTCAACAGGTTGAGCCATTTTTTTAATTTTTTCAACAGCCATTTCAACACCTTTGTCCATACCACGTTTCATGCTGATAGGATTGGCACCGGCTGTAAGGTTTCTCAAACCTTCACGAACAATAGCTTGAGCCAATACAGATGCTGTTGTTGTACCATCACCTGCAACATCATTTGTTTTTGAAGAAACTTCTTTAAGAAGTTGTGCACCGGCATTTTCTAAGCCGTCTTCAAGTTCAATTTCTTTTGCAATAGTAACACCATCATTAACAATTTGAGGTGCGCCGAATTTTTTTTCTAAAATAACATTACGACCTTTTGGTCCTAATGTAACTTTTACAGCATCGGCTACTGCATCTATACCTTTAAGCAAGCTTTTTCTAGCTTCCTCATTAAATACAATTTTCTTAGCCATTTTATTTTCTCCTTAATAAATTTTATCTGTATAATTTCAAATATCTTATTCCAAAACGCCAAGAACATCTTTAACAGACATAATTTTCAACATTTCTTCGCCCATTTTTACATCTGTACCAGCATATTTTGCGAATAAAACTTTGTCTCCAACTTTTACTTCCATTTCCTCTTTTTTACCGTCATCAAGGGTTTTTCCAGGGCCTACTGCAATAACTTCGCCTTTTTGAGGTTTTTCTTTTGCAGAATCAGGGATAAAAATACCACCTGAAGTTTGTTCTGTATCTTCAATAACTTTAATAACTATTTTGTCACCTAACGGTCTTATTGACATAATGTCCTCCTTTTTTGGTTATACCATCTCATCATTTTTCAGCTTACTATAAATTTATACCATCTGTATCCAAAATAAATTTAAATGTTAATGAAAAATTAATAATTACATTTTGTAAACATTGTTAAAAAACATGCAATTTTTTATATTCAGATGTTTTTATTAAAGTATAGAGTTTTAGTTAAAGGAAAAATATGAGCGGATTTGAAATTCCAAAAATAAATATGTTTCAACAACCGATTCAACAAATCGGAGCAGTAGGTTCAAGAGGAACACAAGCTGCAGGTGGTTCACAAAAAACTGCAGGTGCACAAAGAACACCATATGAACAAGATATGGCCGATTTTAGACAATATCTTCCGGCATTTAACGGGACTGGCGAATTGAGACCCAAAACAAATGCTCAATTTGATTTGTTAGCATAATATTTAATAAAATAATAAAAGATAAAAAAGCTCCGAAAATTCGGAGCTTTTTTTATGAACGTCTTGGCTTTTTAAAATTTTTTATAAATTCAGAAGCTTTATCTAACAAATTTTCTTTTTTATTTTCTTCATCCGGAACTAAAATATCATTTTCATCTTGAGAAGATATAAAAATGTCTATTTCATTTTTTTCATCTCTTTTGTCTTTCTTTTTTTTTCCGCGTTGAAAATAACCCAGATTACCACCGCCACCGTTGTTGAACATACTCTGGGCTTCTTGAATTCCGAATTTTGGACTAGGACCATTAATTCCAAAAGACATCTTTTGCTCTATTCTATTTTTGTGACACAGAAAATATTATTATTCATGTATATTATATACTATATTTGTAACAATTTAAACCCCATGTAACTCCTGTTTTTACAGGATTTTTAATCAAAATAGCATCAAAAAAATATTATAATACTCAAATTTAAATAGCCAAGAAAGGTAACCTTTTTTGGCAATGTTTTTTTAGAGAATTCACAGTAATAATGCAACATAAGAAATCAAAAACACATACAAAACTATATTAATGTTAATTATCGTAAATTGGGTTTATATCCGATTGAAAAGTTCAACCGAAATCCGATTTTCAGTTTGTTTAATTAAGGAGGGAAAGATGACAATTAACAAACTTACACTTGCCGCAGTCTTAACAATAGGTTTGATGGCAGGTACTATGAACTCGGGGATTGCAAGTAACGTAGATATTTCAAATTTAGATATGTCAAAACTTGCTGCTTGCCCGTTATCTGGCTGTGAAGCAGATGTAACACCATCTACAGCAGTTTGTCCTTGTGCCCCTGCACAAAGTAATGATTGTGGATGCGAAACAGGTGCAGCTGCACCATGTGATCCTTGCAACACTTGTGCTCCAGTAGATCCATGTAATCCTTGCGAAGCTATGGCGCCCGCATGTGATTGTCAACCGGTAGTCCAATCTGTTTGCAATTCAAAATATGATGGAAAATCTTTATCAAAACAACATTATGCTTATCCGGCAAACATTTATTCAGACAGTCAAATGGTAGGTTCTGAAGCTAACAATGTTGTAATTGGTGAAAGTGCAAACTGCGGATGTCCTATAGCACCATCACAAGGTGTTATGGTGTCTGATTTGCCAACATGTGGTTGCAATTGCGGTGAAGGAATTACAACAGGTGCAGCATCAAACATGCCTGTATTGGGACAATCAAACTTTAATCTTGACCAAATTATAACAGGCGGTGCAGCACCTATGGCTAGTACAACTTGTCCTGTTGAAATGCAGACATCTTCAGGAATGGAAGTAATCAAACGAACAATTGTACCTTACAACCCACCTATCACAGGAGGTGCATCACCAATTACTGGTGCATCATCGTTTGAAGATGTACCTGCAGGATTCTGGGCAGGATGTGATATTAATTTGTTAGCTGAAAACAAAGTTGTTGCAGGTTATCCTGACAGAACATTCAAACCAAATCTACCTGTAACACGTGCAGAAATTGCATCAATGGCAGTAAATGGTTTCAATTTAAGAGGCTGTGGTTGTCCGCAAAAAACATTCAAAGATGTTCCTGTAGATCACTGGGCAAACCAAGCTATTAATACAGCAGTTTCAAACGGCATAATGGATGGCTATCCAAACGATATGTTCAAACCTAATAAACCTGTAACCAGAGCAGAAGCTATGGTTGCATTGGCAAAAGGTATTCCATGTGAAATGGACAACTGCAAAGCAGAAGAAATCTTAAGCAAATTCTGTGACGGCAACAAAGTACCGGCTTGGGCAAAAATCCCAGTAGCAAAAGCTATAGAATCAGGTGCATTAAAAGATGTACCAAATCCAAATGAAATCCAAGCTTGTAAAGATGCCAGCCGTGCAGACGTAGCTTCTATGTTGGAATCAGTCAGAGTAGCAATGGGCTATTCTAAAAAAGACGTAGCTTACACTGCTCCAGATTGCGGTTGCACAGGCGGTGCCGCATTTATGGCAAAAGATGAAGTTGTTACAATACCAACTCTTTGCTTAAAATTCCAAGATGAAATTAACGCAAAAACAGCAAACATAGGTGATAGATTCGCCGCAAAAACTACAGAATCTGTAACAATCAACGGACAAACATTCCCAGCAGGTTCAAATGTATACGGTAAAGTCACAGAAGTAGACAGACCATCTGGAAATTGCAAAGGCGGTTTAAAACTTTCTTTTGAAAGAATCCAATGCCATAGCTGTAAAGCTGATTTACCGCAACAAGTCCTTACTGCTCAAGTAAAATCTGACAAAAAACCAAATTTCTTTGCCAGAATGATAGAAGCTCCATTTTCATGGGCAGGTAGTGTTGTTGGTACTGTAGGAAGAACTGTAGGTGGTGCTGTTATAGCAGCAGGAAACGCTGTTGAACACGTATCTGACGGCGTTGGCTTAGCAATGGGTGAAACACTTCAAGGACAATTACCTGCAGCAGGAAGAAGCTTAATGGATGCTTCTAAAGCTTTAGTTAAAGCACCTATTGACTTAACAAGAACTGCTCTATCAGGAACAATGGGCTTGCTTCAAACTACGGGTGATGAAGTTGCTTATCTCGTAGATCCTAAAGGCAACAGAATTACTTCTGTTAACCCAAGAGAAAACGTAACTGTAGCATTCGGCTGCAACTCTTGCACAGGATGTGCTGCTCCAGTTCAACCTTGCGACCCATGTGCACAAAGCGCACCATGTGATTGCAACAATGATTGCGGATGCGGTAAGTAGTGAGTTTTGGCAATTGTGCCGATAATTCAAAACTCCACCGGGAAAACATGGCTTTGAATAATTCAAAGCCATGTTTTTTATATCATATCGTTTTCAACAAAATTGCGGTATTGCAACGCTTGGGCAATATGACTGCTTTCAATATTTTCTGAATTTTCTAAATCTGCTATTGTTCTTGCTAATTTTAATATTCTGTCGTAAGAACGACCTGACAAATTAAATTTTGTAATAGCACTTTTCAATAAATTTTGACTTTTTTCATCAATTTTACAGAATATTTTTATGTATTCGGCATTGAGCTGGGAATTTGTAAAAATAGGATAATCTTTGTATCTTTTTGCCTGAATTTTTCTTGCTTTTGTAACCCTTTCTCTAATTTGAGCAGAAGATTCTGATTTTATCTTTGTATTCAAAAGTTCTTCCGGAGTAAGTCTTGGAACTTCTATTTGTATATCAATTCTATCCAAAAGAGGCCCTGACAATCTTGAACGATATCTTTGAATTTGAAAATCATTGCAAGTACATTGTTTTTGACTATCACCCAAATATCCACAAGGACATGGATTCATTGCCCCCAAAAGTATAAAATCAGCAGGGTACGTTATACGAGTTTGCGCACGTGAAATAACAACTTCACCATCTTCTATCGGCTGTCTTAAAACTTCAAGCACATTTCTCGGAAACTCAACCATTTCATCCAAAAATAACACACCCCTGTGAGCAAGTGTAATTTCACCGGGTTTTGGATTAGATCCACCACCAATAATACCTATAGAAGAGGCTGTATGATGTACCGACCTAAACGGTCTTTTGTTGACTAAAGGGCTATCGGAATGCAAAAGTCCTGAAACACTATAAATTTTTGTAAGTTCAATCGCTTCTTCAAGTTCCAAAGGAGGCAAAATTGAAGCAAAACTCTTTGCCAAAAGTGTTTTACCAGAACCAGGAGGTCCTGACATAAGGATATTATGTCCTCCTGCAGCTGCAATTTCCAAAGCTTTTTTAGCCTTTATTTGCCCTTTGATATCCTTAAAATCAAACTCATATTTTGCAGAAGTATAAGCATTCAAATAATCTTCTATATCTATTTCGCATACTTCAAGTTCTTTTTTCTCTTCTTTGCTCACACTAAAATGACAAACAACATCTCTCAAAGTTTCTGCGCTTAAAACTTTTATGTCAGGAATAAGAGCAGCTTCTTTAGCATTGTCTTTTGGGACAACAACTTCTTTTATGCCAAACTCCTTTAAACCCGAAACTATTGGCAGTACACCATTTACAGCCCTTAAAGAGCCATCCAAAGAAAGTTCTCCCAAAAATGCTGTTTCTTTCATTTCTGTTTCATCAACAATTCCATCTCTTGCGAGTATACCCATAGCTATTGGTAAATCATAATTTGTACCGACTTTTTTTATATCTGCAGGTGCAAGATTTACTACAACTTTTTGGTTTGGAAAATGATATCCTGAATTTTTTATAGCAGAACGAACTCTCTCCTTAGCCTCTGATATAGCTGCATCAGGCAAACCAACAATCACTACAGAAGGTATTGACTGAACAAAATCAACTTCGACAAGAATTTTGTGAGAATCTATTCCTATAACCGTTGATGTAATAACTTGTGATACCATATTTTATTCTTAATTCCTATGATTTTTATTTTAGCATATTTCTAATGCCTGTTAACTAACAATCTAATTTTATATAAAGAAAATAACCCTTTTGACCTGCGGTGTCAGTTGACTATAAATGTATTGCTCATTTATCACAAGTAAACAGAAGTGCCCCCTTTGACTTGTTGCAGGTGCATTGCTGTTTTGCAATGGTTGGACTTGCCTTTTGCACCTGTTCTTTTGACTTGCGGTGTCAGTTGACTATATTAAATATATTGACATATTATGGACAATCGTCCATAATAATATTATAGAGGAAAAAAATAATATGTTAAGCGAAAAACAAAAAACCTTTTTTGAGAATCTTAAAAAATCATACGGCAAAGAGCCTTTGCCAAGTTTTGAAATAATAGCAAAAGATTTTGGTTTCAAACATAAAAACTCGATATGGCAATATTTCAAAAAGCTTAAAGAACAAGACTTGGTAAAAGAAAAAAACGGCAAATTTTTTATAAACCCCGAATGTTTTGGAGCGATTTTGTTTACTTCTGCAGTAAGAGCAGGTTTTGCAACAGTAGCAGAAGATACAATAGAAAAAAGAATTTCTCTTGACGAAAGTTTTAACTTGGATAATCCATCGACTTTTGTTTTTACGGTATCAGGTGATTCTATGGTCAATGCAGGGATTTTTGACGGTGATAAAGTTATAGTCAAAAAAACTCCTGTTGCCAAAGACGGTGATATAGTTTTGGCTTATATAGACAATGGCTATACACTAAAAACATACCGCAATAAAAACGGAAAAATCTGGTTACAACCGGAAAATCCGGATTATCCAATCATCGAACCTAAAGAAGTTTTAACTATTTTTGGTATAGCTACCGGAATAGCCCGACAATTGTAGTTTTTAGAACAAGTTGTTCTAGAAGGACAAAAACGTCTTGACATTTTATAGACATTTGTCTATAATAAAATTATTAAATAAAGATTAATCCTTCCTAATATATGGTAAAAACCATGACGAAAAGCGGAGTTAATTGTACCCAGTGAAAGGTTAAAATTTGCAGATCTCAACATGTCCGCTCCGCTTTATTTTTTTATTCCCATAACAGTCAAATAGCCGGATTGAGGTTAATATTATGGCAAAAATCGCACTTGTAGATTGCAACAACTTTTTTGTCTCTTGCGAGCAGCTAATGAATCCTTCTTTAAAGAACAGAGCTGTTTGTGTTTTGAGCAACAATGACGGATGCGTAATTGCACGTTCTGCAGAAGCTAAAGAGATGGGATTGCCAATGGGATATCCTATGTTCAAAGCACGCAAGGAATTTAAAAATGTAATTTACATTTCAAGAAATTTCAAACTTTATCATGACATATCAAATAGAATCATTGCGAAACTTTTGAGCTACACTCCTGATGTAGAGCAGTATTCAATTGATGAAGCTTTTTTAGACTTAACAGGGCTTAAAAAATTATATAGATGTTCTTATGAACAAATTATTGAAAAAATAAAATACGAAATAGAAACAGAAATAGGGATTCCTGTTTCTATTGGGCTTGCACCAACAAAAACTTTGGCAAAACTCGCTTGTGAAACAGCCAAAAAAGATAAAACAAAAAATGGTCTTTGTTACATAAGATATCAAGATATTAATGAAATTTTGAGAAGAACCTGTATTGAAGAAATATGGGGCATAGGCAAAAACACAGCTGCACTGTTTCATAAATATGGAATTTATAAATGCAGTGAAATAGTAAAACAAAATGACTTTTGGCTAAAAAAAATCTGGGGGAAAAGAGGGTTGGAATTAAAAGCCGAACTCTCAGGCACAAGTGCAAACCCAGTAAACAGTAGGATAGAACTTCCAAAATCTATTCAAAAGACAAGTGCTTTCAGCCATTTTACAACCGACAAAGAATATATACGAAATTCATTGCACTATCATACTCATCAGATCTGTTCAAAACTTCGCAAGCTGGGATTGCAGACAGAAATAATCTTTGTAATGTTACGGACAAAAGATTTTCGAGTAATTGCCGAAAAAATAGTATTACCGGAGCCATCAGACAGTGAATTTTTAATAAATCAATATGCAGACAAACTGTTTGAAAAAATTTATCAAAATGATATTGTTTATCGTTCATCAGGAATTTTTGCAGAAAAACTAAGTGAAAAAGCAGCATCACAATTATTTTTGTTTGAAAATGAAAAAATACAAAAAGCTAAAAAACTATCTATGTTGTGGGACAATTTTGAAAAAAAATACGGGCGGAACTGTTTTAGCATAGGTACAATGCAAGACCCTCAAGCAGAAAGCAAATTGCATGGTCAAAACTATTTTTCTTAAAAACTAAACAATAAACTAATTGCAAAACTCACACCATCTTGTAAAATAGTTTTATGCAGTTGCTTATTTACATATTAAAAAGACTCGCACAGGCGATACCTCTTTTGTTTTTGGTATCGATTATCAGTTTTTTTATAATCCGTTTAAGTCCTGTTGACCCACTAGCAGAATTGAGATTGAATCCATCAATTTCTCAAGAAACTTTGAAAGCAGAACAACAAAGACTTGGTCTGGATAAACCCAAAATCGTTCAATACGGATTGTGGCTAAAAAGCTTTTTAAAAGGAGATTTGGGTGTAACCGTAACAGGAGAAAAAGTTAGTAATAAGTTGATAGAGCGTATTCCAAACACACTTTTACTCACAATTGTTGTTATACTTTTGACCTGGATGGTAGGGATTCCGCTGGGGATTTATGCTGCTTTAAACTGGAAAAAGCCTATAGACCGGATTTTAACGGTAATAACAAGCATTGGGATGGCTATACCATCATTTTTCTTTGCATTGTTGTTATTAATTTTTGCAGTAAAAACAGGGTGGTTTCCAACAGGTGGATTAACAAGTTATGACTTTTCAAATTTAAATACAGGAGAAAAAATTATAGACATAGCACATCATTTGGTTTTGCCTGTTATTGTGTTGTTTACAATTTCTCTTTCTGGCTTGCAAAGACAAATGAGAGGGAATTTGCTTGATGTGTTAGGTTCCGATTATGTAAAATTTGCAAGAGCAAAAGGTCTTAGCGAAAACAAAGTTGTATACAAACACGCTTTGAGAAATGCTATAAATCCTATGGTAACGCTTTTGGGTTTTGAGTTTGCTTCACTGTTAAGCGGAGCTGCGTTGACAGAATATGTTTTTCAATATCCCGGATTGGGCCGTTTAATTCTCGAAGCTGTAATGAAATCTGATATAAACCTTGTTATGGCATCTTTAATGATGGGTACAATAATGCTTGTTGTAGGAAATTTGCTTGCTGACATTTTACTGAAAATAGTAGACCCGAGAGTGAGTGTGAGCTGATGAAAAAAAATTCCGTCACATCTCAAATTTTTAAAGATAAATACACGACTACAGCAGTAGTTGTATTGCTTGTTTTGTACATCGGAATTTTATTTGCAGATTTTCTTGCACCCTATTCAAAAGAATTTTCTGACAGACACAGAGCTTACGTACCGCCTTCAAAAATTTTCACAATAGATGAGAACGGTAAATTATCAAGACCTTATACATACAATTACAAAAGATATTTTAACCCTGAAGAACTAAAAATAAGTTATAAATTGGATAGGAGTAAAAAATATTATCTAAAATTTTTCTCCCAAGGAGAACCTTATAAATTTTTAGGCATAATACCTATGAAAAGACACCTTGTTACTGTAGAATCGGAAGGAAGACTTTTCCTTTTGGGTACAGACATAAACGGGAGAGATGTTTTTTCAAGGATACTTTTTGGAGGCAGAATTTCTCTAACCATTGGCTTTCTTGCTTTGTTTATTTCTTTTCCTCTTGGTATGTTATATGGAGGTATTTCAGGATATTTGGGAGGAATTGCTGATAACTTGATGATGCGTATATCAGAAGCTATCATGTCAATTCCAAGTTTTTATCTTTTGATTATTCTTGCAGCTATTTTGCCAACAAATATGACTAGTATTCAGAGATTTTCCCTCATAGTAGTAATCCTTGCTTTGATTGGCTGGGCCGGTTTTTCAAGAGTGGTAAGAGGGATGGTTTTGTCTATAAAAAATCAAGAATTTGTTCAAGCGGCAGAATCAATTGGAGCATCAAAGTTCAGAATAATAATAAAACATCTTTTACCTCAAACTTTGAGTTACGTTATCGTTGCAATGACATTGAGCGTACCTTCTTATATTTTGTCAGAATCAGGCTTGAGTTTTCTTGGATTAGGTATTCAACAACCAGATGCAAGCTGGGGAAACATGTTAAAAGAAGCTCAAGAATATGTGAACATATTATATCGTCCTTGGCTTTTGACACCTGGTTTTTTAATTTTTATTGCGGTCTTATCTTTTAACCTCATAGGTGATACAATAAGGGATATCTTGGATCCGAAAAGTAAACTGAGATAATATTTTAGTAAGATGCATATTTAAAAGGAATAAACAGAAGAGTTATGGAAGAGTTTTTATCAAATATCATTATAGAAAAGAGTATGCTTTTAGACATACTGCTTGCTATAATTCTTGGTTTTGCAATAGGATTTGAAAGAGAAATAACCAACAAATGGGCAGGTTTAAGAACACACATGCTTGTGTGTCTAGGATCTTGTATTTTTACATTGCTTTCTATACACGCATTTCCTGTAGTTGCTCACAGTCCTCAAGCTGATCCTGCAAGAATTGCAGCACAAATTCTTACCGGTATAGGTTTCATCGGTGGTGGTACGGTTTTACGACACGGTTATTCTATATATGGATTGACAACAGCAGCTACACTTTGGATTACAGCCAGTATCGGTATGGCATGCGGATGCGGTTTTACTTCATTGGCAATAATCTGTACTGTCCTTGCTGTAGGTACTCTTGTTTTAATAAGACTTTTTGAAAAACAATATATTCATAAAGGTAGAAAAAATCCAAGAAAATTTAAAGTAAGTTTTTATTCTTCCTCAAAAACTGCTGATACTGTATACGCAATGGTTGTAGATAAATTTAGCTCAATATTTGAGATAAACAAAAAAGCATCAACAGCAAATGAAGGATTAATGAAAATAAGTTTTAAACTTGATATTTTTGATAAAAATCCTATACAAGCTTTGCATAAAGAATTAAACCTAATTGAAGGAATTGAATCCGTTTCAATACAAGAATTATATGAATAAAAAAGAAATTCTGGAATATGTCCGCACAATTGTAATAGCACTCATAGTAGCCCTATTTTTGGCTGGGGTGGCAACAGGTTGTTCAAAAATTATTGCAGAACATCACTCCAAAATGCTTGCAAAGATTTCTAATACAGCAAAAGATAATGAACTTATCGGATATTTGATTACTAAATATACTGAAGAAGCAGCAAAAAATCCAGGAGATTATACAATCAATGTTAGATTGGGCGGACTTTATGAACTTTTATTCAGCTATGACCAAGCCGAAGCTCAATACAAAACTGCCATAAATAAATCACCTTATGGAGTATATACCCCATTTTTTGGTCTAGCCAACTTATATATCAAAAAAGGTGAATACAAAAAAGCTTTAAGAGTCGTAAAAAAATTAGAAAACAAAAACTACAAACCTCTTTTGATAGCAATGGGTGACTTTTACATGAACCTTGGAGATGCTTTATGGCAAAATCAAAAATTTGAAGATGCAGTTAGACAATACAAGGTTGCTTTTTTCTATTACAAAAAAGTTGATTCACAAAAAAAAGACACTGCAATCGCAGGTATAATTGATTGTTACAATAAAATTGCAGATGAAGATTTCAAACATAAAAAAGTTTTTAAGGCTGTAGAAAGTTTAGAAACTGCTCTTTTATACAAGGAAACACCATTTATTTATTACAAACTTGCTATTCTTTATAAAGACTTTGACCCTATTCAGGCAAATAAATATATGGAAAAAACATATGCAACAGATCCTGGAATAATCAATTTTGATATTTATGAAGAAATCTTATATAAATTAATCAATCTATATTATGTAAATGGAATGGATATAGAAAAAGAGCTGTATCAACATAAATTAAAAGCTGTACATTCCTTCCAAAAAAGATATGTTATAACAGAAAAAGATGTAGGGATAGTCATTACACATTTAAGATACAAAAGCAATTTCTTCTCAACAAAATACAAACTGGATGTAAAATATAAAATTGCAAATAATTCAAAATATGATTTCAATTCACTTTATGTAATAGCAAAATTAAACTATGACACAAAAGATGGAGAAATAAAAAACAGACAAATTTTTGAACAACGTTTTTATTCAAAAAAGAAACCTCTAAAATCACGCGAAACATCTCAAGAATATAAATTCACATATACATATACAGATAAAGATGAACTTTTTGCTGCTGAAAAAATTGATCTTGATTTTTATGCAGGCAAAAAAGAAAACATGAGAAAAATACCTGTATACACTATTGAATTGAAAAAATAATTATCATAATTGTAAAAAAAATATTAAAAACCTTCAAAAAAAATAAAATAAAAGGTAAAATTACTTTAAGGAGAAGCAAAGACCATTGGCAAATATACTTCATAAGGAGAATCAAAAATTATATTCTGATGTTCCACCTACAAAACTAAGGAACAAAGAAGAAAAATTTAGAGCAGCAAAACCAACTGTATTCTGGCGTTGGGTTGCAGATCAGTTTTTTTACAGAATGTTAGAACATAGATTTTTTTCATTAAAAATTAAAAATGAAGAAAATTATGAAAAAAGAGATCCTAATTTTTCGAATATAATTTATGCCCCTCACAACAATTGGTGGGATGGTATTGTAGGATATAATCTTTGTCGTAGAATTTTTAAAACAGATATCAGAATGATGATTGAGGAAATGAACAGATTCCCAATCTTAGCCAAAGCAGGAGCTTTTCCTGTAAACAAAAAATCACCCCAAGCATCTATGAGAGCTTTGCAATATTCTGTAGAAGAATTATGTGATAAAACAAGGTCTTTATGGATTTTCCCTCAAGGAATAATCAGACCACCTATGTATCGTCCAATCGAATTTCAAACAGGTATGGCTTATATTGCAAAAAATGTTGTTAAAAAAGTCGGAGGTATTAATCTTATACCTGTAGCAATAAATTATCCGTTTTTAAGAGAAGATAAACCTGAAGTTTTATGCGAAGTAGGCGAACCTTATGTTCTTACTGATAAAAATATAGATAGAAAAGAATTAACCCATAAACTTGAAAAAAACTTTGAAAGTCTTTGTGACAAACAGTTCTATGATATTACTCAAGGGAATATTGAAGAATACGAATATCTATATAAACAAAAATTAAAATGGTATAAAAAACTTGAAAAACGTTTGAAAAAAATTGATATGCCGCCTGGCTCAGGTGTTTAATTTTTATTTAAATTTTCAAATGTAAAACATTGTAAACATGGCCCTTAAATCTCTAAAGTTTGGCTGAAACTATTCCGTATACATGGATACAAGCAATAATAGGGAATTGGTAAAACGGCTTAAGGAGTATCGTCATGTTGGGAAATGTAAACTTTTTTTCAAATTTAACACCTGCTCAAATCAAAAAATATGATTTGGATGGTGACGGCAAACTTTCAGAATCAGAAAAAGAAACTGCAAAAAAAACAATAGAACAAGAATCTGCTGCAAAACAAGCTTCTACAAAGGAAATCCCTGTTGATTACACATTCGGCGTAATGATTTCTCAATATTCAAATAATGTTGAAGAAAAACAAATTTATGAAAATGAAGCAGAAGTAAGGAAAGCTTTTAACACAATAAAAGAATCATTTAATGAAAATTATATTAAACAACTCCAAGAAAATAGAACTCTTTCTGATGAAGAAAAAAAATCTATTATTACATTTTTAAATACTAAAGCCACAGCATTTATAGACCAATATTTTAACAAAAATCCACAAGGTCCATATGATATAGAACAAATCACTGCAGAATATATGACAAATATCCAACAACTCCTTGCTCAAAAAGAAGAAAATGAAACTGTTGTAAAAGAACAATTATCAGAATATAAAGACAATACAAATTCTAATTATGATAAATTAGCAGAAATGATTGAAGTTGCTGATTCAGATTATATTACTGACAGTGAATATGAAGAAATTAAAAAACAAGCTTCTAAATATATATTAGGTGAATTGCTCAATGGTAATGATATCACGGCATTTATGAGCGCTATCAATCCTAGTTTCAAAAACAATCAAAATTATAGTGTTATTAAATCTTGCATAACAGCTTTACAAAAAGAAACTGATCCTGAAAAAGTAGCTTATTATATTGAAAGAGCAGAAGAATACATTGGCAGACTTCTCGGTGAAAAAGCAGACGATGGAACATCAAAACTTACTGATGCAATAAAAGCACAAAACCTTGCTAATGTTAGACAAGAAGCCGGTGTACAAATTGATAAAATTAATGATGATCTAAATGAAGCATATTTTGAAAATAAAACTGCAGCAGGTGAAGAATTTACTAAAGATGATATTGATGCTCATGTAAAAAAATATGCAAATATAAAAGCTGCATTTTTGGCTCAATATACAGGTGACGGTTCTGATATTGAAACAGCTTACAATGAATTTTTAGCAAAAATTGAACAAGAAACTCAAGATATTCTTGCCCTTATTGAATCTCAAAAAGGCACAGAAGACAGCTACGAAAATCTTAGAAATACCGTAAAAGAAACAGGCAGCTACGTTACAAAAGAAGAACAAGACGAAATCAAATCAGCTGCAATCGAATATATCACATCTGTTTTAATCAGCGACGAAGAAGATCTCACACTCTTAGCACAATTGTATCCTAACTACAAAACAGACGGAAAATACTTGCAAGCAAAACAACTTCTAAACGGTATTGCTTCATCTGCAACTCCTAAAGAAGATTATGAAAAAGCAATGCAACTTCTAAACGAAATGGCAGCAAACCTATCTTCTACACAAATTACAAAGGCAATGGCAAATGAAGAAACAAGAATCAAAAAAGCTGAAAAAGAAAAATACGGTGAACAATTAGACAAAGTTATTGATAATCTCGTTAATAACTATGCAGATAAATGTATATCTAAAGATGTATATGCATATTCTGATGAAGAAGTCGAACAATACAAACAAAAACTTGAAAATGTAAAAGCTGAATTCCTTGCACAATACACAGGTGACGGCTCTGATTTAGAAGCAAAATTCCAAGAATTTCTTAACAATGTAAATACAGATTATGAAACAGTTAATAATGAATTAACAGGCAAAAAAGATACAGATAAAGCATATTCTGAAATCAAAGAATCAATTGACAATGCAGGTAGATATACTACTCAAGAAGAAGAAGAAACAATCAAAGAAAAAACAACAGATTACATACTTTCTGTAATAATCAATGGAACAGAAGACAAATCACTTCTCTCTTCAATCCTTCCAAACTACAAAACAGATGGAAAATACTTACAAGCAAAACAACTTATAGATGGACTTGCTACTTCTGCAACTCCTAATGATGATTGGAAACTAGCTCAACAACTCATAGAAGAATTAATGAAAAACACTACTCTAACAAGTATTGAAAATGCTGTTGAAATAGAAGAATTGAAAAATATAAATCTCACAGCAAATCAAATTTCTCAAGGTATTTGGGGTTACAACAATAACGCTACACACGGTGGCGACGACCTTGTACGACCACAATACACTATTGAAAACGGTCAAATCAGATATACACACAAAGATGATGCTAATGATGTTACAAAATCAATGAGCACAATGCTTGAAAACATTAAAGAACAATTAAAAGAACAACTCGGTGACCTTTATAATGAAGAAGAAATAAATAACTGTTTCAATCAAGCACAAATCAATGCTTTATTGAATGTAAATCCAGACAATCTAATGTCTGTTGCAACTCTTGTAAATAATGTTTTAAAAGAATTCAATACACTTATGACAGAAGCTTTGCACGATGAAAAAGACAGCAGCTTTGTTAAATCAAATTACGGTGATACATCTTTAACAGATGGTTTGAGCAATTTCTATGGCAGTGATGACAGATTCTATTACAAAAACACAGGTATTGATTCAGATGGAACAGTTTATCTCAAACATGGAGACAATACCGACTTCCAAAACACAATGCAAGAACTTTCTAACAGAATTGTTGAAAAATACAAAGCAGAATTAGGCTCTCAATTGAGTGATGAAGATATTGAAAAACTTGAAAAATACATTCAACAAGCAATATCAAATGCTTTAGATGTAATGAAAGGCAACCAAAGACTCGCATGGGGTGGCAGTTGCAAAGGCGATAAACATGCAAACAGTTTTACAGTTCTTGTTAACCAAACATTATTTGAATTAGATAAAATACTTTACGCAAATAATATCGGATAATATTCAAATTAATTTTGAAAATACGGAAGATCTTCATTTTTATCCAAGGATCTTCCGTTTTTTCTAAAAATTTTAGATTTGTATAATCCAAGTTTAGCCAAAGCATATAAAATGCTTACACTTAAAACACCAAATCCATATCTGCAGCTTCTTAAAAAATTAATTGAAGATGCGTCAGGGAAATATTTTGTCGGACAACTAATCTGACCAATTGTAAATCCTTTATAAAAAATAAGAGCCAACATTTCATTATCAAAAATAAAATCATCACTGCACTCTTTGAGCGGCAAAGTTTCTAAAACTTCTTTTGAAAAAGCTCTAAACCCTGTATGATATTCAGTCAATCTTTCTTTTGACAAAATATTTTGAAACCAAGTCAAACATTTGTTAGCAATAAACTTGTAAAAAGGCATACCGCCTTCCAAAGCACCTTTACCTATAAAACGTGAAGCAATGCAAGCATCATATTCATCAAATGCAATCATTGCAGCCATTGCAGGAACAAGTTTGGGTGTATATTGATAGTCAGGATGAACCATAATAACAATATCTGCGTTTGTTTTCAATGCAGCAGTATAGCAGGTTTTTTGATTTCCACCATAACCTTTATTTTTGTCATGTACAATTGTTGTAATCCCAAGTTTTTTAGCCACTTCTTTGGTTTTGTCCGATGAATTGTCATCTACCAAAATAATTTCATCAACTATATCCTTGTACAATTCATTGTAAGTTTTTTCTAATGTTTTTTCCGCATTATATGCAGGCATTATTACAACAACTTTTTTGTTATTAATCATTTCTTCTATCCTAAATAATACTGCTTATTCATAGTATAATCAAAATCAAAAAGTGATACAAATAATGCACATAATTTTATAATTTTTTAGATTAAAAAGGAAATATATGGATAGTTTTGTAAAAAAATTTTGTGAAATATCAAAAAAATATAATCTGTTAGAAATTACTCTAATATTTATCGTTTCTCTATTTTTATTTTTTATTTTTTATGCAAAACAAGGTGTATACCTTGTTGATGTAGGAAGAGAAACCTATATCCCATGGCAAATGTTGGAAGGTAAACTCTTGTACAAAGATCTTTATAATGTATACGGACCGCTTGGTTATCAAATAAATGCTCTTATATTTTTAATTTTTGGTATTAAGCTTAATTCCTTATATATTGCAGGTTTTTTGAATTCACTTGTGATATGTTTTGTCACTTTTTATACAACAAAACTTTTTACCGATAGGAAAACCGCTCTATGCACAACATTCTTGACTCTTGGTGTTTGCGTATACATAAGACATCTTTTTAATTTTATATTTTCATATTCATACTCTGCACTTTATGCATTGAGTGGATTTTTGCTCTCTGTTTTTACAATGCTTTTGTATATCAAAGATAAAAAACAAAAATATCTCATACTTTCATTTCTTTTTGCAGGATTTTCAATAACAAACAAAATAGAGAATCTGCCATACATAATATTTTTGTTCATTTGTTTACCGTTTCTTTTAAGTTCAAGTAAAAGAAAAAATATAAAAAATTATCTTACCCCCTTATTATCTTTTTTAGTTTTTCCGATAGTTTCTTTTGGAATTTTGTTCTTACAGGGAGTAGGTGTTTCTGATTTTATTTATGCATCAGAACTTATACAAAAATTGGTAAAAACAAATGCTGCAAATTACTATTACACAGTATATGGACTTTATTTTAATCCCTTGTATATTAAATTTGCATTTGTTTATCTTCTTAAACTCTTAAAAATAGCTTTGCCATGCGGATTTCTGCTTTATGGATTGAATTTTTTAAATATAAAATATGTACAAAACAGTTTTTTAAAAAAAATTCTTGATATAAGCATCATATTTTTTATATTTGCAATCATAGCACTGACTTTTAAACAAGCTTTTGATGCAAATGTTATAATTTTTTGCTGGCTTGGTTTATGTGCTTTGATTGTTGCTGTTATATTTCCGTTTTTTGTTTTATATAACAAAAAGAAAAACCCATCCTATGAAACATTAAAAGATGAAATGTTTTTCTTTTTATTAATTTCGACCATATTGGTTTCATTAAAAGGTATATGCGCAATAAAAACAGAAAGCTACGGCACCTACTCTCTTGCAGGACTTTTTATTCCTTTTTCTGTATTTTTGTCAGTTTATTTGTCAAAGATTAAATTTTTAAATAAAGAAGCAATGCAAAAAACAGTCAGAAATCTATGCATAACAGCATCTATCTCATATTTGTGCATATATCTTACAGGACTTTTTACAGAATCTCATTATCCGATAATATCTGATAGAGGTATTGTTATAACAAACCAAATTTTCAAATCTCAAAACCAATTTATAAAATATATAAAAGAAAATACTCCAAAAGACTCAAAAATTGTTGCCGTACCTGAAGGCTCAATAATAAATTTTCTTACCAACAGAAAATCAGACGATTTTTATTATTACCTTATACCTGTAAATGTTGAGATTTTTGGTGAAGACAAAATTGTCTCAGACTTTTCAAAAAACATGCCCGATTATTTTATAATCAATAATGTACCATATACGCCATTTCACACAGGTGATTTTTGTCAATTTGCACCTAAGACATGTCAATTTATAAAAGAAAATTATACACCTGTGATAAAAACAAATGATGCCATAGAATTTGTTTTGTACCAAAAAAAGCCTGTGTTAAAATAATAGTATCAAAATGATACTAAAAGGGAACAATAAATGAGCACTAAAAAACAAAAAAAAGCAACCTCAAAATGCCCTATTGAAACGGTTTTTGCACTGATTGGGCATAAATGGAAAATATATATTATTAGAGATTTGCTTGAAGGTGAAAAAAGATTTGGAGAATTGAAAAAATCAACAGGAGCATCCCAAAAATCACTCACAACGCATCTTAGAGAGCTTGAGGACACAGGCATAATCGAAAGAAAAGTCTATCCGAGTATACCTCCACATGTCGGTTATTTTTTAACTGACATAGGTTACTCCTTGGCACCTGTTTTAGAGTCAATGGCCCAGTGGGGAACCGACTATGAAGAATATAAAAAATTGTTAGAAAAACTTAAAAACAAATAACTAAGTATTTTTATCATCAATTTCTTTTTTGATTTTTTCTTTTTTAGCTTCTTCTTTTTTCTGTTTTTTCAATTCTTTTTTTAATTCTTTTTGTCTTTTCTTTTCTAATTTTTTATCATGCTTTTCTTTATCAACAGCTGATAACTTACAATCTTTTAATAATTTGTCATAAAAAATCTTTTTTTCAGCAGGATCTTTTATTTTTTCTGCCTCTATAAGTCCTTCTTCAAATTTGATTTTTCTTTCATAATAGCCGTTATGTTTTAACTTTGTAGAAGAATGAACAATCATAGGTATACCAATAGGTGCAGTTAAAATTAAATCTGTTAAAAATATACCAGCAGATAACTCTCCAATGGATTTACCTTTCTTAAAAGGCCTTGGGTTAACATACTTTTTAGGTACATAATCACTCCACACAGGAGGAGTAACCTCTTCACATGTTTTTAAATCTTGAGCCAAAACAGGTGATACAAATGTAAATACAAAAGTATTTAATAAAATCAGCAAAATAAATTTTTTCATATACAACTCCAATTAAATTATAATTTTAAGAAATATTATATTAGATAATCAAATAATTTTATACCCAATCACTATAAATTTTTACAATCCATAATTTTAATTTTCTCGTATCGTATATAGATTAAAGTTCAAATCCACCCTAACAAAAAAAGACCCTTTTCAGAGTCTTTTTATAATGGTGGGCAGGAAGAACTCTGTGAAAAAGGTGACTAAATGTCACGTTTTTCATAGAGGTAGGCTAAGAGAGATACAACGTATCTCCGTGCCGTATATAGATTAAAGTTCGAATCCACCCTAACAAAAAAAGACCCTTTTCAGAGTCTTTTTATAATGGTGGGCAGGGGTGGATTCGAACCACCGTACCCTCGCGGGAACAGATTTACAGTCTGTCGCCTTTAGCCACTC
>CALUSQ010000007.1 GCA_944323475.1 Candidatus Gastranaerophilales bacterium
TCAAGATATATCTTTTTTCACCATCTGCATAGAATACTAATGAAATTCTTACGTTTCTATTTGGATCGTATTCAATTGTTTTTACTGTAGCAGGTACACCGAATTTTTCGCGTTTAAAATCGATTACACGGTATGCTTTTTTAACACCGCCACCTTTATGACGACATGTAATTCTACCGGTATTGTTTCTGCCTGCTGTTTTTCTAATAGGCTTCAACAAAGACTTTTCAGGTTTTGAAGCTGTGATTTCTTCGAAATCACTCTTTGTCATACCTCTTTGTCCAGGTGAAGTTGGATTTATTACTTTTATACCCATTTTCTTTTGCTCCTGTTTTTCTAGGGTTAACATAACCATCGGCTGTTAGCTGCCACCGTTATGTTCTGTCATACACAATTTGATTGGACTAAATTAAGCACCAACCAATTCTTCAATCGGATCGCCTTCGATAGTAACGATTGCTTTTTTACCTGATTGAGTTCTACCTGCACTATAGCCTACTCTTTTTGCTTTAGATGGCATATAGACAGTGTTTACGCTTTTTACTTTTCTTCCTGGGAATGCCAACTCTACAGCTTGTGCAATTTCTACTTTAGTAGCGTCTTTTACAACTTCGAAAGTATATTGTTGCAAAGTAGTTGCTTCCATAGACTTTTCAGTAATGATAGGTCTTTTAATTATGTCGTAGAGTCTTTCCGTATTGTTTTTCATGTTGCTCATTATTTCGACAACCTTTCAGTTATTTCATTTATTGCTGCTTCAGTAATAATTACATTATCTGCTTCTAACAAATCTTTTACATTCAAGTTAGAAGGAAGAATAATTCTTACATTTGGTAAATTTCTTGCACTAAGTTCAAGGTACGCATTTTCAGCTGCTTTAACATCAGCAATAATTAAAATTTTACCTTCTACTTTGAGTGCTTTTAGTGTTTCAGCCATCAATTTTGTTTTAGGTTCATTGATTTCTGAAAAATCTTTAACCAAAACTGTATTTTCGATTCTAGCTGACAAAGCTGATTTAAGAGCTAATCTTCTAGCTTTTGAAGGCATTGAGAAGCTGTAATCTCTAGGTTTGGGTCCAAAGATAACACCACCACCTGCAAACAAAGGTGATCTTAAAGAGCCTGCTCTAGCACGACCAGTACCTTTTTGTTTCCAAGGTTTTCTACCGCCACCAGAAACTTCAGCTCTTGTTTTCGTATTTGCACTACCTGCTCTACCGTTATTCAATTGACGTCTAAGAGCAAGGTGCATTACATGCAAGTTAGGTTCAACGCCAAAGACTTTTTCGTCAAGAGCGATTTGCCCAACTGCGCTTCCTTTTGTATTTAGTATTGAAACTTCTTTTGTCATTTTTTTAACCTCAATTAAATTTGTTATTCTCAAGATCTAAGGAACTAATTCCATTTAACTCTTGAAGGAACTACTGTAACCATTTTGCCTTCAGGTCCAGGAACAGATCCTTTAACCAAAAGCAAGTTGCTGTCTTTATCTACTTGAACAACTGTTAATTTTGTAATGGTTACTTTTTCATTTCCCATGTTTCCAGCCATTCTTTTACCTTTAATTACACGGCTAGGAGTAGTACCAGCACCGATAGAACCAGGTTCTCTATGATTTTTTGAACCATGACCCATAGGTCCTCTTGAGAAGTTCCATCTTTTAACTGTACCTTGGAAACCTTTACCAACTGATTTGCCTGTTACATCTACTTTTTCAATATTTTCGAGTACTGACAAATCAATTTGTTGTCCAACTTTATATTCTGATGAGTTTTCTACTCTGAATTCCTGCAAATTTCTAAAGTTATCAAGACCGTTTTTCGCAAAGTGTCCGATTTGAGCTTTTGAAAGATGTTTTTCTTTGGCAGGTTCAAAACCAACTTGAATTGCGTTGTAACCGTCAGTTTCAACAGTTTTTACTTGAGTGACTGTTAACGGATCAACTTTGATAACTGTTACAGGAATTGCCAGTCCTTGTTCATCAAAGACTTGTGTCATTCCTAATTTTTTACCAACAACGCCTAATCTGTTTTTTGATTTAGACGCATTTTTAGCGTTTGTAGTCATTTTCTACCTTTCTCCTTGTGAGCGCTACTTGTGTTACTTCGGGCGGATGTCCCTGCCGCCTCCTTGTTGTTACGGACTGTAGATCACATTCAATCTTATTTAATTGTTAATGTGTTAATGTTTCGTTCTGCCTATCGAATTATAATTTTACTTCGATATCTACACCGGCAGGTAAATCCATTCTGCTCAACTCTTCTGTAGTTTGTTGAGTTGGATCATAAATGTCAATAATTCTTTTGTGAATTCTCATTTCAAAATGTTCTCTTGACTTTTTGTCAACGTGAGGTGATCTTAAAACGCAATACAATCTTCTCTTTGTAGGTAGAGGAATAGGACCTGCTACCTTTGCATCAGTTCTTTTTGCAGTTTCAACAATCTTTTCTGCTGAAACGTCAATAAGTTTATGATCATATGCTTTTAAGCAAACTCTAATTCTTTGTCTTTGAGCTGTACTCATTTGTTATACTTCCTTTGCTTTACTTATTGATTGCATACATACTGTTGGGGTGAAGGCTTTGGGGCTCTTTCATAATACCCGCAAAAAAATAACACGGGCCCCGCTAGTGTATTTACTAACTTATATTAAACAAAATTGGACGTCAACACTATTTTTTTAGATTTATATATAAATTGTAATAAATTTTAAAAGTTTTACAAAAGTTAATAAATAAAAAATTTTTTATATTTTAAATTTAAATTAATAATTTTATGTAAAAAAACAGTTTAAATATGTAATAAAACATTGTAAAAACTGTCAAAAATTGATAATTTTATAACTGTAGCATCAATTTGTGTTTTTAATTTCTAAAAAAAGGAGAGGTTTATATGGCAATCACACCTATTAAAGTTAATTATTCTATTGCTCAAAGTTACAACAAAACAAAACCAGTTTCTTTTAAAAAATTTTATAATGAAGAAAATATAAAGATAGAAAATGAATATGGCAAATATGGACAACTTGTTAAATCAACAAAAAAAGTTAATGGAGCAATACAAGAAATTACAGAAGAAGTATTTGATAAAAAAGGTCAATATAAAGCTACTATCGTAACAACATATGACGATAAAAAAAATGAAATAAAAACTAAGAAAACACAAGAAAATGGCAAAATTAGAACATTAGTTTATATAAATGGACAATTAAGTAAAATTACAGAATGTACAAATAATCTGCAAAGAAAAATATTTTACAAAAATGGTAGAAGAGTTTTAGAAACTTATCAAACAATAGAAGGTAATAAAGTTACAAAAGAATATTACGACAATGAACAAATTAAAAATGTACATGAAATTAAATACATGACTAACAAAAAAGAAGATCCTGAAAATAAGTACAATCAAAATTTATACTACAAAGATAAATATGAAACATTTAAAGAATTTGATGAAAATGGGCAATTAACAAATTTAATTAAAATATCATATGAAACATTTAAAAGGTATAATCCCAGCAATATTGATATGATTGATGAAGTACTTGTAACAACTACTAAAAAATACGACCCAAAAGATATGAATAATCCATCAATAAAAACAGAAGAAGAAGTACTAAGCACAAATTTAACCAAAGATGCAGAAATAAGGGCTATTAATGAAATTACTATCTATTAAATTAAAACTAAACTAGTAAAATAAAAAAGGCTGAAATTACTTCAGCCTTTTTTATTGATAAAATTAATAATTTTACATTTATATTCTTATCAAATATATTTGATAAAAAAATAATTATTATTTATAATACCGATATGAATTTTAAAGTTGAGTATATTAACAAGTTAAAAATAACAATAACTTTAATATTAATAATCTTAATTTCCGCATTCGCATATTTATTCAAGGATGTTTTTAATTATTTTGAAAACAAATTTATAGACTTTAGAAGCTATTTAAGTACTGATGGAGGAATTTATTCTTCAAAATTTAAATCCGCAGACAAAGATATTGTTATTCTTTCAATAAATGACTTGACGCAATATGAGGCAGCACGTTCATCGGAACTTAATCTTACAAGATGGCCTTGGTCAAGAGAAGTTTGGGCAAAAGTTATTAACTTTTTAGAAAAACAGAATCCAAAACTTTTGGTTATAGATTTAAATTTTTCTAACTACGAAGAGCTTTCAAGAAATTACACATCACCAGATATGATGCTTGCTGATGCACTTGGATATTACAACAACATTATCCTTGCAACAGCACTTCGTACGCCTTATTCAGAAACTGAGAACTATGATTCTTCAAAGATATTAGACAATTTTGACAATCCATATTCACCATCCAGTGATGCTTTAAATATGTTTATTGAAGATGAAAATATGGATAAGAATATTTCTTATTATTCACATACACCAATACCAAACATATTTACAAACAGTACAACAATGGCTGTTACAAATCTTGTAACGTCACATAATAAAGAAGAAAATATCAGATATTCCCAACCTGTTTATAAATTAATAAAAGGCAACAAAGAATATTACATTCCATCAATAGGTCTTGCTGCATTATTAAAAAAAGAAGGTATAGGTAAACTTGCGGAAGAAATACCTATTGAAAATAACATATTAAAAATCGGCAAACACAGGATTAGAGTTAATAACAAAGGACAAGCATTAATAAACTGGCACGGTCACGGAAATGTATATACAGATATTCCAATAAATTCAATTCTATTAAGTATGGTAAGAGGAACAAAATATTTTGAATTTGAAAACCAGAAATATCCTCTAAGCTTTTTTAAAGACAAAACTATCATAATAGCACAAACTCAGCTTAATACAGAGACACACAATACACCGGTAGCTCAAGATTTAACTGATGCACAAATTAAAGCAACTATTATAGACAATTACTACAACGACTCAGACATAACAAATAAATGTAAAAGACCGTTTGCAAAACATATTACACCATACAAAAGCATACTCCTCACCATAGCGTTTTGTACAGCAATAATTGTTATTATGATTATTGCTACAAATATGCCTTTGGCTTTTATAAACGGAGCATTGACTATTTTAATATATATAATTTTAAGTATTTTATTATTTTGTCATCCAAGATTTAGAATAATAATAGATATGGCAATGCCTCTATATTTTATATTAGCAACATTCATAATTTCTTTTGTTTTAAAAGCTCATCATGAATTAAAAAAGAAAAAGAAAATAGAAAAAATATTTGGCAACCTTGTTTCAGAAAATGTCCTAAAGCAACTAGTAACAAAGCCACACAGATTAAATTTAAAATCATCAGTGAAAAATGTTACAGTTATGTCTTGCAATATATCAAATAATTTGCACATAACAGATGAAATGCCGCCGGAAAAATATGTGGAATTAATAAATAATGTATTTAATGAAATAGAAAAAATAATATTCAAATACAATGGCACAATTAACAGATTTGTCGGTAATTCTGTACTTGTATACTGGGGATATCCGATTCAAGCAAGAAAAGACAGTGAAAATGCTATTAAAGCAGCAATAGAGATTAGCCAAAAAATAGATGAATACAATTTGAGTATAAAAAACATGAATTTTGCTCAATATGATGAACAGAGTTTTGAAGAAAAAAATCCAACAAATTATTCATTCAATGTAAAAATAGCAATAAATACAGGAAATGCACTGATTGGACAAATCGGCTCATCAAATGTTTCTGACTTTACTGTGTTAGGTGAACCTGTTGATATAGTCGAACGAATCGAAAATATTTGCAATGAATTTGGAAAAACTATTATAGTAACAGAAAATACCCTCAACAAATTAGACAAAAATATTCCTGCTGAGTATATTGGTCAGATTAGACTAAAAAACAGCAGCACCAAAATAAAAATATTTGAGTTAAAATTTCCTCATGACGAAACAACTTATGAATAGAGGATAAAATGCTTCAAATCGATTCAATGCTTATCGAAGCTTTTTTTAATGAAAATAAGTCTTTTCTTGAAAATTCTCGTGTACAAAAAATACAACAACCGACAAGAAAAGATATTATTTTAAATCTGAGAAAAGATGGTGAATCTAAAAAGCTATACATAAATATAAATCCGGATTATCCTCATTTATGTTTTTTAAACAAAGAATTTGAAGACAGGAGAAACATCGAAATACCAAAGCAGCCGCCTATGTTCTGTATGCTTTTGAGAAAGCATATGGAAGGTGCAAAAATAATAAAAGTTTCAAAGCCAAATTACGAAAGAATTGTGGAACTTACTTTTGAAAAATACAACGAAATCGGAGATAGAATTGAAGAATGTTTGAGTATAGAATTAATGGGAAAACACAGCAATATAATTCTATACAATACAGATAATAATATAATTTTAGGATGTGCGCACAATGTTGGTGCAGAAAAAAGTAAAGAAAGAGAATTGTCCGGAGGCTTACCATATATATATCCACCTCACCAAAATAAAAAAGATATATTAAAAACCCGATTCAATAGTTTCGAAAGTGCATTAAAAAAATCTGATGAAACATTAAAAAAAACTATCAGTTCAAAATATTATTTTTTATCTCAGTATACTGCTGAAGAAATTTGCATATCAAAAAATATTAATCCGCTTAAAATATCAAACACATTATCAACAGAAGAAACACAAACTCTATATATCACTCTGCACGAATTTTTAGAAAATAAAAATCACAAATTTAGTGTTTCAAAAAACTATGAAACATATTCCTGCATAAATAAAAAAGAAAAAATTTATCAAAACATCAACACACTAATTGATGACTATTATTCATATCATATTGAAAAGAATCTTACATCAAATCTAAAATTTAACCTGACAAACAAAATCAATAAAGAGTTAAAAAAATTAAAAAATACATTAACCGCTCAACAAAAACAAATAGACAAAAAAGAAAAATATAATGCATATATGACTAAAGGTAATCTTTTAATAGCTAATGCACATAATATAAAGCAAGGTCAAAAAAATATACTATTAAAAGATTATGAAACAAACAAAGATATAGAAATAGAGCTTGATGAAACAAAAACAGTAATAGAAAACGCTCAAAAATATTTTGCATTGTATAATAAAGGGGAAAAATCATCACAAATTGCAGAGGAATTGTCAGAAAAAACTATTTCGGAAATAAATTATTTCAATCAAATTTTATATGATATTGAAATATGTGATAAATTTTCAGAATTAAAAGAAATATCAACAGAATTTGAAGCTGATAATGATAATTATTCAAAAAAATTAAATAATAAGAAAAAAGAAAAAGAAATCAATATAACAAAGATGGATGTTGATGGATTAACTGTTTACATTGGAAAAAATAACAAACAAAATGATTATCTTTATTCAAAAATTTCTTCACCGGATGATTTGTGGTTTCATGTTTTGAACACTCCAGGTTCACATATAATAGTAAAATCACAAAAAAATCCTCAAAAAATTAATGACAATACTATCTTAAAAATAGCAAAAATTGCAAAACAATATTCAACAGCAAAAAATGCACTAAAAACTTCTGTTGTTTATACATTAAGAAAATACATAAAACGTCCTAACCATACAAAATCAGGATTTGTCGTATACAAAAACGAAACAGAAATAGTAATTAACTAAATTTCGCTGTTTATAAATATCCCTGGTACCTTAGAAAAATTATTAAAAACTTTTGATGCAGATTCTGGTGAAATTGTTTTTATCAACTCTTTTTTTTCAGAATCCCAAACCTCAATCATATTATCTTTACTAAATTTAAAATGATATTTGTGAGCTTCATCATCTTCGTCACCTATATCATCAACAGGTGATTCTTGAGCAGAATCATTATTTTCGTCAGAAGATTGTTCGTCTTGTTCTTGAGATTCTTCATCATCTTCTTTGGGATTGGCAATAAAAGGAACCATACCGTTAAATGCGGCATCTTCATCTTTTTTACCAACTTTTTCTTTTTTTCCTATACCATCAACATCAGCTATTTGATTTTCAAGGCTTTGCCTAGCAGTAGCTTCAGCTTCATTTGCAAGCTGTGCAGACGTTAGATTTTTGTTCAAACCTAAATTTGCAATAGAAAAACCATCTAGACCCACAGATACCTCTTTAAAAAATTTTGATTACCTGACTATATATGATATTATAGTACATAATTGGATTTATAGCACAATTTTAACAAAAAGCTAATGGAGATTTTGGAGTTAAATGGAAAAAAATTATTTAAGCAATCTTACGGATATAGTGTATGCGGCACCATTGTGGGTTCAAGAAGTAATATGTTTGGATTTAAAAAAGCATCTGGAATCAAAAATTCCAGGATTATCTTCTCAATATGATCCAGATGATATTTATCCTATTTATATTCCGGAAATTACATTTAAAGGGAAAAAAGAACTTGAAACGCATGAACACAATTTAGACTTTAATATTTATAAATTATTAAAAGGAATTGATAACGGCTCAAGAATTATAGATATTACTCTTAATAATTTTTGGTCGCTCGAACAAACATCAACATTTCTTTCTCAATGCATAAAAAGTGAATTTGTTAAAAATCCTCAAAGTCTAATAATAAGTGCAAGTATATTCTATCTCGGTAACGAAATAAGACTAGGAGAATATGTTAAAAGAATTGATAAAATCAACGTAGAAGAACTTGATGACATATTAAGAAAACAAAAAGTCTACAATGAATCAAATCCCGAAACAAAAATAAAAATAGGTGAACTTCTAATTCAAATGGGATATGTCGCTAATAAAGATATTGATAAAATTATTAACCTAAAAGAAGAAGCTAAAAAACGATTTATTATTTCAAATGACTTTAAACTGCCTGCACAAAATGAAAATGTCGATTATACTGAACTCCAACAAAAAATCAAAAAGTTAACGGCAGAAAATAATTTATTAAAAGACAAATTAAGGACTATTTTTAATATACAAGCAAGAAAATCTCAACAATAAAAAATTTTTTATACATGTTTTAATAACTATATTCAAAACAAATATAGTTATTAAAAAGGTTAACAAAAAGAATATTTGATTTATAAAAAAGCTCACAAAAAATCCTTATATTAAAATAAATCTAGCCAAATGTTTTGAAGGTTTCTTCAATGTTTTTGTCTATAACTTTTTTAACAGAATCCATTTCATTTTCTATAGCTTTTTGTTCTGTTGAAAGTTGTTGAATACGCATATCAAATTGCTTATCTTTTCTTTCAAGACTTTCTACTTTAGCATCATAATCAGCATTGGCAATTGCATAATCACCGGAATCAACACCTTGATAAATGAATTCTGCACCATCAATAGTTTGATCAACCCAGCCGTCTCTTGTATCTTTTTGAATTACCCAATTACCTGTTTTTAGGTTATTTTCAAAGTAGTCAGCTTGTCCGCAATATGGTTCAACAGCATAATCTTTTACTGTTTTCCCTTCAGGCATAGGATCAGGCAATTCAGAAACAACTAGTCTTCCGTAAGAATCCTTAACTTGCATACCCAAGCCACCATCTTCAACCGATTTTGTCACCAGCTGATAAGACAATCTTTGCATATCTTGAGTACTTGAACCATTACCATCAGGCGAATAGTATAAATGCTGAACATTCATACCGTTACTCCATAAAAGAGCTTCAGTATCCATTTCTTGAGCAAGAAGCATTTTTGCTTGAGTTGTTTGTTGTATTTCAAACTCAAGATTATTCTTTCTTGCTGTTAGTGTTAAATATCTTGCCTGAGAGGCTGACATTCCCATATTTAGATACTCCTTTTTACAAATTATTTATCGACCTTTGTTTTTATATTCTTTAGAATTTTAAAAAAAGTTTTAACAAATATTTACAAATCACACAAATATCACTTTAAGTTTAAACACGAAGTTATTTTTCAATTATAATAATGAGTATAAGGATAAAATGTTATTAGTATATTATGCTCTACCGAGCACGGGAGAAGTATGGAAGAATTATTAAAAAAAACATCAGCAGAGCAAAGAAAAGCTCTTTTAAATAAAGAAATTTCTGCTGTAGATTTAGTCAATGCAGAATACAAAAGGATTGAAGAAATAGATGAAAAGCTTGGCGCATTTAATTCACTTTGTAAAGAACAAGCTCTTCAAACAGCAAAAGAAGTAGATGAAAAAATAGCAAAAGGAGAAAACCTACCACCTTTAGCAGGTATACCTTTAGCATTAAAAGATAATATAAATTTAAAAGATACAAAGACTACAGCATCCAGCAAAATTTTAGAAAATTTTGTTTCACCTTATGATGCAACAGTTTCAAAAAAATTAAAAGAAAATTTAATTCCAATACTTGGAAAAGTTAATCTTGATGAATTTGCAATGGGTTCATCTACAGAAAACTCTGCATTTAAAATAACAAGAAACCCTTGGGATACAAACAAAGTTCCAGGCGGTAGTTCTGGAGGTTCTGCAGCATCTGTAGCAGGTTTTGAAGCAACACTTGCTTTAGGTTCTGACACAGGTGGAAGTATCCGTCTTCCTGCAAGCTTTTGCGGTATTGTCGGTATGAAACCGACATATGGTAGAGTTTCGAGATATGGTTTGATAGCTTTTGCATCTTCATTAGACCAAATCGGACCATTTGCAAGAAGCGTAGAAGATGCAGCATTATTATTAGAAGCTATTAGTGGTCATGACCCTCATGATTCTACATCATTGAACATGCCTGTACCTGCTTTTTCTAAAGCACTTTGTAAAGACATAAAAGGCTCTAAGGTTGGAGTAATTAAAGAACTTCTTGGAGAAGGTGTTTCAGCTGATGTAAAAAAAGCAATAGAATCAGCTATACAAAAATACAAAGAACTTGGTGCAGAAATTGTTGAAATTTCATTGCCCTTGCTTGAACATTCAATCGGTGTATACTATATTCTTGCAACAGCAGAAGCAAGCTCTAACTTGGCAAGATTTGATGGAGTAAAATATGGTCATCGCACAAAAGATCCTAAAAATCTTCTTGAAATGTATACAAAAACAAGAGCAGAAGGCTTTGGTGACGAAGTAAAAAGAAGAATAATGCTTGGTACTTATGCACTTAGTGCAGGTTATTATGACGCATATTATAAAAAAGCTCAACAATTAAGAAGACTAATCAAAGAAGATTTTGACAGAGCATTTGAAAAAGTAGATATACTTGTTTCACCAACCTGTCCGAACACTGCGTTTGAAATCGGTTCAAAAATATCTGATCCGTTGAGTATGTACCTTACTGATATTGGAACTATCAGTGCAAACCTTGCGGGTATACCTGGTATGAGTTTACCTTGCGGATACGATGCAGATGGAATGCCGATTGGACTTCAAATTCTTGCTCCAGCTTTACAAGAAGAAAAAATGTTCAATATGGCATATAATTTTGAACAAGCAACAGATTTTTGGAAAAAGCAACCTGAAATATAGTTAAAAATTACAATTAATAAATTGGAGTGAATATGAAAAAGTTATTTGTTATCTTAGGTTTATCAATGATTCTTGGTGCAGGATTTGCATCTTGTGCACAAGCTTACTCAACAGAAGGTGCGTTGTACTACAATGAAGGTTTGGACTTCTATTCAAGAGGTGAATATTCAAAAGCTATCCAATCTTTTAAATCTGCTATAGAAAAAGATCCGGATTTTACAGATGCATATTACAATTTGGGTTCACTCTTTGAATACCTCAAAAGCTATCAATCAGCAATTTCTTGTTTCTCAAAAATCAATCAACTTGATCCTAATGATTCAGAAACAATTATAAAACTTGCCGAACTTTACTATAAAGTCGGCAACTATGAAAGAGCACTTTTTTATATAACAAAGATAAAAGATACTGATGAATTTGCTTCAAGAGCAAAAGAGCTTAAAAACCAAATTGTTGTAGCCCAACAAAAAGTAGCAGCAAAAAATGCATTGGCTAATGTAAATAAAGCTAATGAAAACAATAAAAAAATTATTGACAAATTCTCAGGACCTACAGGTCTTGCTATCAACTCTCAAGGAGTATTGTTTGTAGCTAGTTATACAGATAACTGCATATACAAAATTATGCCAAACGGACAAACTCAACTCTATACAAAAAGCAATATGCTTGGTGGTCCAATAGGATTAGCATTTGACGCAGCTGATAACTTGTACGTTGCAAACTATGCAAAAAATAACATATTAAAAATCAACAAAGCCGGTCAAATATATACATTTATGTCTAATATTACAAATCCATATTATTTAATAATTAAAGACAATAATATGTATATAACAGAACAAGGAAATAATACTGTTTTAAGATATAAATTATACTAAAAATGAACTACATATGGTTTTTTATAATACTAATCTCGGTAATTTCAGCAGCATATACCGGAAAGATTGATGAAACGGTAAATGCCATATGGATAGGTGCGCAAAAATCAATTGAAATTTCATTATACCTAGCAGGAATAATGGCATTCTGGCTTGGTATTATGAAAATTGCAGAAAAATCAGGTTTGGTTGATATTGTAGCAAAATTGATAACACCTTTTGCTAAAAAACTTTTTCCAGATGTTCCAAAAGACAATCCGGCAATAGGGAATATTGCTCTAAATCTTAGTGCAAATGCTTTTGGGCTTTCAAATGCAGCAACACCTATTGGTATAAAAGCAATGGAAGACCTGCAAAAAATTAACAAAAACAAAAAAACAGCATCAAATGCAATGTGTACACTTCTTGCAATGAACACAGCCGGATTTCAAATTATACCAGCAACTGTAATTGCAGTACTGGCTGCTTGCGGTTCTAAAAACCCTACAGAAATCGTTCTCCCAACATTGATTGTGACAACAATTACTTTTATTTTCGCAATAATAATAGTAAAAGTACTTGAGAAAATCACACCTGCTCAACTTCCGGAAAAAATAAATAACTCGGAAAAAGAGGAGGTACAAAATGATTAGAAATTGCATTGATATAATGTCAAGCTGGTTAATACCTTTGATAATTATGGTTTCACTAATCTTTGGAATAACAAAAAAAGTACCTGTATATGAAACATTTATTGATGGTGCAAAAGACGGGCTTAAAGTAGCAATAAATATTGTGCCTTATTTAATTGCAATTATAACAGCTATATCAATGTTAAGAGCTTCAGGAGCAATTGAATTGGCACAAAAAGCTTTTTCAGAGGTATTAAATACATTCAATATTCCTGTTGATGTTTTACCTGTTATGATTGTAAGATCACTTTCCGGAAGTGCGGTATTAGGTATATTTTCTGACATTGCTCATCAATTCGGCCCTGATTCTTATGTAACAAAACTAACAGCTGTAATGGTGGGAAGCTCTGAAACAACTTTTTATGTACTTGCTGTTTATTTCGGTGCAGTAGGAATTAAAAAATTCAGACATGCACTACTTGCAGGTATTTTGGCAGATATTGTCGGAATAATAACAGCCATAGTAATTGCAAACATTTTGTTTTTATAATTTATTTTAATAGAGGTAAATATGTTAAAAAAAATCATACTAAGCTTAATAATCATTTCATCAATACTTCTAACCGGATGCACATCTAAAAAAGAAAAAACAGATTTGCTGTCTGTTATAAAAAAACGTGGAGAATTAATAGTTGGTGTTAGCTATGATTCAAAGCCATTTGGTTTTGTCGAAAATGGAAAACTTCAAGGCTACGATGTTGATATGGCGCACCTTATTGCTAAAAGGATTTTAGGGAATGAAAAACTTGTCAAATTTGTAGAAGTTACACCATCTGACAGAATTTCAAAACTTTGCTCAGGTGAAGTAGATATGCTAGCGGCAACAATGACAATCACTCCTCAAAGACTTGAAGTTGTTGACTTTTCTATCCCATATTTTTATGCCGGTCAAGCTATTATGATTAGAAAAGGCACCTCTATAAAAACAGTAGGTGATCTTAACGGAAGAAGAGTCATTATAATACTTGGAACAACAGGCGAAAAAAATCTCAGATATTTTGCACCGGAAGCAATTTTGCAAGGTTATAAATCATACCAAGCAGGCTTTAACGGTATGCTCAATAGAAAAGCAGAAGCATTGACAACAGATGATGCCATAATTGCAGGTTTTATTATGGATCATCCTGAGTTTATGATGCTACCACAAAGATACACTCAAGAAGGCTATGGTATTGCATTTAGAAAAGATGCAGAATCTAAAACTCTCAAATACGAAGTTAATTCAGCAATAGCTGAACTTAGAAAAAAAGGATACCTCAATCATCTAAAAGCTACATGGCTGCCAGCACCAAGCGACAATTTTAAAAACAAACCTACACCGCAACAAGGTCCGTCGGACTAGTTATATAACCATTAATTGCACTATATGCAGCAGTTGCAGGAGATGACAGGTATATAAATCCTTTGGTATTACCCATTCTGCCTTGGAAATTTCTATTTTGTGTTGCCAAGCAAACTTCCCCATCACCAAGAATACCTGCATGCACTCCTACACAAGGTCCGCATCCTGGTGCTAAAATAGAAGCACCAGCATCAACAAAAACAGATATCAAACCCTCTTCTATAGCTTGTTTGTAGACATCCTTAGAAGCTGGTACAATAATCAATCTAACATCGGGATTAACTGTTCTTCCTTTTAATATACCAGCAGCTACTCTCAAATCTTCAATTCTACCGTTCGTACAAGTACCAATAAATACTTGATTTAATTTTACATCTTTAAGTTCAGACGCGGGCTTTGTATTATCAACAGTATGAGGACAAGAAACCATTGGTACAAGCTTTGTTGCATCAATATTTATAACTCTTTCATAAACAGCATCATCGTCTGCTTTTATTTCAACAAATTTGTCTTCTCTTCCTCTTAATTTTAAATAATCTTTTGTTATATTATCAGTTTCAAAAAGTCCTGCTTTCGCACCTGCCTCTACGGCCATATTAGCAAGAGTAAATCTATCAGCCATAGTCATATTTTTTATAGTAGAACCATGAAATTCAAGTGCTTTATATGTAGCACCATCAGCACCAATAAGACCTATAAGATATAATATCAAATCTTTTGCATATACACCTTTTTGAAATTCACCTTCAACAACAATTTTGAAAGTTGCAGGCACTTTCATCCAAGTTTTACCCATTGCCATAGCTACAGCTACATCTGTTGACCCCATACCTGTTGCAAAAGCACCCAAAGCACCAGAAGTACAGGTATGAGAATCAGCACCAACCAATATCTCACCCGGATTTACAAAAGACTCAACAAGTCTTTGATGACAAACACCACACCCTGTTTCAGAAAGAACAGCACCTGTTTCTTTTGCAAATTCACGTAAAACCATATGAGTATTAGATAGTTCTTTTCTCGGACTAGGAGAAGCATGGTCTATAAACAAAATACATCTGTCAGGATTTGCGGGTTTAGCTTTTCCAAGTTTTTTAAACTCTTGAACCATCAAAGGTCCTGTCCCATCTTGAACAGCAGCAACATCGACTTTTGCAATACACAATTCACCTGCTTTAACATCATATCCTGCATGTTTTGAAAGTATTTTTTCTGCAATTGTTTGACCCATATCAACCACTCTTTTTTTGTAATCTAATACGCTTTATTTAATATTTTTTATTTTCTTTTCCTTATTAATATAGCACATTTTTAAAAATAGTGCGGGTTTTAGTATATTTATTAAGATGTGTAAATATATATTTTTTATGTGTTATTTATATATCCATGCGGGTATTATATTAATGTAGCCAATTCTCTTTATACTTTCTCTTCCACTCCTTTTCTCCATGATGAAAACTTTGCCGGTCGATCAGTAAGTCGAGCGGCTTTTTATTATGAGATGAAAACATAGAAGCATTATTATTCAGCAACAACTACAGAAGATTTTGCAAATTGCATTTCATACAATCTTTTATAGAAACCATCTTCTCTTGCCAATAATTCATCATGTGTCCCAAGTTCAACAAGTTCACCTTCATTGATAACAGCAATTTTATCAGCATTTTTAATTGTTGAAAGTCTGTGAGCAATAACAAATACAGTTTTATTTTGCATAAGATTATCCAATGCTTTTTGAACAATAGCCTCTGATTTATTGTCCAATGCAGAAGTAGCTTCATCTAAAATAACAATAGGAGAATCCTTCAACATGGCTCTTGCAATAGCTACTCGCTGTCTTTGACCACCTGACAAGCTTGTACCTCTTTCTCCAATTTCTGTATCAATACCATCTGGCATTTCATTTAAAAATTCATCTAAATGAGCAGCTTTTATAACACGTTCTAAATCTTCATCTGTAGCATTAAAATTACCCATCAAAAGATTTTCTCTAATCGTACCTGTAAACAAGAAGTTATCCTGAAATACAACGGAAATATTATTTCTTAATGATGTTAGCTCGATGTCTCTAATATCAATACCGTCAATCTTTATAGAGCCTGATTTTACATCATAAAATCTTGGTATAAGATTTGCTATAGTTGTTTTACCACCGCCTGAATTACCCACAATTGCAACAGTTTCACCAACTGATGCTTTTAAATTTATATTTTTTAAAACAGGTGTATTTTCTACATATTCAAAACAAACATTTTCAAGAGAAACACCATCTTTGATACCATTTATCACAACAGCATTTTCTTTACTTTTAATTTCTGCATCTATATCAAATAGTTCAAAAGTTCTGCACAATGCAACAAATATTGTTTGCAGACCTGTCAAAGTATTACCTAATGTTTTAACAGGCTTATACAAAAGCAATAATGATGTAACAAAGGATAACAAACTGCCACTCGTCATTTGACCTGACAGAACGAGATATGTACCAAATGCGAGAACAAATGCAATACCAAAAGATGCAATTGTATACATTATAGGAGACATCCAAGCAACTCTTTTTACCAAAGACATGTTTACATCAAAAGAATCATGAATTTCTTTTGCATACTTATTATATTGATAATCTGATAGATTATATGCAGTAATAATCTTATTTCCGGAATATGTTTCATTAAAATCAGTAGTAATATTCCCACCAATTTTCATTGTCATATTTGATGCATTTTTAATTCTTTTTCTAATAATTGCTGCAGGAATAAAAGCTATACAAAGAACTACCACTCCAACAAGTGCCAATTTCCAAGAGTTATACAGCATAACACCAATCAAAGCAAAAGCACCAATACCGGAACTCATCAATGCTTTTAAATTATCCAAAATACCTTTTGAGGCAGCTTCAGGATCTGACCAATATCTTGTTAAAATTATTCCGGATGAATTTTCATCATAGAATTTGGAATCCATATGAACAAGTTTATTAAACAAAGCTTTTTTAACATCGTTAGTAACTTTTTGACCGGTCCAGTTTGTTAAATAGTCATTTAGATATCTCAAAACACCTTGCAAAGCAGCAAATGCTACAACACCGAAAGGAATCAGATAAGCAAGAAACATATTCTTTTTAATCAAAACTTCATCCATATATGGTTTCAAAGCGTATGCAATAACACCATCTAATGCACCTACAGGCAATGCAATAATTAAACCAAGTATTATTCTAAACAAATAAGGATGAATATATTTATAAATTCTTTTACTTAAATACCCATAATTGAAAGAATCTTTTGCGAGTGTATCTTTTAATTTCATTACTAAATTCCTATATCTCCGTATGTTTTAAAATGATATATCAAAAATAATTTACGAACAAATCGGCAGTTTAATTACAACCACAAATTTATTATCTTTATAAGATTCCAATTCAATAGAACCGTTCATTGCTTTGACTAACCCTTTAACAATGAATAGCCCTAGACCTGTCCCCCTTGTTGTTCTCGTTGTTTTGTCATCTATTCGAATAAATTTCCCAAACAATTTATTTAATTTTTCCGTTGGAATATAATCTGATGAATTTGAAAATTTAATTACAGCTGTTGATTTTTCTTGAGATACTTCAACATTTATTGGTGTATCAGGATAAGAATATTTATAAGCATTCTCTAAAATATTAATAAATACCTGTTCCAATCTGTCAGAATCAGCAACAATATCAGGAAAATCGTTTGGTATTGAAACATTAACTTCTCTATCGTATTTATGTTTTGTTGACAATAATGCATCGTTTAAAGAATCTGAGAGATTGACATTTTCTAGTATCAAATTCAACTTTGCACCTTCAATATCAGGTATAACAAGTAAATCTTCAACCATACGGCTAAGACGTTCTGCTTGATTTTTAATAATCTTCAATGACTTTTGTTTTGTTTCTTCATCAAGTTCTATATCTTGTCTCAAAAGCCTTGAGGTATAGCCTTTAATGCTAGTTAATGGTGTTCTGAATTCATGGCTTACTGTATCAATTAAATTTGAACGAAATTCATCTAATTTTTTCAGTTCTTTGTTAGAATGCTTTAATTGCCTGTACGTATTGTTAATTTCATCTGCCATTTTATTAAACTCCATAGCAAGAAAAACTGTTTCATATGGAGTAAAAACATTTGATAAAAGTCTAACTTTACGTTTGTAGTTACCTTTAGAAAGAGCTATAATACCTTTAAAAAGCTGTCTAATATTTATGTACAAATAAGATGTATAAATACCAACAACAAAAATTATAAAAAATGCTGAAACAAGCAATGCCATCATAATTTTATATCTTGCAGTATTAATTGTTGTTTTAGTAATATGGTGTGTGGTATTAACAATAATTGTTGCTTCGGGTTTTTTAAGTTTAAAATATGCCAAAGGCTGGTTTTTAACTTTACCAAAAATTACAGCCTCATTGTATTTTAAATTTTTAGGCAGTGCATATGTTACTCTTTCAAAATCTTTTTTATTATAATTATGCGCAGCCAATAATTCGTTATCTTTGTTCAAAATATAAATTTGTCTGTCGTCTTTTTTATAAATATTAAAAACTTGATCTTCAAAAACATTTGCTTCAACAGTAGCAATTATCGCTTGGCCATCATTAAGTTTTTTTAATATTTCTATTCTTTCTTTATCTTTGCTAAACAAAGAATAGTCATCCCAAAATCTATATTTATCTTTATCGTTTTTATTGATTATTTCCAAAGATTCTATTAAATCAGAATTTATCAACAAATCTTTGATATAAACATTTTTTTCATAATCACCTTTAATATGTTTTAAAGCAAGCACAATTTGGTTCATTTCATCTTCTCCTGAACGAGAAAATGTTTCTATATTTGATGCAATAGATTCAGCTATACTCATTGCGGAATATTGCAGCTCATTTCTAACTGCGTGTTGGTTAATATTATTAATAATTACTGCACAAATAGTTGTTGGAATAATAACAGCAAAAAGCAGAACTAATATAATTTGTTCTACGATTTTTAGCCTTTTTACATCTCTAAATTTTGTCATATTTAATTTTCTTCCGATAATTCATTTATTGGAGTAAGTTTGTATCCAACATTTGTAACAGTATGAAGATATTTAGGATTTTTTGTATCTTTTTCAATTTTTTGACGCAACCCGCCGACATGCACTCTTACCATACGGACATCCTCATCAGAATCATATCCCCATACTTCATCAAGCAAAACTGCTAGAGAAACTGAATCATTAAAATGCTGCATCAAACAATACAAAATCTCAAATTCTGTAGGTGTAAGTTTTATTTTTTTACCTTCAACAGAAGTTTCCAAAGATTCAGGAAACAACTCTATATCACCCATTTTCAAGATTTCTTTTTTAAAAGAATTATCAGAATTTGAATTATCAGAGTTTCTACGCAAAAGAGCTTTAACACGCAAAAGAACTTCTTGAATATCAAAAGGTTTTACAAGATAATCATCGGCTCCGCAATCAAAACCTTGAGTTTTATCATTAATTGTACCTTTAGCGGTTAACAACAAAACAGGAATATCAGGTTTTACTTTTCTCAAATTTTTACAAACATCAAAGCCGTTCATTTTGGGCATCATCACATCCAAAAGAACTATATCGTAATAATTTGAAACAGCTTTGTTTAACCCCTCCATACCATCAATTGCGGTATCTACACTGTACCCGCTGTGAGCAAGGTCAAACTCCAACAACTCTCTTATTTCATCGTCATCATCAACAACTAATAATCTTTTTTGCATATTATTATCCCCTTACCAGTATATTTTCGCATATAGGACAAACATAAACAATAATATGTTAATTTATTTTGATATCATAACAAAATGAATTTTTTTTGTAAAAAATATAGAAATATTTCGGTTTAAATCTATTTTAATTTGCGTTAAAATGTTCGTGTAATAAAAGAAGTTCATACGCAAAAGATAATTTAAATAAAGGGAAATAATATGTGGGATTATACAGAAAAGGTAATGGATCACTATAAAAACCCAAGAAATGTAGGTGAAATAGAAAACCCTTCTGCAATAGGTGAAGCAGGTTCTTTGGTTTGTGGTGATGCTTTAAAATTATATTTAAAAATAGATGACAACGGTGTTATCACAGATGCCAAATTTCAGACATTTGGCTGTGGTTCAGCAGTTGCTTCATCAAGCGTTTTAACAGAAATGTTAAAGGGATTAACAGTTGAAGAAGCTTCTAAAATAACAAATCAGCAAATTGCTGATGCATTAGGCGGTTTACCTCCTCAAAAAATGCACTGTTCTGTAATGGGCCATGAAGCATTGGAAGACGCTATTGCAAATTACAAGGGCGAAGACACAAAAACTCACTGTGAAGACAAAATAATATGTAATTGTTATCACGTAACAGAAAAAAATCTTAGAGAAGCTATTGAAGAAAACAATTTAACCGACCTTGAAGAGGTTATGAACTACACAAAAGCAGGCGGAGCCTGCGGACAATGTCACGTTGCTATTCAAAAAATTATTGATGAAATAAAAAACCAAAAAGAAAAAATTGACATAAAAAACATGTCAACAACACAACTTATTTTAAAAGTTAATAATGTAATAGAAAAACATATTGCACCGGAACTTCGAAAAGATGGCGGAGATATTGAGTTAATTGATGTAAAAGAAAATAAAGTTTTTGTATCACTAAAAGGAATGTGCAAATCTTGTAAATTTTCGTCTAATACTTTAAAAAACTTTGTTGAAGCTTCATTAAAAGAACATATTTCTGCTGATATTGAAGTAGTTGAGGTATAAAAATGACAGAAAAAACAATATATTTAGATAATAATGCAACAACAATGGTTGACCCTAAAGTTTTTGAAGCAATGAAGCCATATTTTTGTGAATATTACGGCAACCCATCCAGTATGCACAGATTTGGTGGTCAAACAGCAAAAGCTGTAGCAAAAGCAAGAGAACAAGTAAAAAATTTTCTTGGTGCTTCTGATTCAAAAGAAATAATTTTTACAGCCTCAGGTTCCGAAGGCGATAATATGGCAATAAGAGGAATCATAGAAGCAAACAAAACAAAAAAACACATAATAACAACCAAAGTTGAACATCCTGCTGTATTAAATGTTTTCAAATACTTTGAAAAACAAGGTTATGATGTTACATACCTCGGTGTTGATTCTAAAGGTAATATAGACTTAAATGAATTAAAAAATGCAATAACAAATGACACTGCAATTGTATCAATGATGTATGCTAACAACGAAACAGGTGTTATACTTCCTGTTGAAAAAGCAGCAAAACTTGTTAAACAAATAAATCCAAAAATAAAATTTCACGTTGATGCAGTTCAAGCAGCAGGCAAAATACCTATAGATGTAAAAAATACAGATATAGACTTAATGACTATTGCCGGACACAAAATTCATGCGCCAAAAGGTATAGGAGCGTTATATGTAAAAACAGGCACCCTACTTCCTGCTTTTGTAATAGGCGGCCACCAAGAACGAGGTAAACGTGCCGGAACTGAAAATGTACCTTATATTGTTGGTTTGGGTGAAGCTTGCGAATTAGCACAAAAATCACTTTCATATGAAATGTCTGAGGTAAAAAGACTCAGAGACAAATTAGAACAAGGAATTATTAAATCTATATACAATGCCAAAATAAATGGTGAAACAGAAAATAGAGTGCCAAATACAACAAATATTGGTTTTCAATATATTGAAGGAGAATTAATACTTCTTCACTTGAGTGATTTAGGTATATGCGCAAGCTCAGGCAGTGCCTGTACTTCAGGAAGTTTGGAGCCAAGTCATGTATTAAAATCAATGGGAGTACCTTTTGAATCACTTCACGGAAGTATAAGATTCAGCCTGAGTCGTTTTACAAAAGAAGAAGAAATTGATTATGTTCTTAAAGTCTTACCTGAGGTAATCTTTAAGTTAAATAAAATTTCACCATACCAAAAAGAATTAAAAGCACTTGAAGAAAAACATAAATAAAAATAAAGGGCACATATTGTGCCCTTGAAACCTACCATACCTAAAAATAAACCGAGGAATAAATTATTATATTTGAATTATTTATATTTTAATTTTCTTTGCCATAAACTTGAATTTCTGCTTCTTTTATAGCGGTTCTAAGTTCATTAAATGCATTAGAAATTGTTGATTTTATATCATCTGAAAGAGTTTTATCACTAATAGCATTTATTGCATTTTGTAAAGCTTCAGATTTTGCTTTAAGATTATCTTTTGTTTCTTGAGAGCAATTAGACAATTCAGATATATCTTGTGCTCTTTCATACATATTTGTCGCTAAAGATTCAACGTATGGTTTTGCATCGTCACCTTTACATCCAAAGTTATACCATTTAGAGACTCCATTGCCCCATTTGTTACAATCATCAAAGATTGATTCAATGAGAGTTTCGTCATTTTCAAATTTATTTATCTTATCAAATTTGTCTAATACTTCGATAACATTATACTTATCTGTATTTTTACAAGCACTGGCCAAATCTTCTTGATTTGTGCAAGCACCATCTAAAGCATTAAAGAATGTTTCTGCTACAATTTGATTTTGTCCATCCATTGTATAATGGCCATTTGCATAGTTTGCTGAGCGAGCATTAGGATTTGCATCTTCATTGTTTCCTGACAATTTTACTTTAGGATCTAATGCAATTTTTCTTAAGGTTGCAAGATTTTCAGAGGAAAGTGTTCCTGTTTTTGAATATTCATCTAAAATATCCCAAATCATTTGATAATTTTCCTTGCTAAGAGCTGCATTTTCAGGATCTTTTTGATATTCTTCAATAAGTGCTTTCAATCTTTCAAGTAAAGTCATTTCTTTTCCGTCAATTTCAATTACTTGGTTAATTCTATCTTTTGCACTGCCTTTGCCAAGTCTATCTAACATAGACAAAAGTTTATCTTCAGACAATCTTTCAGTACTTTCAACGCCAACAGAAGGCTGAGAAGGACGATTAACTGAAAAATCAAAATTTGTATTTGGAGCATTTACATTAAAGTTATTTGAACAGCTCAAACCAGTCATCATTTGCTGCCAATATTGAGCAAGCTGAGCCATAAATGAATTAATCATTGGTGTAGTAAAATTATAAAGTGCAGTAGAACTTGCAACTAATCTATTAACATCGCAATTGCTATTAAAAAGCAATGTATCGTTTAGAGCACCCATCATATCACTTGGGGACATAATAGCTGAACCAACTGTGCCATCTGCACCAAACATATCATATTGCCATCTTGTTGATGGTAAACAACCTGCTGTACTGTAGATTCCTATTCCCATGATTTAATCCCCTAATATCTTTGTTAATTCCTCTAAAATATAAGACCTTCTATGTCTTATTCGATTCCTCGTTCCTGTATTTATATAAAAAATTTTTTATCTAAAAAATTGCTTAATAAATAAAATTTAATAAAATAATAATCTTCAAAAAAATCAAAAATAAAGGCTTTTGCACAATTTACAAAACTTAACAAACTAAACTATACACATTATCTAGCCAAATTGAATAATAAAAATAATGCACTCATATGCTTCAATATTTCTGTTAAATATAAAGGAGTTTGAATATGACTTATAAAGAGGAGAACAATGAAGATTTCATTAATTACATCACAAAAGAGTTGGCAGGCACAAAAACAGAAAAAAACCTCAATGAAGCATACTGCGGAGAATCAAAAGCAAGAAACAACTATACCTTCTTTTCCAAACAAGCAAGAAAAGATGGATATGAACAAATCGCTAGAATCTTTGAAGAAACAGCAGCAAATGAACAACAACATGCCAAAATATGGTTTAAATTGCTTAACGGTGGGGAACTATCTGATACTATAAATAATTTAGAAACAGCAATAAATGCTGAAAGCTATGAATGGGAAGAAATGTATGCTCGTTTTGCAGCAGATGCAAAAGAAGAAGGTTTTGAAAAAATAGCATCTCTTTTTGAAAAAATAAGAACTATTGAAAAAATGCATATGACAAGATATAAAAAACTTTTAAAAAATATTAAAAATGACACTGTATTTAAAAAAGAAGAAAAAATAACTTGGGAATGTGCAAAATGTGGTTACAATATTGAAAATGAGCAAGCACCTGAAATGTGTCCATTTTGTAAACATCCTAAAGCATATTTTTTTGAAAAATGCAAAAACTATTAGAAGATTCAAAAAACCGAATTATTCTTCTACATTCTCTACAGGATTAATTGGTAATCTAAAACCAAATGTAGAACCATCACCGGGTTTGCTCTTAACAAAGACTTCACCTTGGTGATGTTTTTCTATAGTAATTTTAACAAGATGCAACCCTAATCCTGTACCTTTCACAGTATGAGTATCATTTTCAACACGATAGAAACGTTCAAAAATTTTCTTCTGATGCTCTTCAGGTATACCACAACCTTGATCTTCAACAGATATTTCTACATAAGCAGGATCTTTTGCCAATTCTGCTCTAACTTTTATTCTGCCGTTTTCAGGTGAATATTTTATTGCATTTGACAATAAATTGTTCAAAGCTCTTTCTATGCTATCAACATTTATTGGTATATCAGGAAGATTTGGTTCTTTAATTATAGAAAAAGTAATATTCTTTTCTTCCGCCAATACCTGCATACATTTAATTTCCTGCTCAATAACAGGTACAATATTGGTCATTTCTTTTTCGACTTTAACATTTCCTGCTTCAAGTCTTGAAAAATCTAATATGTCATTTACCATTTTTTGAAGTCTTGCAGCTTCTTTATTTATAACTTCAAAAAATTCCTTATTTGTCTTTTCATCAAAATCATCGGAATGGTTATAAAGTGTATCTATATATGTTCTTAGAACTGTAACTGGTGTACGCAATTCATGACTGACATTAGAGATGAAATTACTTTTCATTTTGTCAATTTCAACTTCTTTAGTAACATCTATCAATACAATTACATATCCAACATAATCCTGATTCTTAGAAAACATTGGAGATATAACACACTTAAGAATTTTGTCACCAACCTCTATATTAAACTCAAGAGGTTTATTTTCCATAATATCAAGAGGTGTGTCTTTAAATTGTTCAATTTTTTCTTTAAAACAGAGTTCTCCATCTGTATCACAATACATCTGGATTTTTGTATTTAATATCTGTTCATCTTCAACTTCAAGCATTTTTTTAGCAGCATTGTTAACAAGCACTACATTGTCATAGTTGTCACAAACTACAACACCGTTTACAATACTCATTAAAACAGCTTCAAATTTATTGCGTTCTAAAGTAAGTTGGTCAACATTTTTTTCTTCATACTGATGAAGTCTCAAAGACATGTCGTTGAATGCATTGATAAGGTCTTTAATTTCACCTGATGTATTCTTGTCATCCAACGTATACCCAAAAGCACCAGTTGAAATCTTTTTTACCCCATGATGCAACATTGAAAGTTCACGGGTAATCAATATTGTATTTATTAAAATAACAAACGTAAATACTAACCAAGCAACAGTGAAAACAACCAACATAGAATTTTTTGTAGCATGAGAAATATCTTTTGTTGCTCCACCTGATAAACCTACAATAACCTTACCTATATTTATCTTTATCCCATCAGCATTGTCTGCCAAAAGTTGAGAAGAACTAGTAATCAATGCTTGTTTTGCTCTATTTGGAAAATCTTTTTTGCTTGAATAAATAACTTCATTTTTATCATTTTGAAATTCAATGAAAGCAATCTCATTATTACTATCCATTATAGATTTTGTATGAGCTTGAAGTGTAGAAAATTTATCAAACTCCTGAACGTCTTTTGTAATCTCTACACTTTCAATAGCCAGTGTTTTTGTCAATATCTCACCAAATCCACTATATACTTCCGAAATCTTTTGCTGAATATTTGTAATAGCAAAAACAGCTAAGCCAACAATCAACAAAGTGCTGATTACCAAACCTAACAGAATCAGTTTATTCTGAGTGCTAATACTAAGATTTCTCTTCTCCATCTTGATATTAATTATATCATTAAAGTACAAAAATGATATACTTAGTTTTTATTAATTACAAAATTAATTATAAAATAAAAAAGAAGAGTTTATACAAGGCAAAACTCTTCTTTTTTAAGTCAATTATAAGAAATACTTATACAACAAGACCACCATCAACACCAATAACTTGGCCTGTTACATAAGTTGCGTCTTCTGCCAAGAATTTAATAACAGTAGCAATATCCTCTGCTTCGCCCATTCTTCTCAAAGGAATATGTTGATAGATTTCATTATTATCAAGACCTTCTGTCATAGCAGTTTTGATAAATCCTGGAGCAACTGCATTTACTCTGATATTTCTTGAACCGAGTTCTTTAGCCAAGGATTTTGTAAAACCAATCAAACCAGCTTTTGAAGCAGAATAGTTAGCTTGTCCTGCATTACCCATAACACCAACAATACTTGACATATTGATGATAGAACCAATTCTTTGTTTCATCATAACTTTTACAACAGGGTGAGTAACATTGTACGCACCTGTTAAGTTAATATTGATAACAGCATTCCATTGATCAGGAGTCATACGCAAGAACAAACCGTCTTTTGTAATACCTGCATTGTTAACAAGGACATCAATTCTTCCAAATCTTTTAACAATTGCATCAACACCCGCATTAACAGCTTCTACATTTGTTACGTCAAATTCAAAGATTTCAGCTTCTACACCAAAAGCTTCGCACTCTTTTTTTACACCTTTAGCATCGTCTTCACGACCAATGTAGTTGATAGCTATATCATAACCGCAACTTGCAAGTTTTATAGCTGTAACTCTACCTATACCTTGTGATGCACCAGTAATCAATGCAACTTTTTTTTCTGACATAATTTTCTCCTTAATTTCTGATTCTTAATTCTAGTATATTTTACAATTTATGTCTATTTATTAAGCACTTCAACAGCACTATTCAAAGATTCTACATCATATACATTTAAAACTGTTACAGATGCATCAGTTTTTTTAATCAAACCCGCAAGCACCTTACCTGGACCGATTTCAACAAATGTGTCAACACCATCTGCTATCATTTTTTGTATTGTTTGTGTCCACATAACTGAAGAATAAATCTGTGCAGTCATTTTAGCCTTAAATCTTATTGCAGAAGTTGTAGGTTCAGCATCAACATTTGTATATACAGGAATTTTAGCATCCTTTATATCACAATTATCTAAAATTTCTGAAAATTTAACGCTTGCTTCTTCCATTAGCATAGAATGGAAACCACCAGAAACAGGCAAAGGAATAACTCTTTTTGCACCGGCTTCTTTTAATGCTTCATTTGCTTTAGAGACAGCATCAGCTTCACCGGTGATAACAATTTGAGCAGGTGAATTGTAATTTGCAACGGAAACTATTCCATCAATTTGGGTCAAAACATCTAATATTGCATTTTTCTCCATGCCAATAACAGCCGTCATAGCACCTTTTGTTCTAATTGCCGCATCATTCATCTCTCTTGCTCTTTTATCAATCAATTTCATAGCTGTTGCAAAATCCACGACATCAGCTGCATAATACGCACCATACTCGCCTAAAGAATGACCAGCTACACAATCTGGTCTAACATTTGTTTTTTCTTTTAATGCTTCTAACGCTGCTATAGATGTAATTAAAATAGCAGGCTGAGTATTAATAGTTTCTTTTAAAAATGATTCAGGACCTTCAAAAGAAATTTTTGAAATATCTCTATTTAAAATATCATCAGCTTTTTCAAAAATTTCTTTTGCTTTTGCAGAAGTGTCATATAAAGACTTGCCCATTCCAACAGACTGTGAGCCCTGACCAGGGAATACAAATGCAACTTTTCCCATATAAAATTCTCCTTATTTTAATCTTATTGCTTTAAAATAAAAACAAATTAAAGCTAACAAAACTATGCAATACCTTCTCTAAGTCTTACAATAACTGTTCCCCAAGTAAGACCAGCACCAAAGCCGCTCAAAATAGCCTTGCAAGGTAATTTAATCTTTCCCTCTTCAATACCTTCTGCCATTGCCAATGGAATTGAAGCGGCAGAGGTATTACCATATTTTTGTAGATTTACAATAATTTTGTCATCATTATAATTTAACCTTGATGCCATAGCTTCAATAATTCTATAGTTAGCTTGGTGAGGTATTAAATAATCAACATCATCAGGTGTCAAACCTGCTTTTTCAAGACAGTTGCTTATTGACTCAGGCATTGTTGTAACTACAAACTTGTATACTTCTCTGCCATTCATAACAATTTTTTGTTTTTGAGGTGCGCAAGGTTCTACCAATGGACAATTTTCACCATTCATAGGCATTTTTATAAAATCACCGTCTTTTCCATTTGAATGCATATCCATTGCAATGATATCATCAACTCCATCAACAGATTCTTTTAATACAAAAGCACCAGCGCCATCTCCAAAAAGAACACAGCTAGTTCTATCATACCAATCTATATATTTTGAATTTGCATCCGTAGCAACTAACAAAATATTTTTATAAATTCCTGATGAAATAAAAGCTTTAGCTATATTCATTGCATAAATCATACCTGTACAAGCAGCTGTAATATCAAAAGCTGCCGCATTATCTGCACCAATAGCAGCCTGAATTTCACAAGCAGTTGAAGGATATGGGTGAGCAGGTACTGAGGCTGCAGCAATAATCATATCAATATCTTTAGCATCCATTTTTGCTTTTTCAAGTGCATTTTGTGCTGCTTTTATACCCAAAGTAACAGCATTTTCTTCACCGGAAACAACACGTCTTTCTTTAATTCCGGTTCTTGTAGTAATCCATTCATCACTTGTATCAACAAGCTTTGTTAAATCATCGTTTGTAATTACTGTTTCAGGTACACCATAACCTACGCCTGCAATCATAACAGGGATTAAATTTAATGACATAAAATCTATCCTTCGTAAAATTCTGATATTTTCTTATTAACTTCTGATTCGACAGCTTCTTTTGCGACTCTTACAGCATTCTTTATTGCATAAGCCATACTTCTGCCATGAGAAATAACTGTAATACCCTTAACACCAAGAAGCAATGCACCGCCAAATTCTTCATAATTAATTCTTTTAAAAATTCTTTTCATTGCTGATTTTGCAAGCAAACCAATAATCATAGAAATAGGATCTCTTTTAAATTCCTGCATAATCATTTTGAATAACATTGAAGAAGCACCTTCAATACTTTTTAATGCAACATTACCGACAAAACCGTCACAAACAACAACATCACAATCGCCTAAGAATATTTCTTTACCTTCTATATTTCCAACGAAATTAAGACCGTCTTTGTTGTCTTCAAGAAGTTTGTATGCAGCTTGTGCCAACTCGTTACCTTTTCCAGCTTCTTCACCAATATTTAAAACACCAATTCTAGGTTTTTCGACACCTAAAACATTTTTAGAAAAAGCACTTCCCATTATAGCAAATTGATAAAGCATGCTAGCTGTACAGTTACTGTTAGCACCTGAATCAATCATTACAACAGGTTTTTTCATTGTAGGCAGTGTAGTAGCAATAGCAGGTCTTTCAATACCCGGCAATCTGCCAAGGCCAAACAAACTTGATGCCATTGCTGCCCCTGTAGAACCTGCAGCAACAACAGCTTGTGAACTGTCTGTAGCAACAGCTTTAACCGCTAATACAATAGAAGAATCTTTTTTCTTTCTTATAGCAGCACCTGGTGCTTCACCCATTTCTATTACTTCTGATGCAGGAGTAATCTTTATATCGAGTTTATCAACATCAACTCTTATTCTACCTTTAGGGGAGTTTAAATTTGCAGTTCTTATACCATTACGTCTGACATCCTCGATAACTTTTTGAATTTCATCTTCTTTACCGACAAGTTCAATTGCAACATTATATTCATCAGCAGCCCATAAAGCACCTTTTACTATTTCATGTGGTGCGTGATCGCCACCCATTGCATCAATAGCTATCCTTGTCATACCAGAACTCTTCTCCCTATAAACTATCTAATTAATTATACATCCAACTGTTTACTTTGTTAAATTTTTAATATTGCGCCGAAATTAATCGGCGCAAATAATTCTTATTCTTCAGAAGATTTTTCTTCTGTTGTTTCTTCAGTAGAAGCTTCTGCTTTAACTTCTTCTGTTTTTGTTTCTTCAACAACAGTTTCTTCCACTTTTGTTTCTTCTTTTACTTCTACAGCTTCAGCTTTTTTAGCTTTTTTAGCAGGAGCTTTTTTAGCTTTTACAGCTTTTTTAGGCTCAGCTTTAACTTCTTCAACAAAGCCTTCAGCTTTTCTTGAAACAACTTTACCTTTATATTGTCCGCAAGCTGTGCAAACAGTATGAGTCAAAACTAATTCACCACAATTTGGGCAAACAGTAGTTTCCGGTACTGTTGCTTTCCAGTTTGATCTTCTGTGTCCTTGTGCTGATGCACCTGTTCTTTTCTTTGGTACTGCCATTTTTATTTTCCTTCTTTTTTTATCTTAATTGCCTTAAAAACATCCAACCTTGGATCTGAAACTTCTTTTTTTATATATTTTTCAATTTCAGAATCTCCTACACAATTTATATCACAAACACACGGATTTGGAATGTTTAATGTTACAGATTGATAAATTAAATCATCAACATCAATTTCTTGTTCGCCTGCTAATTCAGTAACAAAATCTCCGTCTTTTAATTCAATCTCCTGCCCGCTATGCGCTTCTGAAGATGATTTTAGACGTCCCAAGGTGTATGTCTCATCCACATCGACATCAATTTTTTGTACAAAATCTTTTAAACATCTGTCGCAAACTAGCTTAACATTTGCAACAATTTTTCCTTTGACATTTATATATGAACCATACGCACTGAAAACGAGCTCTGCACAAACAGAGCCTTCGGTTTCAAGGCCTTTAACTTCATTGTCAAAATCAACTTTTAGTGATTGATTCTTTGAATTTTTTATGTCGTCAATAGAAATCTTCATGTTTTTTTATTTTATTTTAGACAAAATTGGTTGTCAAAAAATTATTAAGATAAAACAAGAGAATTATTAATATTAATAATAAGAACGAACTGCCGGTGACAGGGATCGAACCTGCGACCTGATCATTACGAATGACCTGCTCTACCAACTGAGCCACACCGGCAGTTTACTATTCAAATTTTTTGTTTGGCAGAGCAGTTCTTCTGCTCTACAAATCTATATTGTTCCACTGTGCTCCACTTAGGAGCAATAGCGCAAATATTAGTCATTAACAGACTTTAATTTATAAAAGTTCAATTTTTCAAGCTTTGTTTCTCCATCAGAAATAAATTTTATATGTACAGAACTTTTATCCGGATAAATCCTACTGCTCATTGCAGCTACTCCATCATTAGCAAAAATTTCTATAGATGATTTGTCTACAAATATTCTAAGCTTTAACTTATTATTTTCAAGTGGCAAAGAAACTTCACGCTCACCTTTTAAAACAGAACCGGATTTATCACGATTCAATTTTAAAATTTTACTGTCTTTATTATAACTTAATAGGGTTTCTTGCGCTGCAGAGCTTCTTAATTTAATTGTAAACATTTTAGAATTAGTCATATCTGCAACAATATCAAGTTCGTAGGTCTCACCCTTGATACCAGAAAAATCTTTTTCTCCATTTACTGTCTGATCTTTTAAACAAATTTCAGGTATACGCAAAGAATCAATTTCTTTAATCGGCAAAGTAAGAATTTTTCCATTAACTATTTTTAATTCTCTTGGTAAAGTCATCATTCCTGACCAGTTTTCAAATTCTTCGGGTAAAGGAGTCCCGTCCATACCTAAAAATGCAATAAAAATATTTCTGCCATCTAAAGTTTTTATAAAGTGAGGTGCATAAAAATCAAAGCCGTAATCATAGAGCATAAATGCACCCTTTTGAGAAAATTTTCCTGAGTTATAATCTAATTTACCAACAAAAGCTCCTGATTGAGTCTTATTCAAAAACATTTTCCCATGCGGTTTTATGCCAGAAGTTGAAAAAGACAAAACATCATTTCCATTTATATGAACAATAGATGGTTTTTCCCAAAAATCACCCATTTCGCCTTTTTGCCCTAAAGCTGTGACATTAATACAAACCCAATTTCTTAAATCTTTACTTTTAAATAATAGTAAAGCTCCATCTTTTGTTTTTGTATATTGCGTACCAACAATTGCGTAATATCTATCTTCCAACTTCCATACATATGGATCCTTAAACTTTTCTGATGAAAATTCTAAATAAGAATAATGCGGTGCCATTTTTATTACAGGATTATTGGCAGACTTACCAAAATTTATACCATCTTTGCTCATAGCAAGATTTTGTGTTTCATGTCTTTCAATTTTTTGCTCTAATTTCTTTTCTGAATATCCTGTATAAAGCAAATATAATAAACCATCATCAACTATAGCACTTCCTGATAAAATACCTTGTTCATCGTAAGGTTCAGATGGAGCTAATGCAGTTTTTTGGAACTTCCAATGCAATAAATCAGGACCTGACACATGTCCCCAAACAGAATCAGAACCTTTTGGTGTTTTTATATTTTGTTTAAAAAATAAATGATAAGAACCATTAAACAAAGCCAAAGCCGTAGGATTCCCCATCTGATTTCCTTTTGCTGCCAAGTGAAATACAGGATACCAAGTATTTTTATTGTTAAAACTATTTGTGTATTCTTTTATTGTTTTATCAACAATATTTATTTTATCTTTATGCGTTAAAGCGTTTGCCATTGGTGAAAAAAACATAAAACACAATAATAAAAGAAAAATTGATATATTTCTTCTATTACCCTGAAAATTTTTTGCAGAAAAATTCTTCATAACTATACTCTCAAATAATAAGCCTTATTATAATATCATAAAAATATTAATAAAATAATTCTAAACCATAAATGCTTTAAATACCGGTTTTGACTGGGTTTTATAAAGAAAATTATTTGTATTTTTTTGAGATACCTTTTCCTTATTAAATCTATACTTTGTAAAAAGATTAGAAATTCCAGCTACAAAAAAGCCCATAAATCCAATACTAAACAAAAATGGTATTGAGAAAATAATTATTTTTTGCTTTGCTAGCTTTTTAAATTCCGTTTCAACTTTTGTATTATTTTTTTGAGCTGTATTTTTAGCCAAGTCTGCAATCTCAGAAAAAGTCAATGTTTTTAAATCTTTTTTTATAGTTTCTCTACAATTTCCTTTTTTCAAAAGAATTTTTTTAAATGTTTTTTCAAACAAATCAGAGCCGGTAATAATATAAAAACCAACTAATGGAAATCTAAAAAGTGTTTCTAAAAAATTTTGTTTTCCTCTATCTTTAGAAGCACCGAAATATCCAGCACCACCAATCAAGACGGTAGAAGTTAACTGTCCTTTGCTTAAAACTAACTTGCCATTTTGAGATGCAAAATCAAGAGAAAAATATTTATTAAAAAATTTTTCTGCTTTTTTAGAATTTTTAAAAAACTGAGTTCCGGGTGCAAGAACAGCTTTTGAAACATTTTGCAAAAATTTTGAATTTGCGCCTTTTTGGGCTATCAAGGTTCCCAATCCTAAACAAGAACAAAATATAATTGCCGCTTTTTTTATATTTTTCAAAGAACTTTGTTTAACTTTATTCTGAAAATTTTTATCTTCTTTAGTATTTTCAAGATTTGCTATGTTATTAAAATCACTTTTGTTAAAGACTTTAAGTGTCATTAAATTTTTAAAGTAATTTAATGTATATTCACATAAAGGGATAAATAAAGCACTCAAAGCAACAGCAGCTTTTATAGGTAAAACTTTTTTAACTAATGGGCTTTTAGAATTGATTAAATCAACTGCATTTTTTGCCACAAATTTTTTTGCTTCATTTGACAAATTTTTTGAATAAACTTTTCTTGCAATTTTTTCCCCAATAAAAGCAGGAGCAAAATAGACAAGCGCACTTTCTGTAAGTTCCAAAAAAGTATTTTCTGCCAAATCTTCTTTACTTCTTGCAAAAACTGTCTTTGGTACAAGACAAGTTGAAGTATCTTGAATAAACCTCGTCGTAGAAAGTCCCGAGGCTTGCTCATTATGCAAAACAAATTTTGCCATGGTTCTTAAAGGTTGGTTCAAAGTATTTATTAAATTTAGTGACATACGAATAATCCTTATAACTTAAATCTGCACAACTCAAAAAGTACAGGTTTAAATCACAAAAATTAATTAATCGTATAACAAATCATGCCTGTACTTTAAATTACAGGCGCCACCAACGATTATTCAATTTTATATATTCATGATTTTTCATAGCTATTACTTTACACACAAAATAAAAACTCGTCAATTAAAAAATTGCTATATGTTATATTGATTTTGAAAAAAAATATATTAATATATAACTTATGAATAAATTTTTATTGTTATCTGCTGTTTTGTTAATGCTGTTGCAAGGCATAAATTTTAAAGTTCTTGCAAATACAGACTATGCAACTCTTTATAAAAATACAAATCCCGCTGATTTTGAACTGGTACATGGAATAGATCCATATCAAAATGAAGACTACCAAAAATATGCCTGGTCTCCATTCCCTCTTTTTAGGCTAAGCTCTGATGTATATTTTAAAGGCCAAGTAATTCCAGCAGGATACTATATACTTACTCCAAGGACAATGTATGGAAAAGATTACGTATTTTTTAAAGAAGCAGGAAAAGTAAAATACATTATACCCGTCGTAAAAAAAGAACTTGTGCCTGTAGATTTTTATCATACAAAAATACCCGAACCTAAATACACAAAATGGCAAAGCTTCTGCAAAAATGTTAGAGAAGGTTTTTATAAATTATTTAAAAACTCATCTAAAAAAACACCACCGCCAAGTTCTTATATTGTTACAGAGATTATCGAAGGTGATATGTATTTGATAGTTGTATATTACGGCGAATCAAAATACTATTTGGTATTCAAAGCAAAAAAAGATTAGGCATTGTTTTTCTTTTTGCTTCTTCCGTACAAAAGTAGCAATGGCAGACATAAAAGACTAATTATACCCCATACTCTAAATGTCTCCATATATGCACAAAGTGTAGATTGTTGGACAAGCTGGTTATACAACATACCATGAGCTTTTTGGTATGCAACTGCGTAAACATCATACTGGCAGAAATAAGATGTCAATGCTACCAATTTCTCCGAAAAAACAGAATTTTGAGGGTTCAAAAATTCAACCAAATTATGTTGAAAAGCCTGTGAATATCTTGAAACCATAGTAGCAACAAGTGATGTACCAATTGCTGCCCCTAAATTTTTTATAAGATTTTGAACACCGCTTGCATTTGTCATCTTTGCATTAGATATTGTTTCCATTGATGCTGTAGTTAAAACAGTAATTGTCATACCTACAGAGAAACCGAATATAAAGTTTGGAATAATAATACTCATCATTGACATTTCAAGATTTAAAAAACCAAACATCAGACTCGAAATACCAAGACCAATTAAGCCTATCGCAGTTAAAAGACGAAAATCAAAAATCTTGTTAGTTACACTGTATAAAGAAATAGCTAGTACACTGCCAAAACCTCTAGGCATAAGAGAATAACCACTCCAAAAAGCATTATACCCAATTAAATTTTGTAAAAACAAAGGCATAATAGTAGTAGATGCATACAATACCATATTTGCAATAACCAAAATCAATGTACCTACAACAAAACTCTTATCTTTAAATACCGATAAATCAATGATTGAATCTTTTTGAACAATTTGAGAATAAATAAATAAAACCATTGCAAACATTGAAACACCGAAGGTCCAACAAATCCATTCTGAACCAAACCAGTCAGCATTATTACCCTTATCTAAAAAAACTTGAAAAGTAACTAACCAAATTATCAAAAATGTAAAACCAACAAAATCAATTTTAGGATTTTTTTGCTTCATCGCATATGGAGGATCATATATCCACAATTTAGAAGTAATTGTAGCAAGTATACCAAAAGGTATATTAATAAAGAAAATCCAATTCCAAGACCAGTTATCAGTTAGCCAACCTCCCAATATAGGTCCGATTACCGGAGCAACAACAACTCCAAAACCAAAAATAGACATAGCAAGGGCTCTTTTTTCTAAAGGAAAAGCCTCAAGCAAAATAGCCTGTGAAACAGGTAACAATGCCCCACCACCAACACCTTGCAAGACCCTTGATAAAATCATCATATCGAGAGAAGTCGACATTCCACAGAATAAAGAAGCAACGGTAAAAATTAATATGCATCCTATAAAAAACTGTTTTCTGCCAAAAAGTTTGCTAAACCAATCTACAGAAGGTACGACTATACCGCTTGCAATCAAATAACTGGTCAAAATCCAAGTTGCTTCATCATTGCTAGAAGAAAAACTCCCTGCCATCTGAGGTAAGGCAACGTTTGCAATGGTTCCATCCAAAACAAACATAAAAGCTGCGCTCATTACAGCTATTGTTGTAAGCCAAGGATTAATAGGTGCTTTATTTTCTTGTATTATTCCCATCTAAAATTATTTCTTTATATTTGTATACTTGCGTTTTCACTTATTTTTGCAGAAATTTCTGCAAGCATTTCTGCTGTAATTTCCAATTTTTGACTATCAAATTGGGCTAAAAATCTATTCATATCATCTTTCATTTTATTTTGATATTTAGAAAGTACATCAATACCTTTTTTGGTAATTTGAGCTACTTTTACTACTCTATTTCCTTTATTAGAAGTCTCTCTTGCAATCAAATTTTTATTTTCCAAAATATTTAAAATTCTTGTCACATTCGAACGATCTTTTAAAAGAATTTTGGCCAAATCTCTTTGACAAATACCATCAAAACTTGATATAGCATCTAGAGTTATAAATTGTTCAAGCGTAATATCTGCACCCAATTCATTTAACAAATTAGCACCTCTTAACCTTAAATAAACAGATGTCTTATCTATTAAATAAGGAAAAGATCTGGCATAACAATTTAAATAATCTTTCTCCAAATTCTCCATTTATGTTGCAACTCCAACATGTTGTAATTCCAACATTATATTATAATATTAAGAAAAAAACGTCAATAATGAAAAAGTCAGACAAATTTTTTTAATTAAGTTATAATAATTTCTATGAACAAAGAAGAAGAATTAAAAATTATTGAAGATATGCAAGCAGTTGCACAGCAAATGAAGCTGGATGACATTGAAGAGAACCCTGACAGCGAATTTGATATATTTGAATGCCAGTGTTGCGGGGAAGAAAAACCTCTTGCCGGTTCGGTTGTATATGAAGGAATAAGAGTTTGCAACGATTGTGTTGTTCTTGCAGAAGCAGGATTTGCTTTAGGAAAAATCAAATCAATAAAAGATTTGATGAAAAACATGGAAGACAAAAAACTTGAAGCACAATGCCTTTTCATAAAACAAGACCAAATTGAACATAATAACTAACAGAGTAAATCAGATGGATAAAGAAAATATCAAGGAAGTGCTTACAGAGCTGAGAGAAAAAGCACAACCTGAATTAGAAAAACTAAACAGTATCAAAGATCGTATGACTATTCTTGACAGGTACATACTATTTCAGGTTCTTGAAATTTTTATAATGGGTATTATTATATTTACTTCTATTATTTTTGCATCTGATACTTTTATAACTTTAATAAAACAAATTACATTATATGGAATACCGTTTAATGTTGCATTGATGATTGTTCTTTTAAATCTGCCTCAAGTTATAGTAATGGCAATACCTATGAGTGTATTATTCTCTACTGTAATGACACTAAATAAACTTAGTCTTTCATCAGAAATTACTGTTATGAGAGCTTGTGGTATAGGTTTAAACCGTATCGCAAAACCAATATTTATATTTGCTGCAGTTATGAGCCTTTTTACCTTTATTGTAAATGAAACAATAGTACCAATTACAAATTCTCAATCAAAAACGCTTGCTGTATGGGCGTTGGGACAAAAAAATATTCCAAACGGCAAACAAAATTTTACATTTAAAGAGACACAATCTTCACCAGATGGCGGCAATTCGATGAAAAGACTCTTCTTCGTTCAAAAATGCGAAGATAATATGCTCAAAAATGTAACAGTAGTGGATTTTTCAGAAAAAGATGCCCTAAAAGTTATTCAATCACAATCAGGCAGAACAAGTCCTGATGGTTGGCAGTTTATTAAAGGTGCAGCCTACACAATGACCAAAAAAGAAAATATATTAAACAGCGTTTGGTTTGCAGAAACAACTGCTGATTTTGGTATGGATGTAAAAGACAAATTAACAGAAGATGAAGCGACTCAATACAATGTCATTGCTCTTTGGAAATATGTAGAAAATAATGCAAAGAAACACCATGACCCTAAAATGCATTCTATTTTTAAAATAGAATTGCATAACAAATTTGCTTTTCCTTTCACAACATTGGTTTTAGTATTGCTGGGAGTTCCATTGGCTATCACTCCACCTAGAATCCGCTACAACAGAGGTTTTTTATTTAGTATTTTAATCATATTTTTATATTATCTTTTAAGAGCACTGTCATTGTCTCTTGGTGAAGAAATGAAAATTACTCCCTTGCTTGCTGCATGGATACCTAATTTAATCTTGTTTATTTTAGGATCTTATTTATATTACAAAAAAGTATACACAATAAATTAAGTTACTTGTTTACACAAGCTGTAATTGCATCCATTAAGCGAGCAACAAAAACAATTTCAATATTTTTAAATTCATCTTTATTAATTTTGTTCAATGCAGGAACAACGATTTTTTTAAAGCCTAATTTTTCTGCTTCTTTTACTCTTTTTTCAAGATTGTTCACAGCTCTAATCTCACCTGAAAGCCCAATTTCACCAACTATAACAGTATCTTGACTAACAATAACATCTCTTGCACAAGTAGCAACAGCCAACGCAACACCTAAATCAGCTGCGGGTTCATCAATTTCCATACCACCTATAACATTTACATATACATCTTGTTTGCTTAGATTCAAACCAATACGTTTTTCTAAAACAGCCAGTATTTGCAAAAGCCTGTTGTAATCAATACCATTAGAAACTCTTCTTGGTGACGGATAAGGAGTTGTTCCGACCAATGCTTGTATCTCAATCAATAGCGGTCTTGTACCTTCATTTGTTGCAATAACTACACTACCTGGAGCAACTGAATTGTTTCTTTCGTTTAAAAACATTTCACTGGGATTTGATATTTCGTGCAGACCGTCATCACACATATTGAAAACACCGACTTCATTAGTTGTGCCAAAACGATTTTTCATACATCTTAAAAGTCTGTATGATTTGTATCTGTCTCCCTCAAAATAAATTACTGTATCAACCATATGTTCAAGAACTTTAGGACCGGCAATGTTTCCTTCCTTTGTTACATGACCAATAACAATAACCGTAATATTTTTATTTTTAGCTATATCCATAAGAATATTGGTGCATTCTCTTATTTGAGAAACGCTTCCGGGAGAACTTGTTATCGCTTCAGAATATACAGCCTGAATACTGTCAATTATTAAGACTTGCGGTTTTAATTCTTCTATTTGATTTTTTATTGCTTCAAAATTTGTTTGTGAATATATAAAAAGAGAATTCGATTCAACCCCAAGCCTTTTAGCTCTCAATTTTACTTGTGAAGCTGATTCTTCTGCTGAAACATAAAGCGCTTTTCTATCCCCATTACAGATATATTTACTTGTCTGAAGCAATATTGTAGATTTACCTATACCAGGATCCCCTGCCAAAAGTACAATAGAACCCTGAACAAACCCACCGCCTAAAACGCGGTCAAATTCTTCTATACCGGTTGAAAAACGAATAGTATTATCAAGTTCTATGTCATTTATCAAACAGGGCTTTGTATCATTCATCACAGACTTACTGAGTACAGGTTGAACACTAGAATCAAAGACCTCTTCAACAAGAGTACCCCATTTCCCGCAGTCTGGACATTTACCCAAGTATTTTGGCGTTTCATATCCACAATTTTGACAAATCCATTTAGTTTTTAACTTAGCCATACAAAAATTATACATGAAATTTAATACTAAATTTGTAACAAAATCTCAATATAATGTCATTTGTATATCTTTTTATATACATAAGTGGTACATTAAATACAACAAAGGAGTGTTAAAATGAAAATTAATCCCGTCACCTCGAGGTTTAGCTCTCCCTATTATAAACCCCATCACATCCAAACTAAACAATCTCCGTCTTTTTCTTCTGTGAAGCTGGGAGAACTTTCAGAAGATGAAATCTGTTCTCTATATTATGATTCATTAGAACTTATGAATATAATACGTTGGGCAGCGCCAATACTAAATGAAAGATTTTCAGATAAATTTGATGCGGAATTGAATATTTTCCCTGATATAGACAGAACAATAGTTCTAAATATAAAAGCCAGTTTAGATAATCTTGACAATTTAAAAAAATATATCGTAGAAAATAATGACAAATTTAAATTTCCTCAAGAAATGATTGATGATTACAAAAACAACGGATATTCGTATGACAGATGGTTGTTCGAAAGTAAATATAATCCTTTAATGATTTCTCTTGAAGAAAAAGGTGAAAAAGGCGTAATAAAAACAATAATTGATTTTTGCAATGATATAACAGATGAAAAAATAGTATCCGAGTTATATAAATCATACGATCACAACTATGATAAAAACAAAAACATACCATCTTATTACTGGGAATTTCCGGGGGGCTAAGATGAAAATAAATGAAATAAACAATAAAACTAATAATATACAATTACAAAAGAAAAAAAATAATAATATTAAATTTTCAAAAAAAACTCCTTCTTTTAAAGCCAAAGTTACAATACACAAATCACTTGAGGATATAATATCAGGAGTATCTTTTCCAATAAAATTAGAAGGTGCTCTTCTTAGTGCAGCAAATAAATTAGCCAAAATACTTGAAAAATTTGATGATAATTTAATCATTGATATATCAGGTACAAAGAAATTTACATCGTTTTTAGACATATTCAGAGACAAACTTGGCTTAAAAATTGATATAAGATACTTTGATCAGAAAAAAGCATATTTTGACATTCTTAACAGAAAACCTCAAGAACAGTTTTTGAAAGAATCTACACTCGAAGGATTAAAGAAAAAAGACGAAACACTTATATATATGCTTCGACACAAAATAGGTGTAGGAAAGTATTTTAGCCCATCTCATGAAACAGAAGATCAATATATTGAAACACTTGCAAAAATGGTTAAAGAAGATGTTTTAAAAATGCCTAACAGGTTATTAGAAAATTCGAATATTGAAAAAAATTCAGACAATACGTTTAGCCTTGTAATAAAACCTGACAAATGGAAAGGCGGAGAAAACAATACTCCAATAAGAAATACTTGGGCCTGGTACAGAGGTATAGAATATTAAATAATATTGTTACATAGAATATGCACTAAACTGACAAATTTGAATAATTTTGTCAGCCAATATACATACAATCACCGTAGCTAAAGAACAAGCATAAAGTATAAACTTTGATGAAATTACTCTTTCATCAAAAACTATATCTGTTTCTATTCTTCTAAACATACACCTGATTATACGCCAATAAGCATATATAGTGATTACAGAAGCTATCATTGCAATAATCAAAAACGGCAAGAATATAAAACCTGAACGTGCTACAGCAGAAAAGATATAAAGCTTTGCAACAAAACCGCTTGTTGGTGCCAATCCTGCAAGTGCAATCAAAACAACTGTGAATGCAAATACAAAATATTGTCTTTTATACCAAAGCCCCTTAAAATCACTCAAATTTTGCAATTTTGCAGAATTATAAAGAAATATAATTGCAGCCCAAGCACCAATATTTGCAATTACATAGCTAAAAAGATAAAACATTACGCTTGAAAGACTATATACAGAAAAAACACAAAGCCCTAAAAGCATTATAGCAGAATGCACGCTCATTGAATATGCCATGATTCTTTTAATATTTTCCTGTCTAATAGAAGAAAGAGAACTTAAAAGTATTGTTATTACAGCAAGTGTTGCAAAAACAATCCTCATTGTAAAAGTATAATTTAAAAAAATCATTAAAAGTTTTGCCAAAACCCCAAAACAAGAAATTACACAAACAGTAGACATATAAGCACCAATAGGATAACTCGTTCCTTGAAAAGTGTCAGGCAACCAACTGGAAAAAGGAGCAATACCAAGCTTGAATAAAATAGTTGATATCATAAGAATCATAGAAAAAGTTAAAAGAATTTGAGGTTGTGTCTGCATAATATTGGCATTTGCAAAATAAAGACTAATTTGATCATAGTTCACCTGTGCGCACATTCCGTATATCAAAGACATACCAAGTAAAAATAATGCCGAAACAACTGCACCTTGAACTAAATATCCAAATGTCAATTGTTTAGCATTAGGACTTTTGGTAAACGATAATAAAAGATAGCAACTCAAGCCCAATGCTTCTAAAGAAACAAATAAACCTACAAAATCAGTCGCACTAATAGCACACATTGCAAATAAAATACCAGATAAAAATACTGTAAAATATTCAAATGCTCTATCTCTTTTTTCCCGAATCATATTTCTTGAAAGCAAAACAAGAAAAAAACCGCATATCAAAATTAATATCTTAAAAAATACTGTATAAATATTTGTTAAAAAAGCCCCTTCAAAAGCATATGCATCAGGTTCTATTTGAAGATTAATTGTAGAAGCAATTGCAGCAGCTATCCCAAGCAATGAAATCCATTTTGAAAGCTTATAAAAACGAGTATCAAAAAACAATGATGCCAAAATATTAACAATAATAAAAATTATTAGTATAAATTCAGGCATATATGCATTTTTTATCATTTCAATAACTTCTGACATTTAATCCCCATTTCAAAACTATACCTGTAATACATCTAAAATTATACTTGAAACAGATTGGTATACTGCAATAATATTCATCGGATTTATACCGAGATAAACAATAACTGCACAAAGAGCACTTAAAACTGCTGTTTCTTGAGGGCTGAGATCTTTTATCCCTTTCCATTGATCCAACAAAACCGAACAAAAAACTTTATAAAAGAAATACATTATGTAACCTGCAGAAACAGCTATTGCGCCAAGGCCAATAAATGCCACAATTTTTACCATAAGTTGTTGATCAAGATTTGAAAACATAGCTCCTGTCAAGACCATTAATTTAGGAGTAAACATAATCAAAAATGGCATACCAATTGTTGCAAAACAAATAATCAATGCCAAATACATACACTTTGGCATTACCTGACCTATACCGCCCAAAGCTGTTATATAAGTTGTTTTTGTTCTAAATTCTATACTCGAAATTATTACAAACAATGCACTATACACAATAGATGCAGCTATCGCACAAAACACCGCGCCATTAAAGCCTGTAGTATTTAAGCAACTCAATCCAACCATAACAAACCCCATAGTTGCAATATTGGCATATGCAACCATCTTTTTTATACCTTGCTGGACAATTGATAAAGCTCCTCCATAGACTATATTTACAATTCCCCATATCATTAATACTGGTGCAAAAATTTTAAAAATTTCTGGAAAAACTTGCATATTAAATCTTATCATTCCATAAACACCAGTATTCAATATAAGCCCAGACAAAAGTATATTAACAGGTGCTGCTGATTTACTTTGTATGTCAGGATACCAATTATGGAAAAATGCAAACGGTGTACGAATAACAAAACCTATTAAAAAGTTTACAAAAACAGTAATCTGAAACCAAAGCGGATAAATCTTTGAATCCATATTCAATGTTTCAATATTTGCTGTCAAAACATTGCTAACAGCAAAATTGTAATAATAAAGTATTAACATACCAAAAAACAAAAACATATTTGCAACAAAAGAAGCTAAAGTAAATTTCATAGCGGCACGTCTGGCCTCAGAATTTCCCCACTGAGAAACAAGGAAATATATTGGGATCAAAGATAACTCCCAAAATACAAAAAACATAAACATATCTTTTGCGCAGAAAATACCTAGAACAGCAGCCTCAAGTAAAAACACCATAGAATAATATAATTTATGCTTTGAACGTATGTGTATTTTACTTATAAATAATGTAATTAATACAACAAATGTCGTTAAAACAACCATCAACAAAGTAATTCCATCAAGTGCAAATTTTGCAGTTATACCGAGACTTTTTAGCCAAGAGATTCCAAAAAATGTAAGCTCTTTTTCATATGACATACCAAAAAGACTTGTATCAAAAAATGCAAGAAACAACAACGCATATACAAAATGAAAACTTGCAAACCATTTTGCAAATCTTCTAATCTTTACCTGATGATTAGGAAATTTTGGAAACATTATGATTAAAGCCACAATTATAGGTGCAAATATAAGCCATATTAAAGATAAAAAATTCATAAACTTCTCCGTAATAACTTATTTTAAACTTTTAATAACATTTCATAAAACATTAATACAAAAACCAAAATCAATATTATACCTATAATGGAATAAATTAAATATGACTGAAAATTTCCTCCCTGAATCTTCGTACATAAGTAAGAAACAGCCCTAATTAACCATTCACAAATATTGATTATCAATTCAACAACATACTTTTCTATCCATCCCAAAAATTTGCAAAAAGGCATAAATAATTTGTTCAAAACAGCGATTAAAATAATAAACAACGCCAATATCAAAAGTGTCCATATCCAATTAACACCTAATACGTAGAAAAATGAATTTAGTCTTAAAAACAAATAAATACCAATGAATGCAAGAAAACTGTTCTGTACAAAAATTATTTTAGAAAAACTACTTTTATCCAAATTCTCAAATGTAATATAAATAAAAGCCTGTACAAATTTCATTACAATAACAAATATCAACAAAGAACAAAAAATAGCAAACAACGGTACACTTAACATAGAATCAACAAGTGCCGATATTACATTCATATTAGAATAAGCAAGTGCATTAGAATTTGTTATTTGATTATAAACAACTGAGTAATAAAGTATCGTTAAAACACAAAAAAGCAGTGTCAAATCACCAAAACGGTTGTATATAAAAGATTTTATACCAGCTTTTGATTCTTCTCTATTTGAAAAATCAAAATTAATCAACAAATAACTCGCTACTCCGACAACTTCACAAAATAAATATGACTGAAACAAATTCGGACTGATAAATATACCGGTTAACGAAAATGCAAAAAGATTTAATAACAACAATAGTTTTGGATAATTAAAATCATCTTTCATTTTTACATAAGTAAATAGCTGAATAATCAGCTCTAAAACAGCAATAACAAAAATAAAAACAGAAGAAATTTTATCAATAAGAGTTCCAAGATAAAAATTCAAACTATCTAAATTTAACCAGCAAAATTCTGAAGAAACAGACATATTGTTCATAACAGAATAACAAAAAGCATTAGCAGCAAAAATAACACACAAAACAGCTGAAACAATACTAATCAAAAATAAGGTATTCTTATCTATTTTTAAAGAAATTAATCCATTAAAACCTATTATCAAACACATTATTAGAGGCAGAAATAAAACAAGATTTATATTTTCAACAAAAAACTCCATTATATCTCCTTATCTTTTGTTTTTTCAGCATCTAAAAACTCATTAGCCAAATAAATTTTGTATAAAATTACAAGCGCAATAATTGTTTGTATTGCAGAAATCAAAATAACAAATAAACTTATTATATTAGCATTGTCCAAAGAATTGTCACAATAATACCCAAATGCGATAAAATTAATCACAATTGAAACTGACAAAATAAATAAAGACATAACTATTCTCAAAAGATTTCTTGATACCAAAACACCTACAAGACCTATTAAAAACAATAAAAAAGATAAAACCAAATAATGCATTAATCCTATATTCAAAAGATTATCAATCATTTTTACCCTCCTTTTGTTTAGAATCTTCAGAAATAGCCTCACTATTCTGATATGAAAGTAAAAAGATTCTTATAACTATTGCACTGATTACAACTAAAATCAATACCAAATGCAGTGGGAAAATATGTGTAGCAAAATCAATTACATCAGATGACTTTTCTGATACAAAAGAAAAAACATCAAAAAGAGAATTTGAAAATTCTTCTACAAAAAATAAATACGTTAAAACACCGAAAATAAATACAAAAAAAGTCCTAAACACCAACTTAAAAGGAGATACAAGCTTTAAGCGCAAATTAAGTCTGCCAATTTTTTTGAGAAGTAAAAATATGTATAAAAACAAACACAAACCACATAACAAAAATTGAAATATAGCGATATAAGAAGCATTCAAACCAAAATATAAAAAGGAAGAAAAGATAACAAGAAAAAATAAAGAAACAACGGACAAATACATTCTTGGCGCCAAAATCACCATAGATGCACTCACCAATATCAAAACAGCCAATACGTAAAATGCTAAAACATCCGGTACTGTCAATCCTACTTCTCCCGCAATAATATATTATTATTTATAAGTTAATTTTACATATCAAATATATCATATATTAATGATGTTATAATAATAATGTTGTGAATTATTAAGTTTAATTTTTTTATGAAAAAAATATTTATTATTTTTATACTCATCATTATAAATTTGTCGTTTTTAAGTACATTAAAAGCAAACTGTCGACAAACATTTTTTGATTCAGAATCAAATGCATACTGCAGCAAAGGAGACAAAATTCTCGATTATTACGAAAAACTGCAAGATAAATCGAATTCGAATAAATACTTGAACTCAGCAAAATATTATTACTACCAAGCAAGTAGATTAGATTTGTCAAACGAAAATGCACTTGTTGGTCATGCCAGAGTTGCACTTCATCAAAACAGACTCAAAGATGCAAAAAATGTTCTTATGATTGCATTAAATTATAACGAAAACAATCCTAAAGTTAACTATTATCTCGGAGAAACCTTCTTTAGAGAAGGTGAATACTCTCAAGCAATAGATTTTTTCAATAAAGCTTATTCTCATGGCTTTAGATATGACTACAACACAAATTACAAAATGGGACTTTGTTATGAAAAAATGGATGATATACCAAAAGCAAAATACCATTATAATAATGCAATAAAAATCAGACCTGATTTGAACAACGCACAAGAAAGAATAGATGAAATAAATAATATAAAAACTAACTATTCAAAATTTGATAAATCTTTAAAAAATTTAAATGATGATGACAATGAAATTTCTCCTGAAGATATGAAAAATTTGAACATGCCATATACAATAATTGAATAAATTTTTTAGTGAATGTTTTTATAAAGATATGTAAATTTACTACGGAAGTAGTACGTTTATATAATGCCCTTCATTAAAAATAATGTTATAATGTAAATGAAGGTAATAAAAACACAGGAGAAAATTGACAACTAAATATCAAAGTGTAAGTATTAGCCGATTGAAAGGGCAAAAAAATATATGAACAAAGTACAATTTCACAGTGACCTGGATAGGTTAATTGAAATTCTACCACCCAAAATCACAAAATGCTTGAGCCATGAAACATTAGATGACGTAATCGAGTTGGTTTTGGATTTAGGCAGACAGCCTGAAATTAGGCATGCCGGAGGCTCCATCGATTACCTTGGAGATGACTTAATTGTTGATGATGATATAAAATACATAACGGAGCGGGTACAAGAGTTTACAAAAGATAATCGTTCAGGAATTCCCGGAACATTACACAGAATTAGTGCCATAAGAAATCGCCAAGGAAAAATTGTAGGATTAACTTGCAGAATAGGGAGAGTTGTTACAGGAACAATAGCTTGCATAAAGGATTTCGTTGTACAAAATAAGAGTATTTTGTTTTTAGGACGACCTGGGGTAGGCAAAACAACAAAACTAAGAGAAATCTCAAGACTTGTTGCAGATGAGTTGCATAAACGTGTAGTTGTAGTTGATACATCAAACGAAATTGCCGGCGACGGAGATACACCACATCCAGCTATCGGACACGCAAGACGAATGCAGGTTACACAACCGGAATTTCAAAAAGATATAATGATTGAAGCGGTTGAAAACCATACACCAGAAGTTATAGTTGTTGATGAAATCGGTACTGAAGCAGAAGCCCAAGCAGCAAGAACTATTGCAGAACGTGGCGTTATGCTTATAGCAACAGCTCACGGGAATTCACTTGAAAATTTAATCAAAAACCCTGTTTTGTCAGACCTTGTCGGAGGTATTCAATCTGTAACTTTAGGTGATGATGAAGCAAAAAGAAGGGCTTGCCAAAAAACTGTTTTAGAAAGAGAAAAACAGCCCACTTTTGATATAGTTATTGAAATAATAGACAGAAATACACTTGCTGTTTATCCTGATACAGCAGAAGCTGTAGACTGTATATTAAGAGGCTGGCCAATAAAACCTGTTATCAGAAAAGTTGATATGTCTCAACCTCAACAAGAAAGTTCTCTTGTCGAAAAAATAAATCAACTGGATAACAAAATTACCTCTGCTAATAATTCTTTAAATTTTAGTTTTTCGAGAGAAAAATATGTAAATGAGGTAAAAGGGTATAAAAAAATATACATCTACGCTGTGTCTCGCTCGATAATGGATAAATCAATCGAAAGACTAAACCTAAACGCAGAACTAACAAAAAATATAGATGATGCTGATATAATTATTGCACACAAAAACTTTGCCAAAAGCGGCAACAAAATCCTCAGTATTGCAAATGAATACAGACTACCAATATATTATGTACGTTCAAACTCAACATCTCAAGTGCAAAAAGTGTTGAAAGAAGCTCTAGGGCTAAAAGATGATAACAGGATTGTCTTCCACGATGAAACAGAAGAAGCACTGGATGAAGCAAAAGAAGCAATACAAAAAGTTCTTGAAAACGGAGAAGATATAGAGCTATCTCCTCAAAATCAACAAATAAGAAAAATGCAACACGAGCTTGTTGAACAGCACAATCTTGAATCAATAAGCATTGGAGATGGCCACGAAAGACACCTAAAAATTGTTGGTGGCAAAGAGTTCAAAAAAGATATAGGATAAAACATCATATTCAATTAAGCAAATTTGAAAGATATGCTATTGTTCTAGGAAAATATTGCTGCCAGTATTGAGAGCGAATAGATTGACTTTCATTTTGTGGAATAATTGATAAAATTGTGTTTGTTTCAGCAATACCTTCTTTTATTGCTTTATCTTTACCAAGATAGTGATAATCTGCAGCAAAATAGCCAATATGGCTTAACTGAGCTTCACTAAAATTAGCACGAAAAGCTTCTTTTTCTTCTTCATATATTTTTCTTAATTTTTTATCATTTGATATCTCTTCGTTTATTTGTTTAAATGCCATTATATCTTTTGCATGTCCCCATTCATGTAATGCAACCCCCAAATCAAGAAACTTATCACTAAATAATATAGCAGTTTCATTAGGATAAAAAGAAGCATTTTCAATATTTTCATCAAAGCAAAAAGCTTTTAAATCTAGTTTTTTCATAGCGAAAAGCTCTTCTCCTGGAAGTTGTTTCAAAATTTTTAAAACTTTCTCTTGAGTATTTCTAGTAAAATTTTTTAGTTTTATATTTTTAATTTCGTTATTCTCTAAATTTTTAATAACAATATTATCTTTATAAAAATGAATATCAAACTTTTTATTATTTCTTGTAGAAATAAAGTGATTTAAGTCAACAACCTCAAAACTTACAGACTGATTCATAAGAACTTTTCCTTTTTTATCTGTAATTTTATAATCAATTATTCGGTTACCCTGAGGATCATCTTCATATCTGTATTTAGTTTTTGTTCCATCAAAAGATTCCATATTTTTTTCAACAACCGTGTTACCATATATATTTTTATAAGCATTACAAATATTGACTTCACGTCCATCAGCATAAACTCTTTTTACATTAAAAATATTCTTTATATCAGATTTTTGTATTACTTCTGAAAATAAAAAATTTCCATTTTTATCGTACTTTTCGAAAGTCTGTTCTAATAAATTTTCATAATAATCATCAACATTTGAATCATTTTCTATAATAAATTTTTGTTTTGAAATTGAATTATTTTGAAAATCTTTTTGTATCCTTATGATTTTATTAGCACTTCGATTTTCTTTTAATTCTGCAATAGTCGTGCCTTTTTTAAAATCGTATAAAAAAGTAGTTTTATTATTACCATCACTGGTATAAACTTCAACTATACTTGAAATATTTGGATTTAATTTTATATTGGTTTTTTCGACATCTTTATCTTTTAAATAATCTTTCAAATATTTTTTAAATTTCAAAAGTTCTTCTTCTGTTACTACTTTAAAAATACCATTAACAACTTGCTCAGGTTTTATACCTAATTCTTCAAAATCAACTTTTTCTAGCCTTTCAACAAGCTCTATTTCACCGTAATACATAAAAGTTTCGAAAATTTCTTTAGAATACATTGGTAATTTCATTTCCAAAAGTTTTGATAATTTATCCAACACTGGTGGATAACATTTTCTTGTAGCAACTCCATCCTTTTCTTTACAAAGCATACCTAAAATAAAATTCAATCCGGATTTATCTATTTTTTCTTCATTTCCATATTTATCTTGCCAACTGACAGTATACAACTTTTGAAAAAGAGAAATAGCCCTATCATCCTCTTCTAAAGCAAAACATCCAGAAAGGTAATCCACATCTTTTGCGTTGAATATTAACCTATTTTGTTTATATATATCAAGATATTTTGATAAAAGATTTATATCAAACTTATCTTTTTTACTACCAGCCTTCCATTTCGCAGCATTTATATATGAATTCATGTCTTCTTTTTCTACATTGCTTAAAAAATCTTTTAAAACATTTAAATCATCTTGAGAAAGCTCTTTGTATGGTATACCTAATTCATTTAACAAAGTTTCAACAATTTCTATATTCTTATATGAAGCATAAAACAATTCTTTTACCAAATTTAAGGAATCTTCATTATAGTCAAGTCCAAGAACCTTATTTTCTTTTAACTTAAAAATACAAGATAAAATTTCATTAAAATTTTCTTCGTCATTTATTGATTTTGCAAATTCTATAAAATGTTTGCACTCTTCATGTTTTTCTTTAGAAAAAGAATTTGCAATAATTTTAACTAAATTATATTTGTCTTGAGAAAAAACACCTTTTAAATCACTGCTAATATCAGACATTTCTGAAGAAAAATTACCATTTGCATCTTTTGAATCAAAAAGTTCTGACAAAATATTTTTAATACTGTTCCCACTTGCTAATTGTTGATCTGCAAAACAAATTGCAGAATGAGAAAACTCTCCTTCATTGTTTTTTAAAGCATTAAAAATGGACTTTGAATTTAATTCTAAAATTTGTTTCAATTTATCAATATGTTTTAAGCAAAAATCCATAGCATTTTCATCAAAATTACCTTGTGCGTTTTTTAAACCTTTTAATATTTCTAAGCAACAATCATGACCCTTAAAATATCTAAATTTAATTGGATCGTTCATTATCTGGTCAACTAAATACAAAGCTTTATAATTCATACTATCATTTAATTTTGCTGTTTCAAAAAGCTTGATAGAATCCCCAAATTTATGTTTTTTGGATTGAAAACTCTTCAAAATATTATATGTTTCAAAAGGAATTTTGCCATTTTTATTTGCTAAAGTCTTTAAAACTTTTTCATAACAATCTTCTCTCACAATTCCTTGTTTTTTTATAAAATCTAAAAATTCATCTTCTGAAACAAAATCTTTATTAACCTTTGTTTTAATTCCTACATATGATTTGAGTAACTCAACATCTACAGGTTTATATTTTTTACAATAAGTTTTATTTAAAACAACAGCATTATCATTGTGTTGTTCAGATTCATTTGAACAATTAGAAATTGATAAAATTTTTAATGCTGGTATATTATTACAATTCATAAAAAACACTATAAATAATCTACATCTATACAAAAAATATAGAAAAAAGATTATTTACTGCAATTTAAGATTGTTTTACAAAACTATATAATTTGTAGATCTTTTTCAATGTCGTGCAATACCTTGTCTATAGAAGAAGCATCTGAACCAGCACCTTGTGCAAAGTTTGGTCTGCCACCACCTTTACCGCCAGTAGCTGATGCAATTTCTCCAACAATTTTACCGGCATTAACACCTTTTTGAACAAAAACATCAGAAACTTTAACCATAATGAATATCCCGCCGTCTTTTTTCAAAGAAACAACAACAATAATACTGTCACCAAGCTTGTCAGAAAGTTTTTCAACAAAAGTTTTAACCATATTAGGTTCAAAATCTTCTATTTTAGAAATAAATAACTTACCGTCTTTTATATCTTGAGCTTTGCTTAAGAATGTTGAAAATTTTGTACTTGCAATTTCATTCTGGAGTTCAATTGTACGTTTTGTCAATAATTTGTTTGTTTCAATCAATTTATCGACACGTTCACAAATTTCATTTGTTTGAGCTTTGAACAAATATGCTAACTTGTCAGCTTCTTTAGCTTTATCATTTAAGAATTTAAAAGCAGCATCTGAAACCACAACTTCAATACGTCTTGAACCTGCAGAAATTGCTGACTCTTGAACAACTTTTGCAAGTCTGATTTGGGCTGTGTTAGAAACATGAGTACCACCGCAAAGCTCACGAGAAACAAACTCACCTTTGGCATTTTTTATACCGACAACTCTTACTTTATCGCCGTATTTTTCGCCAAACAATGCCATTGCACCACATTTTTTAGCCTCTTCAGCATCCATAATATCTGTGTGTTGTTCAAGTCCTTGAGAAATCCACTCATTCATCAATTCTTCTACCTGTTCGATTTCAGAAGCTGTCATTGCTCTATCAAATGAGAAGTCAAAACGAGTTTTGTCAGGTTCAACTTGAGAACCTGCTTGTTTTACACCGTCACCAAGAACTTTTTGCAATGCAGCTTGCAACAAGTGTGCTGTTGTGTGGTGTGCTGTAATTTGTTTTCTTCTGTAAACATCGATAGCAGCACAAACAGATTCTTCAGGTTTTACCATACCCTCTGTAATTTCTACTCTGTGAGCATAAAGATTATCAACTTTAAATGTATTTAAAACTTTAGCTTTAAAGTTTTGACCTTCAATGACGCCGCTATCACCGACCTGACCGCCGCATTCTGCGTAAAACGGTGTTGTATCAAGAATAATATCAACAGTTTCACCTTCGTCAGCAGATTCGATTTTTTGAGCATCTTTAACAAGTGCAACAACTTTAGCTTCTGCACAAGTTTTGTCATAACCGACAAAGTTAGTTTCGCCTTTTTCTTTTTCAATATCGATATAAATTAAATCGTCTGTCAAAATAATTTTTTGAGCGGCAGCTTTAGCACGTTCTTTTTGTTCTTTCATGCAAACTTTAAAACCTTCTTCGTCAACGGCTATGCCTTTTTCTTGAGCAATTTCTACAGTCAACTCAAGAGGGAAACCGTATGTATCATACAATTTGAAAGCGTTTTCTCCGCTAATTTTATCAGAACCGTCAGCTAGAAGGTCATCAAGAAGTTTTTGACCTCTATCAAGTGTTTGTTTGAACTTTTCTTCTTCTTTTTTTATAACATTTTTAATTTTTTCTCTGCTTTCTTCAAGCTCAGGATAAGCTGATTTATAATTATCAACTACAGTATCAACAATGTTGTATAAGAAAGGTAATTCAAGCCCTAACATTTTACCGTGTCTTAATGCACGACGCATAATCATACGCAACACATAGTTACGACCTTCATTACCAGGTACAATACCGTCAGAAATCATAAATGTTACGCATCTTGCGTGGTCAGTTATTATTCTTAAAGAAACATCTGTCTTGTTATCTTTTTTGTATTCTTTGCCTGTCATTTCACAGACTTTGTTTAAAATAGGAGTTAAAAGGTCTGTTTCGAATGTAGAAGTTTTACCTTGGACAACCATGGCAATTCTTTCAAGCCCCATGCCTGTATCAACGTTTTTCTTTTCAAGCGGAGTGTAATTACCCTCTTTATCCTTGAACAATTCTGTAAATACAAGATTCCAGATTTCAACCCATCTGTCACACTCGCAAGTTGCAACAGAACAATCATCGCAGCATTTTAGCTCTTCACCAAGGTCGTAGTGGATTTCTGAGCAGGGACCACAAGAACCCACATCTGAAACAGGGCCCCAAAAGTTGTCTTTTTTACCTTTTCTAAAGATTTTTTCAGCAGGAATCCCCACTTTGTTATGCCAGATATCAAACGCTTCATCATCATCTTTATAAATAGTGATGTACAATCTGTTAGGATCAAGGTGGAGATAGTTTGTTACAAAATCCCAAGCCCAAGGGATAACTTCATCTTTGTAATAATCACCAAATGAGAAGTTCCCTAACATTTCAAAGAATGTATGATGACGAGGAGTTCTGCCAACATTTTCAATATCAGAATCTTTACCGCCTGCACGAGCGCATTTTTGACAAGTTGTAATTCTTTTGGGGTCGTAAGGACACTCTTCATAGCCCAAAAAGTATGGTACGAACTGCAACATGCCTGCTGTTGTTAAAAGTACAGTCGGATTATCCGGTACCAATGATGAACTTTTCACAATAGTAGACTGATGTTTTTCAGCAAAAAACTTTAAAAAAGCTTCTCTAATCTGTGCTCCTGTGAGCGGTTTATTAACTGTTTCTGACATAATTATCAATCCTTTTCAAATACTTTATAGCAAAATTTTACTACAAAATATTTTGGATAGATAGTTTATGCTGTACGTGAATGTCTTCTCATCAAATCAGAAAGTTTTATCTCTTTTTGAACTTTTCTTACAGGTCTTTTTAAAACAGGTCTTGAAACTTTCTTAAAACCTGTCAATCCTACAACCGATTTTTCTTCTTGCTTAATCAAAAGCAGCTCTTTCATCAAATCAATAAATTCTCTCACTTTTTTGCCTTTCTAATACTAATTCGAAAATATAAGTACCTTTATTTTTCGAATATGCATTTTACCATCTCAAATTTATTCACAATTTAATATATTAACCCTCTTTTTTTAACCCCCGATTATGTTATAGTGGTGACTATGACAGAAGATATTCAAATTATAAATGAGATTGAAAAAGCAGCAGCTTTGTGTGAAAAAGAATATTCGCATGAAGAAATCATTGATACGTTGAAAACTGAAAATGATTTTGAAAAGCAAATCTGCATTCTCAAGTTACAAAAACTTAATTCACAGCAAGAAGCTGATTTGTTGGTTTACCAACTTACAGGTCACCATGGACTAATAAGAGAAGCAGCTGCATTAAAAATAAATGAATTTATTACAAATGAAAAATATATTGAATTTTTCTTGAATAATTCATCGCTAGAAGCTTTTTTAAAAGCCGTAAACGATATAAACCCAAATATATGCAGACATATTTGTTCAATTTTACAACCACTATTTAAAAATAATAATAAACAAAAACTGGATTTTTTAAATAATCTGTACAAACGTTTTGATGAAGTATTTGAAGAATTAGAAAAATTAAAAAGAAGTAATTGGTATACAAAAAAACTTTTTAACTTATATTGGTGTCTTGAAGCCCTTGCTGTAACAGAAGCTCCTATTGATAAAAAATTAGAAACAGCATTGGAAAAATCTTCAAATATCAAAGATTACACCATACGAGAAAAAGCAGCAATGGTAATCTGTTCATTGAAAAATACCAGTCCTAAAATTGAAGAAATAAAAGATAAACTAAAACAAGATGATAATTTTTATGTAAAAAGATATGCACAATCTTTTTAAAAATTCTTTCTAAAGGGGACAATTTTATTATTTTAAGATAAAATCAGACTATGAATATAAATATCAGAAGAATGGAAAAAACAGATGTTGAAGAAGTCGTAAGACTGGAAGCACTTTCTTATGGAGAGCACCACTGGTCAAAAGAATCTTTTTACAACGAGTTGTCAAACAACCTTGCTCATTACTATTGTGCAACAAATGATGAAAATATTCTTTTAGGCTATGCGGGTTGCTGGCATATTTTTGATGAAGCACATATAACAACGCTTTCTGTTCATCCTGATTTTAGAAAACAAGGAGTTGCTCAAAAACTTATGTTTTCAATTATTGATGATTGCTACAAAAACAAAATTAAATATATAACACTGGAAGTTAGGGAGTCCAATATAGCAGCAATTTCTTTATATGAAAAAAATGGTTTTAAATCTATAGGAACCAGAAAAAACTATTATCAAGATAATAATGAAAATGCTTTAATCATGTTTACAGAAAACATATGGTACGAAAAGTTCAAAACATTGTATAATAATTTGCGTAACCGGAGCAATCAAAATTGAATACAAAACGCTTAAAAGAAGAACTAGACGCATTTAATGCAGAAAATAAAAAACTCAAAATAACAATGGGCACGCTTGTTGTTATGGGATGGTGTGTATTTTTAATTATTATTGCAACATTTACACAAATTGATTTCAATCATTATATACCGGTTTTCCCTCAAGTAGACGGGAATTTTTGGAAACTTAAACATTATTCTTATATTCCTCAAATACCTGTTATACTTTTTATCGCTGCACTTATTGGTAAACGATTTGGAATGACAGCCGTAACAATATACATATTGCTTGGTTTAACATTCTTCCCTATTTTTGCTCTTGGTGGAGGAATAAAATACATATTTCAATACAATTTTGGTTATATTTTAGCATATTTACCGGCAGTATTTATTGTAGCTTTTATGCTAAAAGACAAATTCAATTATGCAACAATAGCAAAAGCAGATTTATTGGGTGTTTTGACAATACACATTATTGGCGTTTTTTATTTGGTTCTGATGGCAATAATTCATAGAGATTCTTTTTCAAATGTTGCTGCATGGATAGTAATGCAAAGCGGAACAAAAATGATTTATGACTTCATATTCGGATATATTGCAATCCTTTTATCAAAACCTGTGAAACAAATTCTTTGGCTATCTATGGGGTAACAAAATTACTTTAATATTGAATAGTCAACAAGTTTTGAAACATTACAGTTCCACTCATTTGTCCATTTTTCAATAATAATATCAGAGGGTGTTAAACCTCTATCAATCAACAACTTAAATGGTTCTAAAAAAATTTCTTCACCTTGATTATATGATTTTAAACTGTCGTACGAAATCTGAAAAATTTCTTTGACCAAAGATTTTAATGAACAGTTTTTTATTGAAATATCTAGCCCTTTTTGTGGAGTTTTTCTTCTTAAATATTCATAGTCAAAATAAGTAAAATTTTTAAGTAAACTATTTATTTCTTCTATTGCACTATCATTGTATATTATACCTTTCCAAAAAGCAGGAACAGCACAGATATACTCACTTTTTTGATTATCATGATTTCTTATTTCTATATAATTTTTAAAACGCACATCCGGAAAATACAGACTCAAATGCAATTCCCAATCCTGCTTTGTTGCATTATAACCTTCATATCCGTTTTTCATAAATTGTCTAAACGTCAAATTATCTATTTTAATTGCATCTTTTTTGGTAGGAATATTAGCAATATTTCTTTCTATAAAAATCATTGGCACATCAAGTAAAATTTGAACATAAGATTCAAAATCAAAAACACCGTCTTTAAAAGCACGAGGAGAAACCAAGCCGCACCTGTCATTATCATTCTCCAACCAACTGAGTGCTCTGTTTGATTTGTATTTTGTTAATCTTCCATTTCGTATTGGAGAGTTTGCAAAAGCTGCACTGACAATAGGTGACAGCTTTAAAGCAATTGAAAATTTTTTCATTGCATCTTGTTCATCAGCATAATCAAAACTTGCTTGGATACCACTTGTTTCTCTCATCATTACAAGTGGTCTTTTGGCAACAGTAGGAAGATACTTTGTCATATATTCATATCTTTTTTTAGGAATTATATTAATATTTCTATATGTAGAAATCGGTTGTATACCATAACCCAACCATTGAATTCCAAATTTTTGTGCAGAAATAGCTGTTGTTTTATTATAATTATCTATATATTTTTTTATATCAGAAATATCAGACTTTGGTAACAAACTTAGTTCTGTCTGAGAACCCGGTTCAAGAGTAATTGTACCATCAGGATTTTCTAATCCAAGAATCGCACCTTTTTCATCTATTGTCTGCCATTTCCCATTTTTAAAATTCCTTAAAAACATAGCAACGTCTTGGTAAGAAGATGCCTTATAAGTCTTTTTGTTTACAGGTAATTTTTCAAACTCAACACCGACCTTTTTTTCAGCACAAGACTTAAAGCCGGAGCGAAATATCTCACAAAGCTGTGATTCTTGGGTAATAATATTCTGTTCATTTTCTGTTGGGGTATATTTTAGCATACAGGTGCAGGTATTTTTCCTTGTTTATGTTCAATGAGTTGAATAAGTTTTTCCATCAAAATATTCTGGAATTTTTCATTATTGTGAGCATTTATTTCTCTAATAAAGTAGCAAGGACTTGTTACATTTATTTCAATAATTTTTCCGTCTACAACATCAAGTCCAACCATATAAAGTTCAACAGCATTGAGTCTTTTTGCAACTTCTTGTGCCATTTTTTTCTCTTGTTCAGTAAGTTTTGATGTTTCAAAATATTTATCAGAATGGATACTGAATTTAAAATCATCCTTTCCAGGGAGTTTTGTTATACATTCATCAAAAACATGCTCACCTAATATCAAAATTCTTTTATCACCATGGATAGCTCCATCCAAATATTTTTGGACCATAACCATTGTTTTACCGTTATTTGTAAGATTTTTTATAATAGCGTTTATATTTCTTTCTTCTGTATCCAAATAATAAACACCACTGCCAAAGCATCTATTCAATGGCTTTACTATTGCTTTTTTATGTTCTCTTACAAAGTCTTTAATATCCTTCTCATTTGCTGAAACAATATTTTCTGGAGCAAATTGAGGGAAATAGTTCAGGTGAAATTTTTCATTAAAATTTTTTATAGCTACAGGATTATTTATAAGAATTGTCTTTTCTGAATCAACATAATCAAATACATTACAAGCATTTATATAATCAATATCAACAGGCGGATCAGGTCTAAAAAATACAATATCAAAATCATCTATAATATATTTTTTCGGTTCGTCTTTTTTATAAAAAATATTGCCATTTTCTAAATAAGCTTCATAACATCTGGTTTTTGCTATACAACTTTCTGTCAAAAGTCCGCTCTTTATTGTTATAAATACTTCAAAATTTCTTTCTAAAAATTCTTTTATTAACCAAAAATTTGTAACTAAGTCATTAAACTCAAAATATTTTAATTCCAAATCATCTATAACAAAAAGTATACTTTGTTTTATTTCACAATTCATATAATCTCCCTTTGCCTCATACCACTATATATCAACTACACCCAAAATGACAATGCCATGATATGATTAACTCATACGATGGATTATAAAAATAATAAATTAATTTAGGTAAAAAGTATAAAAAGGAGAAAAAATGAAAATTTCACACGCAATGATTAGGGTAAAAAACATAGAAAAATCTATGAAATTTTACACAGAACTGCTTGGTATGAAAAAAACACATGAAATAAAAGGTGAAGATTTTTTACTTCACTTTTTAAAAGGTAACGATTCTGATTTTGAAATAGAGCTTACAGAAAACTTTGATATTCCGGAAGATGGATACAAAAATGGCAACGCTTTCGGCCATTTTGCATTTGAAACTGACAATATGGATGAGTTTGTAAAAAAAGTAAAAGAAATGGGACTAACTCTTCTTTATGAACCATATATCATGGAAGAAGCAAAATCAAAAATTTGTTTTATAAAAGATCCTGATGGAAACGAAATAGAAATCATTGAAAAACTATAAAAAAAAGAACCGGATATGCTCCGGTTCTTTTTTATGTATCAATATTTTGAGCAAATACTGCATTCGTTTCAATAAATTCTCTTCTCGGCTCGACTTTGTCTCCCATCAAAACATCGAACAACTGATCGCATAACATAGCATCTTCTACATTAACTTTTAACAGTGTTCTTGTTGACGGATCCATTGTTGTTTCCCAAAGTTGTTGAGGCATCATCTCACCAAGACCTTTGAATCGTTGAAGAGTCAATCCTTTTTTACCTCTTTCTTCAACAACTCTTTGAAGTTCGGCAAAAGAAGTAAGTTGAAGTTCTTCTGAGCCTGTATCTAACACAAGAACCTTTTCTTCTTCAATAAGATAGCTTCTGATATCAGGATATGCTTTTTTTACTCTTTGGAATTCATTTGATTTAATCAATACAGATGTTAATAGAACTTGTTCCGTTTCTCTTTCCAAATTCAAGTTCAAGTTATATTTTTGAGTTTCTGTATTAAACTTAATTTCCACGCTATAATCTTTAGCTTCAGTAATACCGTAGTTTTCAGCATGGTCTTTAAGGTAGTGATTAATGTATTGACAATGTTTTTGCATCTCTTCTTGAGAATCAAAATCCTCAGGTTTTATTTCTGAACGAATAAGTGCCCTCATAACAACAGAAGGTATTGCATTAATCAAAGGATTATTAAATGAATGATAGAACGTTGACATATTAGCTAACAATACAGAGAGTTCTTCATCAGTAGCACTTTTTGACTTGTCTTTGTTATACAAAGTCAAACCTTTGATACCTCTTTCTCTAAGCATTTTATCCAATGCTCTGTCATCATATAAATATTCAGCATTTTTGCCTATTGTGATTTTATACAAAGGCGGTTGAGCAATATAAACATGTCCATGGTCAAGAAGAGGTTTTGCATATCTAAAGAAGAATGTTAAAAGCAACGTTCTAATATGTGCACCATCTACGTCAGCATCTGTCATGATAATAATTTTGTGATAACGAAGTTTTTCAATATCAACATCATCTTCATTTTTGCTTATGTTAATACCAAGTGCTTGAACCATTGATTTAATTTCGTTGTTAGCATACATTTTATCCAAACGTGCACGCTCAACATTGAGAATTTTACCTCTCAATGGTAAAATAGCCTGAAACATTCTGTTTCTGCCCTGTTTTGCAGAACCACCAGCAGAATCACCCTCAACAATGTAAAGTTCACATTTTTCGGGTTCTCTGTTTGAACAATCTGCTAATTTACCTGGCAAAGTAGAAGTTTCTAAAGCAGATTTTCTTCTTGTAAGCTCTCTTGCTTTTCTTGCAGCTTCTCTCGCTCTTTGCGCTTGTAATGTTTTTTCTATAATAATTTTTGCATATTTAGGATTAAATTCTAACCATTCTTGCAATTTGTCTTTAATTGCATCTTGAACTGCAGCAGTAGCTTCAGAGCTTCCTAATTTATCTTTTGTCTGACCTTCAAATTCAGGATTTGGTAGTTTAACAGAAACAATAGCAGTCAAACCTTCTCTAACATCATCACCTGAAAGATTTGCATCAGAATCTTTTAACAATTTATTTTTTCTGGCATAGTCATTCAATACACGTGTAATACCGTTTCTAAAACCTGTAAGGTGAGTACCACCGCCATGTGTATTGATATTATTAGCAAAACTCAAGACCGATTCATTGTATGCATCTGTATATTGCATAGCAATCTCAACCTGCATATTGTCTACAGCTTTATCAATATAAATTGGTTGTTCAAAAAGAACTGTTTTGTTTTTATTCAAAAATTCAACATAACTTCCGATGCCACCTTCAAAATGAAAATCTTGTTCTTCTTTTGTTTTTGCATCGATATATCTGATTTTTAGGCCTTTATTCAAAAAAGCCATTTCTCTCAAACGATTAGCAATTACATCTCTGTCAATTTGAGTAGTTTCTGTAAATATTTCCGGATCAGGCCAGAATGTAGTTCTAGTACCTGTTTTATCAGTCTCCTTAACTTTTTCAACAGCAGTTGTTGGTTCACCTCTAAGATATTCTTGTCTCCATAAATAACCATCTCTAGCAACTTCAACTACATACTTTTCTGATAAAGCGTTTACAACAGAAGCACCTACACCGTGTAATCCTCCTGAAACCTTATAACCGCCATCACCGAATTTTCCACCTGCATGAAGAACTGTATGAACAATTTCTAATGCAGATTTACCGGAATCAGGCTTGATATCAACAGGAATACCACGACCATTATCTTCAACAGTAACACTTTCATCAGTGTTAATTGTAACAGTAATTTGTGTACAATAACCTGCTAAAGACTCATCTATTGAGTTGTCTACAATTTCATATATACAGTGATGAAGCCCTCTTTGAGAAGTAGACCCAATGTACATGCCGGGTCTCATCCTAACAGCCTCTAAACCTTCCAAAACTCTAATATTACTAGCATCATAATTTGTTTCTGTTGCCATGCTTTTTTATCCCCAATTAGTCTTAAATTCTATCTATAGTAATATTTTACTACAAACAAAGAGTTTTAACCAATTTGTAAAGAATCAAAAGATTTATACATAATGATAATGTGTATTATGTAGAAGATTATTTGTATAATGTCAGTGTAGATATTTAACTTTTTCGTTCAGAAAAACCCTCCAGCAAGGAATTGGGTTTTAAGTCACTCTAAAATTAAATATCTGCACTAATCTTTTTTAAATTTTCATTTCTGAGTTTTAAAATCTCTTTGGTACAATAAGTTTTTTCTTTTAATTGTAAAAAAGAAAATAAATGAAATATAACACATTATCTGTTCTTTAAAAACATATATTCAAACTCTAGTGACAAAAACTAACATCACCAATATCAGAGCATCTGGCACTATATTCTCCATATCCGCCTTTTACTTTTCTGACTCTTGTATAATCCAAAGTATTGTATCTGAAAGGAACAACATTCATGCTGTTAGTATTAGCATATGATGCTTTTTGATTTTGTACTTTTTGTTTGTTGTTATTTATATACCAAGCACCTGTAGAATAATTACTAGAATTATATTTTTGAGAACCAGTTTGAACATTCGTCATTTGTTTCCATTGTCCCGAATAATTACCGTCATCATCAAACATAGAATCAGCTGAAAAAGCAGATTGTGCACAAAATATAATAAAAACAGTTACTGCAAGAAAAAACTTTACTTTCATCAAGACCTCTTGTTTATCAATATGTTATAATTATACATTATTTTTATAGGTATATTATGAAACTGAAAAAATCTTGCTTACAAGAATTTGAATACATCTATAAAAATTATATGGTTAATCAATTTCCTAAATGTGAACTAAAACCATATAAAGAATTTTGTGAATTATTGAGAAATACAAATAATTACATTTTATATACACTTTCAAAAGAAAATAATGTTGTAGGCTATACGTTACTATACATTGATTACAATTTAAAATTTATTTGGGTTGATTACATCGCAATACTTCCCGAATTTTATTCAAAAGGTTATGGTAAAACTTTTTTAAATAAATTAAAAGAAAATTTTTCTGATTTAAAAGGTATTTATTTTGAAGTTGAAAAGCCTGATGAAAAAAAACAAAATACATTAAGAAGAATAAAATTTTATACAACGTGTGGAGCTAAAAAGCTTGCTTGTGAATATTTTTATCCAAATAAAAATGGCTTTATTCCAATGGATTTATACTTTTTACCTATTTTAAGCAATGAAATCTCAAAACAAGATTTGTTAAAAGATATTTATTCTGTATTTAAAAAAATTCATTCAAAATATAGCCATATAGAAAAAGTTTTTTCAAAAATAAAATAATTATTCTACAATTTTTGTTCTTACTGCCTTTACAGCAGCTTGAACTCTGTCTGTTACAGATAGTTTCATAAGAATATTTCCGACATGAGCTTTTGCAGTGTGAGTACTAATATTCAACTCTTCTGCAATCTCTGTATTTGTTTTGCCTTCAACAACAAGGTTTAATGTTTCTTTTTCTCTTTCTGTTAAATTTATTTCAAAATTTTTTGTATATAAGTTATTAAAATCAGTAGAGTTCGGCTTTGGCAAATTTTTATTAGCTACATAAGAAATACTAGGATGCAACCAGACTGCACCTTTTTTCACATCTTTTATTATCCTGCTCCAATCATTTGCATCAATATCTTTTAAACAATATGCACTGGCACCAGAAGAAAGTGCAGCCAAGACTTCCTCTTCTTTGCTATGTGAAGTAAGAATGATAACATTAGTAGACGGGGATTTTTCTTTAATTATTCTAGTTGATTCCAAACCATTCATACCAGGAAGACCTAAATCCATAATAACAATATCAGAGGGTTCTTTATCAAAAGCATAAAAAAAATCTTCTGCAGATTCAAAATCACCCAATATATTCAAATCATCATCTTTTTTTAGTATATGTAATAGTGATTTTCTAATTAACAAATAATCTTCTACTATATAAACACTAATTTTTTTCTGTAACGACAACATTAAATCTCCTATTCACTAAAATTTAATCATATATTATAAATTCCAAAAGGATATTACCTGAGTGGCTAGCATAAAATCTCAATAATATCTTTATAAATATTATTAAAATTTTTAGAAAAAATTGATTACATTTAAGTAAAAAATATACAATTTATAACTTATTGACAGTTACAAACATATTAATATACTTGTAATATACTTCTTTTTTAACAATCAATTAAAAAAACTTAATATAAACAAAATTGATGTTAAAAATAAAAAACTAAAGGAGGCAATATGAAAAAAACGATTATGACATCTTTAATTCTAGGTTCAATGGCTTTAACACTAGGTAGTATATTTAGTACACCTGCTTTCAGTGCTTGTCCGTTAAACAAAGAAAAACCGGCTTGTGAAAAACCAGCCCCAGTCGAAGGTCCAATTAAAGTAAGACCTATGTCACCAGAAGAAAGAGAAAAGTATAGAGCACAAAAAAAAGCAGAATTTGAATCAAGATTAAATCTTACTCAAAAACAAAAAGAACAATTAGAACAAATAAAAACAGAAGAAAGAAAAAAATTAGAACCATATAGAGAAAAAATTAAACAAGAACAAGAAAAAATTGCTGAGCTTTTCCAAAAACAAAAAGAAGTAAGAATGCAAAGCATGAAAAAATTTGAAAATATATTAACAACTGAACAAAAAGAAGAACTTTTAAAAATACAAGAAGAAATGAAAGAAGAAATACAAAAAAAAGGCACTCCGTTGACTACAAATCCTATTGAAAAGCCAATGCCTCCAAAACATCATGGTCCACACATGTGCCCACCGGATTGCGAATGCAACTGCCATAATCCTAAAGCAAAAGCTCCAGATAAAGCAGATTGTAAATGTCCTTGTCATGAAAGATAAATAAAAAATATTTAATTATTAAAAAGTGGTATTTCGTTTTTCAATTTACCACTTTTTAAATATAAAAAATACAGCCATTACAATAAACAAAAAACCAACTATATAATTCCATTTCAATTCTTCTTTTAAATAAAATACAGAAAAAAAGCAAAATACAATAAGTGTAATTACTTCCTGAATTGTTTTTAAATGCGCTGCATCATAAACTTGATAACCTATCCTATTTGCAGGGACCTGAAAGCAATATTCAAAAAATGCAATACCCCAGCTTACCAATATAACAAGCCAAAGAGCCGCACCTCTAAACTTCAAATGGCCATACCATGCAAAAGTCATAAATATATTAGATATAGTTAAAAGAGTTATTGGTAAAAAATATTTAATCATAACATTTTAAATAATAGCAAAAAATTTTAAAATGATTTATACTATGTAAAAATTTATAAAAAAGGATTAAAAATGAAAGATATTAAAGAAATAAAAGACTACCAAATAGTTTTATTGGGAATAATAATTGCTTTAGGAGTAATTTTTTCTACATGGGTACTTTCTCATGCAATTGTTTCTTATCAAAAGCTTCAAAATCAAGCTTTGACAGTTACAGGCTCAGCCAGTCAGGAAATCACATCTGATATTGCTGTTTGGAAAGCTTATTATGAAGTCAGAAGCAAAGATTTGAAATCAGGCTATGCAAAAATCAATACTGATAAAAGCAATGTTACAACATTTTTAGTAGCAAACGGTATAAAAGAAACAGATATTAAATATACACCTGTTTCTTCTTATCCTGTATACAAAAAGCTAGGAAATGGTTATGAATCCAATGAAATAGATGGTTATAGACTTTCTCAAAATGTACAGGTATCATCATCAAATGTTGATGCAATAACAAAAATTTCACAAGACACGTCAAAACTTATAAATAAAAATGTAGAACTTACTTCAAACATGGTGGAATACTATGTTTCTAATCTGGATGAATTAAAAATAAAAATGCTTGCTGAAGCGACCAAAGATGCAAAACTAAGAGCAAAAAGCATGGTTGAAAGTACAGGTGGAAGAATTGGAGCAATGAATTCTGCAAAAATGGGAGTTTTCCAAATTGTCGCTAAAGACTCTACAGACGTTTCAGATTACGGTATTTATAATACAAGTGCAAGAGACAAAAAAATTAATGCTGTTGTAAACGCTACTTTTACAATAAAATAATTTTATGGAAGAAATAAAAAATATTATCTTATGCGGACTTGGAGCAATTGGCAGCATATATGCAGTAAATTTTTCTCAATATGACAATAATATATTGAAAATACTTGTTGATAAAAAACGGTTTGAAAAATATAAACAAGAACCACTGATTTTTAACGGAAAAGAATACAATTTTAACTATATAACACCTGATACTATAGAAAATAAAGCAGATTTAATAATCATTGCAACTAAAAACAATGGTCTTGATGAAGCTATTTGTAACATAAAAAATTGTGTTGGGGAAAAAACAGTTATTTTATCTTTATTAAACGGTATTGAAAGCGAAGAAAGAATTGCTCAAGTTTACGGAAAAGAAAAAGTTCTATACTCTTATTATATAGGTCATACCAGCACCAGAAAAGGAAGAGAAATTACACATGATGGTGTTTATAAAACTGTTTTTGGAGAAAAAGATAACAGCAGCTTGAGTAAAAATGTTAAAAAAGTAAAAAATCTTTTTGATAAAGCAGGTATTAATTATGAAATCCCTAAAGATATGGACTATTCAAGATGGTGGAAATTCCTTGTTAATGTTGGATACAATCAAGCATCTGCGGTATTAAATGCATCTTATGGAGATTTTCAAAAATCAAAAAAAACTAATACTATCGCCATAAAATTAATGGAAGAAGCAGCAACAATTGCAAAAGCTGAAGGAGTAAAAAATACAGAAAATTTCATACCAGAAGTATTGTCTGTTATTGAAAAAATGTTACCTGAAACGAGAACATCAATGCTTCAGGATATTGATGCTAAAAGACAAACAGAAGTAGATATTTTTGCAGGATATGTTTCTAAACTTGGTAAAAAACATAATATTTCAACCCCTTATAATGACATGTTTTTTGAATTGATAAAATCAATTGATGAAAAAAACAGTAATACTTAACATTTTTTTACTTTATAAGTAACAAAAAATATTTTTATGATACTTATATTTTTGTACTGCATCAAAATAAAGAGAGAAAAAAATGAAGATTAATAAAATTTCTAATGCACAAAACTACAGTAAAAAACAAAGCTTTAAAGCTGCACGTTTAAATATCATCGCTATGTCTGATACACATGGGCAATTCGTAAGAACACCTCAAGTTGAATCAGCAATTTTAACAAACAAAAAAGATATATTTGAAACACAAGATTTAAAAAATCAAGATCAAAAAATGGATCCAAGAAGTGTGGCAAATATGATGATTCATGCAGGTGATTTTGGTATCAATGAAGGCGGTGGAAATTATATATCAGATTCAACCAAGAAAAATGGTGATTATCAATTTTATTTTGTTGAAATGGTAGCTAAGATTGCAGAAAAAACAGCAAAACAAGTAGTTGGAAAAGACTCACCTTTCTATTTCTTTAGAACTAATGGAAACCATGATTATGACAATGGTGACAAATATTTATTTGATAAAGAAAAAGATTCAGTTTACACCACTCTTTTTACAAATGCTGATATGAATAAATCACCTATTTTAAGAGATTATATGAACAAATATCCGGACAAATTTGTACTATCACAAGTTGTTTCTATACCAGACGACAAACATTTAGATGACAGGAGTTTTGACAGAAAAGTTCTTATTTTAGGTGTAACAATTCCAACAATGGATTTTTATGCTCCTGGTCTTCTTGAAGGAACAGAGTATCACGACAACAGCAACAAAAAAGATGCAAAATTAAAAAAAGAAGATTTAAAAGGAACAATTCATTCTGTAAAAGTAAGAGTTGATGCATTTAAAAAAGAAAATCCCAAAGGAGCTGTTCTTCTTATTTCTCATACCGGTAACCAAATCTCAAACTGGATTTGTGAAGATGTTCATAATATAAATCTGGTATTAAACGGTCATGACCATAAAAGACAAGTTTCTCATGTAAGAAAAACAGCACTACATTCACTTGGCAAAGACAATGAATTAGTTAAAGCATTCCAATTGTATTTTGATGACAATGGGGATTTGCAAAGAGTTCAAGAAACCAACTACGATACAGCAATATACAAATCAGAAACTCATAAACAAAACACAATTACTCAACAATTGATTGAGCGATTTTTGCCAAAAGATGCTGTGCCTGCTTCTGATGTAGTTGATTATCAACCTTTAAAAGATAAATATAATAATGAAATTTTCAAAGAACTTCCTTATGACGAAGAAAACATCAGAGGATACAATGACTATGTTGCAAATATTGTATCAAGCTATGATGCATCAGCCGCAAGAAGACGTATTGATAAAAATATTGCAACCATTGCAATTCAATCTTCAGCAATTAGAGGTGGCTTCAAAAAAGGAATGACAAATATTGATCTTATGGAAATATTCAATGGTGTCAGCGAAGATTTAGCAGGACTATCAAAAGGTGTTGTAACAGGTAGAGAACTAGTCGGTATAATTGTAGAAAACGTATTTGATAACCTTGATTCACCAAAAAGAAATACACTTCTGCAATGGTCAGACACACGTATAGATAAAGATATGATCGCAAAATTTAGAGAAAAAGATGGACTTGGTAAATATGATGTAGATTTAGAAAAATACGCAAAAGCTGTTCAAATGAGAGACATAGAAACAGAAGAATACACTCCGATTGATTTAGACAAAGAATATACAGTTTTATTACCTCATAAATTTTTAATAAAAACTGACTTAAAATATCCTATAATGTTTGCAAAAGATATAAGATTTAAACCAACAGGTTATACAACAGAAAGTCTTTTTAGAACAAAACTACAAAGTAAAGAATATACTGTTAAACTAAGTCCAAAAACAATGGAAGAAAGAGTAATATGCAAAGTTAAAGATAAAAAACCGACAATAAGCGAAGAATTTATTACAGTTCCATTTTTTAATATGAATAAAAAATCATAAATAAAAAAGAGCCCAAAAGGCTCTTTTTTTTATATATTTATATTTTTGCTGAAAGAAACTTGACTTAGAGTAGCTCTAAAGTTGTATTATTTATAAAGGAAGGATAAAAATATGAAAATATTAATTTTAACAGGAAGCCCAAGAAAAAATGGAAATTCAAATACACTTGTAGAAAATTTCATAAAAGGTGCCCAAGAAAATGGTCACACAATATATAGATTTGATGCAGCAATGAAAAAAGTTCACCCGTGCACAGCATGCAGACATTGCGAAACAGCAGGGAAATGTATTTTTAATGATGATTTTGAATTAGTGAAAGAAAATATAATAAATTCAGATATGGTTGTATTGGCTACCCCTATGTATTATTTTGGATTTTCTGCTCAACTCAAAACCGTAATAGACCGATTTTATGCTATAAATGAAGAAATTCATAAACCTAAAACAGCCATACTGCTTATGACATATGCGGATACAAAAGAAATAGAAGCATTACCAATAAAAGAACATTATGAGGCACTTTTAAAATATCTTGGATGGGAAAATGCCGGCATGGTGATAGTCCCGGGAGTATGGCAAGAAGGTAGTATAAATCAAACAAACTATCCTCAAAAGGCCTACGAACTAGCAAAAAGTATTTAAAAACAAGTAAAGTGTTAAATATTTTTTAATAGCGAGAATATATTAAAAGATAATAATAACAAATAAAAAAGAAGCCATTAGGCTTCTTTTTAAAATGGCGGGACCGACGAGGCTGTCTTGAGTCGCTCGCGTTAAACGGCAATTCCGTGTTTTGACTTCGTGATTTCATCACTTGTCAAAAGCACTCCAGCCTCTGCTCGCTCCTCGCTCGAACTC
>CALUSQ010000008.1 GCA_944323475.1 Candidatus Gastranaerophilales bacterium
AAAATATTCCATGAATTAGGTTATGAATTAGAAATTGCGTAAATATCCCAATCTCATTGATAATTTAGGGTATCTCAATTTGCAAGCAAAAATAAAATTGCACTTTTTTACACTTTATTGCACTGGGCTAAAACAGGCTTTGTGAGTAGGATAGACCCTAAAATAAATTCAGGGTGACAGAAAATTAGTGCAAAAGAGTGCAAGAAATGAGTACTTGAGTGCAAAAAATGTCCCATACATCTCAATACTAAAAAACAGCCTCAATCGTGCTGCCTGTTTGATTTTTTATTAAATTTTCTCCGTCTCAATATCCCAGAAACCTATTAGAAACTCAATGATAGCAATAAAAAAAGACCGATTTTATTCGGTCTTTTTAAATGGTGGGCTTCCGTGGAAGAATTTAGAATGTATTACCTACTGAAATCAGCTTAAATTTTTTATTTCTGTTGACAGAATGTTTGATACCAGACATCACCGTTTGTTTCAGGTACAACCCTCTGCCATTCTAATAAACTCTCATATTCAACATCAAAAGAATTAATGAGTTGACCTTTCATATCATAATAAATACTACTTTGGTAAGCCAATTTTTTCTCTTTGCAATCAATAAAAATATAGTCTTTTACGTACCAAACTTTTTTATTGTTAACTGGACTCCAAGTACCAGGATTTAATGATTTCATCCAAAAAGAAACTGTATCTTTTTTCCAAATTATTGAAGAAGCATCAATATAAGTTTTAGTTTGAATTTCTTTCCACTCAGCTGCATACACAGGAAGAAACGATATTAATGTAAAAAACATAATAGAAATATATTTTTTCATACCAAACCTTTCTATAAATAAGTTTTATTATAGGCTTATTTACTGCGTTCGTCAAAATACAAAACGAAACTATTTCGTTATTTAAATTCAGCGTAAAAGGTTTATTGGCATGTGTATTTAAGTTATAATGATAGTCAAACAGGAGATTATATGCCAAACACCGCAGAAAAATTATTAAGAAAATCAGAAGAAGCATTTATTTTAGCAGTTGAAATTTATAATAAACCGACAATTCGATATAGAGTTGAAGGTTTTGCTTTCTTTATTTGCAATGCTTGGGAGTTAATGTTGAAAGCTCATTTAATAAAAACTAAAGGTGAAGAAAGTATTTACCATAAGGACAACCCTGACCGTACTATAAATTTAGAAAACTGTATTAAAGCTATTTTTACTAATGATAAAGACCCATTAAGGATGAATCTTGAAAAAATCATTGAATTAAGAAACACAAGCACACATTTTATAACAGAAGAATATGAAATGGTTTATGTTCCGCTGTTTCAATCTTGTATTTTTAACTTTAACGAAAAAATGCAAAAGTTTCACAATGTTGATGTTACCGAACTGATTTCATTAAACTTTTTGAACCTTGTTGTCAGAGAAAAGGCATTTGACGAAAACGAAATTAAGGCAAAATATTCCGATAAAATATCAAAAAAATTAATTGGCTTGAATGATAAAATTTCAAAAATTGCAGAAGAAAGCAATAACAACTTTGCTATAAGAATAGAACACTATTACTACCTTACAAAAGATAGAGATAAGGCAACAGATACAGTAGCAATTGATAACGCATCAAATAATACTATACAAATTGTTAAACAACTAAAAGACCCAAACGAAACACACAAATTTACAGCAAAAAAAGTTTTGTCAGAAATAAATAAACAGTTGAAAAGACTTAACCTAAACGTGAAATATAAAGAAAATTACATACAAAAATTTAATCAACACCATTTAGACATGTTTTGTAAATATTACAATATAAAAAATAACATCAAATGGTGTTTTGTACATAAACAGTTTTCACAACCGCATTACACATACTCAATGCAAGCAATCGAATTTATTATCGAAGAAATAAAAAAAGACCCTGAAAATATACTGAATAACATTAAACAGAAACTAAAAAAATAAGCTAACCCCAGGGGCAAAGGAATTCTAAGCGTATTGCCTACTCTCATTCGAGAACCCAGCCGTAGTCCTTCACGAGTTAACTTATTTATATGATAACATTTTATCATATTCGTTTCAATATAAATTACATCAAATTTAATAAAGATGAAGTATATATTTTTTATTATAACATAAAATATTTACCCGTTCGGGTACATTTTTAGAAATAACAAAATGTCAAACAACAACTCGCTCGAATTATTAAATATGTTTACTAAAGCCGCAAGAATTGCGCAGGCTAACAATAATCATTCCGTTAAGGAAGAATTGGACAGCGCAATGTTAAAAGAATATTTGAAAAAGGCTTTCCCTCACCTCAAAAACGATATCAATGTGGCTGTGTTTTTAAAGAGTTTGATAAAGTAAATTTTATATAATTGTAAACTTTATTATTGTTTTTATAGACACATGTCCATAAAAATGTTAAATTTATAATGCCATTACAACATAGGACATTATATGAACAAACAAGTTATTAAATTAAGCGAAGAAAGAAAAGAATTTTTGACAGATGAACTCTTAAAATATATGAACTCAAAGGCAGAAGAAGCAGGAGCTACAATTAATTGTATATGGTTTGATTTTACACCCGCACATACAAAAAAATATTTTAATGCACCTGATGAACTCATTCCTGACACTGAAGAACTAACAGAATTAAAAAAAGCTGTAAATATAACCAACGAAGAAATTACAATAATAATTAAAAGTTGTTTATCAAATGAATATATTAAAGGACGAGAACCTGAAAGCCTGATGTTAACACGTACAGGAAAGGCAAGGGCAAATTCTGTATCCAAAGCAACAAATTATAAAACAACAACTGATACAAATTTTAACTTCAATGGAGCTGTTTATTTAAATAATTCCGCTATCGGTAATGGTAATACAATAAATATAGAAAATTCAATTGAAACAATTTTAAAACTTATAGAAGAAACACGCACCACGCAAGAAGAAAAGAAAACTTTAAAAACTCAATTTACTGATTTTTTGAAACATCCTGCCATTACACCTATTTTAGCAAAATACAGCATAGACTTAATACAAAAAATAAAAGGAATTTTTTAATGAATACAGAAAAACAGTTTAATATTTCATTGAGATGCGTTTTTTGTGACTCAACACAATTTGAAATACCCTATCAAGGCTATCAACCCAGTGACGGAGAAATGCTAAAGTGCGTAAACTGTGGAAAATTAAATGATTACAGTTCATTAAGAGAAGTTGCTATTGAAAAAGGAAGAAATGAAGCAAAAAAATGTGCAACTGGCTTAATAGAAGGAGAACTCAAAAAAAATTAGAAAAAAATGGAAATAAAGTACCTTGTTTCAACCATGATAATATATAAACATGAACAAATTTCTTGAGACACCTACTCTTATTTTTGCCATATGGATTTATCAAAAGCTAAAAAGCAATGCTGATAAAGGATTTTTGTTTGCAGCTAAACAAATAAATTTTACAAACATACGAATAAAATTTAAAACTGAAGAAGAAGAAAATTTTTGGATAACACAGCAAACAAAATATTATTCTGAGTTACAGAATGAAATACTTCCGAACTTAAAAAATTTTTTAAACCTTAAATACACTGTTGAAGTACAACAAGGCTATTTTACACAAGAGGACATTTATGGGAATGACATTACTCCTGACGTTGGGTATGAATACAACAATAATCCTGAAACAGAACTATTATTAATACAAATTCCTGCAAACAATAACAAATTTATACAGGCTTTTGATGAATATATAAAAAATCACAGCCTATCAATGTTATCAGGCAGAATGTGTTATAAAATTACAAAACAGAAAGAAATTATTTTTGAATTATTTAACAAAATTAGTGAGGAAACAGGCAACAACAAAAACTTTTATTTTTCAATAACGGATATTGAAACCATAAATCAAAAGAAAAAAATAGCTCTGTTGGAATTCATTTTAAATTATCAGAAAACAGGATTGTATGCTTTAGAATATTTTAACTTACAACAAAATAAAGGTGCTGGTTATGAGTTAATTACCGATTTAGATAAGCTTACAATAGAAATTTCAAAAAAATCAGACACTGCTGATGAAATGGCAAAAAACGTTAAAATAATAAAACAAAATAATATCATAAGCCTTGGCTATTGTAATGAAAAAATTAAACTTGAACCAAAAGAACAGAATGTAATCGAATGTTTATTAAACACGCAAAGTATAGGGCGTGAAGAATTACTGGATTTTATACACAGTGATGATGTAACAAGTCTTTCATCCTGCATAAGTAAAATTAATAAAAAAATAAAAAATATAAAAACAAAAAATAATTTACCAAATACAAAAACTCGTTTGATTACATCAGAACAATACAAAGAAAAAAATTCTGATGTTACAGGCATAAATTATTTTTTTAATACAGATTTTTACGATATTGAAATTCAGTAATCGATTAGTAATTTAGAATTTTTAAACGCCTCAATCATGCTTATCATTAAAACATTATGAGGAAAAATTCTGATGAAAATTTTTTTGAATTCACACGGGAACACTGGCAGGAGTACTACGAAAAGCCCCTGTCTGATAATGACGTAGACGAAATCATAAAAAATTTCACCGAATTATTTGCAATAATTAGGAGCTGAACGGAGGTAACAATGTCACAAATAGACTATATTACCAAAATGGATTTTGATAAAAGAGAACATTACTTCGTAGATAAATATTCGTTGTTTATAAATGAACATAAACACATTAAAACAACAATGGCAAATATTGATATTCAATATATAAACATTCCTAAAATAGAGAACATTCAATGCTATGTTGACGGGTTTAAAAAAAGCCTTGAAGAATGCGGTCAAATTTCACCTATTGGGTTAAAAAGGGCTGAAGACAACCCCAATCGATATGATATTTTGTTCGGCAAAAAAAGAGTTTATGCTATGTATTACAGGGGGTTACGAACAGTGTTGGCTGTTGTTTTTGAAACTGATATTACTCCCTATTACGACTTAATAAAAATCGATGAGGAGCTAATAAGAGTCGAAATTCCAGCACTCAAACGGGCCTGTTTATTAAATAAAAGAAAATCAATTTACAACAAAATTTTTACAGAAGAACAAGAAAAAACAAAAAACGGCGAAATAATTTCGCCAAATAAATGTTTTGAACCTTTTAGCAAATTCATGTCCGAGAAATTACAGAAAAGCCAACGGTCAATCCAACAGGATTTACAAATTGCTGAAAATATAACTAAAGAAAATATTAAAATCATCGAAGGGACATTTTTGGAAAACAAAAAAAACATGCTGTTGGAAATCGCAAGAATTGAAAACGGAGGAATACAAACGGAGATAATCAACAAAATTTTAAATCATGAGGCAGGTACAGTAAAAGAAGCCTTATTAAAAGTTATACCTGACTTAAAAATTAACCATTCGACAATATCAAAAAAAGAAGAATTGCAAAAAAATATTAAGGAACTTGCTCTTAAGCTGAAAAACAGAAACAAAGAAATAGCAAGATTAAGGGAAGAAAACGAAAAATTAAAAATTTTAAATAAACAATTACAAGCAAAAATTGACTCATTTTATATCTTTAAATTATAGCTATTAACAAAACAGTCACAAAGTTTGAAAGGTAATAAAAATAATGAATAATAGATTTGACAGGATAAGAGCTGTTTGTTCAACGGACGGATTAAAATACATTAATGAAAAAAAATTTGAAAGGTTAATAGTATTAAATAACCAAGCTTCAATCACAGCAGAGTTTTTTAAAATAAAAAATGATGTAAAAACATTTGTTTTTGGTGTAACGGACATTACAATCAACTTTCAGGCAAAATTCTTTTTGATAGATTTCACATCAAAACTCTGTCCTGATGAATACCCAAACCTGATAAATTCTCAAAATATATTAAAATACCTCAACCATTTTTTTTGTTTAAATCTATTGGATTTTGATACAGAATATTTTATAAATAATTGTCAGGTTTCACTCATTCATTGCACTAGAGATATTAAAGTAAACAACAGCCCGAATATTTATTTTAATGCAATAAATTATACAATTTTAAATTTATTTAATAATTTTATTTGTAAACGGGAGAAGAACGGAGTTATTATAACGAAAAATATAAAACATAAGAACCTACGGCTAACTATATATGACAAATTTAAAGAATTAAACAGACCTGCAGACAAATCAATCCGTTTTTTACAACAGCTTTCTGTTGATGACCTGATGTATTTTCAAAATACTGTTAGGTTTGAACTGGAAATAAAAAAACAGGCTTTTATTAAAAAAGTGTTCAATATCGAAAATACAGCTCTTGTTGATATTTTTCATTCTGAACTCAATCCTGTATTGGAATATTTTCAACAGGCAATAACAAACTAGGAGGCTTACAATGTCAAAAAAATGGAATACATTTATAAAAGAATTAGGGTACAAAGCGTTAATAAAACAGTTTAACGGAAATAAATCTCTCATCAGAAACTTTATCAAAGAAAATGAATTTTTAGGAAAGAATTCCAGCGATTTTTACATAATGAAAGAAATTAAAAAAATTATGAACAAGCCCTTGATGACAGAAACTTATCAAAATAATACAAAAAAATTATTAACAGAATTGTTAACTAAACTTAAATAAAAAAACAAAAACTACAAATAAATCAAACAGCCTGTAACAGAAATTTACAGGCTATATTTTATATTAAAATAAAGGAGAACTTAAAATGGATAACTCGCAACTAATTGTAAATATACAAAACCAAATTACTCAAGAACAAACCCGTCACCGCAATCGAATGCAAGCATTAAAAAAGAGCCTAGAAAACGCAAAGCAGGCTAAAGAAACAATTTCGTTGTATCAAAAAATGTATGAAAAATTTGATAAGCAAGGTATGACAATAAGCCAAATCAGCCGTTGTCTTGATATTCTTATGAGTGAGTATAGGCATTAGTATTGTTGTTTTGGTATTGACCAAACAAACTCACCTTTTGTATTTATATATCCTTCACGGGTATCAGATATAACATAAGCTAGGTCATGTACAAGATATGCCGAACCAAAACTTGAATAATCTAAACTTTGGTTTGAAAAGCTTTGTGCATACTCAAGAGTTGGTTTAATAATATATTCTCCTTTTTTATTTATGTAACCGAACTTTCCGTTTAATTTTACAAGAGCTACACCATTAGCAAAATCAGGACTCCAATAATTAAATCCTGGTGGAGGGCATTCATAGATTGGGTCTTTAATTATTCGACCGTCTTCTGTTATATAGCCGTATTTTGTACCATCACTGTTATCAAACCTTCTTACGCCTTCATGATATGGATAATCACCGATAGACATTGATGCTGAAGTATTCCAAGACAATTCAGGAGATATATAAGGAATCTTTTCACCTTTTATTGTTACGTAAAATTCTTCCTCAATGTCATCTTCAGTTGTTGGTCTCTTGCCCACAGCAATAAAAGCTTTCCCTCCGATAAATACAGGTGTTGATTCTCCTTCTAATGGATAAAAAACAGTAAATGGCTTTAGTTTCATTACTTTATTCCCATTAGTGTCAAATACTGTATATTGAACTACATCAGGAGTATTGAACTCATCATCTAATGTGGTAATTGCCTTACCTAAAAAAGCATATCCTTCATTAAATTCACCAATAACAGAATATTCTTTGCTATCAACTTCAAACACAGGTTCTCCGTATTTATTTATAAAAACAATCTTATCTTTTTTCATTTTATATACAGGATATAACTTATCTTCCTGTATTTTTTGTGGAGCAGTAGATAAAAATTCAACAAAAGTGTCTTGTTTCTTTACAGTTCTTTTAGTAAAAAAAATATTTTTCAAAAGAACAATATCGAAAATTATAAAAACTAATGCTAAAGCAATTAATACAAGATTTTTCAATTTTATTTTAATCATATTTTTAATCCTCATAGTTTTTATTCAACTGATTATATTTTTCGTATGAACTTTCATTGCGACCTTCTTTTTTGCAAGAATTTATATTTGCTGAAAAAGTATAACATTCGGAAAAGCTGCCTTCGCAGGTGAAAATTTCATATTCAACAGGACAGATTAATTTTGTAAAAGCACGGTCTTTGATGGAAAAATTAACATTTGCCCGACAAAAATAATGTGAAATATCCTTATTTAATGTTTCAGCATCAGTAATACTTTTGCCAATTATATCAGGATAAATCCCCATAGTTGTTTCAAAAACTTTTAAGTATTTATGATATTTTGCAGCTTTAACATAAGAATCGTAATCTTCTTGTTTTACTCCAGCTTTATCTAAATAGTTGTTAAGTATAACAAGTTTAATAATATTGTCATTACATGGGGAGACAGATATTTTTAAATTTGTAATTACTTTATTTTTTCTATCATATTGATAATAAAATAATGGTGGCTGCTCATCATCGGTATTGTAAACAAAAGTACTACACATAAGTGTCTCTTTAGTTTCAAGGATTTTTTCGGTATTGTCATAAACAAGATTTTTATCTAAAAGTATTGAGTATTTATTTTTTAACGCAATTGTCAAAGCATTTTGAACCTTTTCTGATGAACAAGTTTCAACCGTTGAAAACCCTAAAAAGCCGATAAGTATAAGGCATAGATAAAATATTACAGGTGCAGAAATCACAGCGAAAAATATAATTATAATTAAGTTTTTATTTTTATGATTAGAAAACATATTAAAATTACCTTCTACCACCTGACAACGCCCAAATTAAAGCAATTACCCAACCAATTAAACTCCAACCCAAAAACAAATTAACAACAAATATAGCCGTTGTTGACGGATTATTTCTTATTTCAGCAATCCAAGCAGGAATAAAATATATCCATAAAACAAAAACTACTGCCAATGATATAAAAAATGCAGTAACTCCGTCTTCTGTAATGAGATTAAATATACCCAAAGAACTCAAAAAAACTAATACAGATAAAATCGTATAACAGCCAAGAGGAGTGTCACGTTCCAACCATTCGCCACACTTTGGACATTTTTTTGCATATTTAGGAACTTCTGAATAACAATACGGACATTTTGTCATTGTTCCGTTGTTATCTTCATTCTCATAATAGTTATTATTTTGCTCTTCTGTTGTTTGTAGCTCAACTAATTTATTGCCACAATTCTTACAAAATTTGTCAAAGTCGGTACATTCAAAACCACATTTGGGACAATACATATTTACCTGCTTTCTTTTTTTGTAGCTAATATTCTTGTTTTATTCCTTCATACTTTCGCAAACCTGTTTTTGTTGTTCGTAATAACCACTGTTTTTTAAACTTTCTTCTCTCCATTTGACTTGTTCAAGGTGTTGTTTGTATGAGGTATTTTGGTCATATCCCATAGTTCTGTAATAACATTTTTCAATATCTGAACCTATGTCAGTGATTTCGAAACCTTTTTGCATACGTTGAAAAAGAATATAACAGGGTTTAATATTCCCACAAACATTATCACAAGCCTGTTTTGATTTTTGAGGAGAAAAATCATCATAAGAAAGAACAATCTTTAACAATTTCAATTCATCAAGACAAACTTGTTTTTTAGATTTTGTTTCTGTTGTTTTTGGGGTTTGAGTATGTTCCTGATATTCTGTGTTGTAATTTCTCAAAGGCATATTCAAGCCCTCTATCTCAACTTCATAGTAAGCAAATACAGCCTTTTGAAGCAGTAGAGTTATAAATAACAGGATAAGTATTTTTTTCATTTATCAACCTTTTTATTAGGGAAACAACAAAAACAAATAATATTTTATACGTTTTACTATTTTATTATACATATAACGCATAATAAAACATCATATTTATACAGTAGACTATATTCTTGTGTAACAGTTTGTCCGATAGCATGAGAGAAAAGGAGCAGTTATGTCATCGGGCAACAAAGTATTCGGAAAACGTATAAAAGAACTCAGGGAGAGGAAAAAACTTACACAGGAAAAACTAGCTGAAAAAGTAGGACTGGATTTACAGACAATAAGTCGTATAGAAACAGGATATTACTTCACGAGTTTTGAAAACCTTGAAAAACTGGCAAACGCTCTTGATGTCACAATGGCTGATTTATTCAATTTCGGACACTTAAAGACAAAAGAAGAATTGATAAAAGAAATCAACACAGAACTCTCCATCTCATCAGAAAAAGATGTTCAGAGAATACACAAGCTGATTTTTGGATATTTGAAGTAAAACTTTTGTTTAATTATGTCATAAAATGTTTGAAATACATAAAAAAATTGGGATTAACATTTTGATAAGTTCGATTAACAAACAGTATGACATTATGTTTTATGAATAAAAGTTGTCTTTTATTTAATGCCATTTGTAAATCATCAAATGTACCACAGACTGTTTTATCTGTATTGTCAAAAGCCTGTAAATATCCATAACTAAATAACGATTTTGTTAAATCTTCTATACTTTTATCTTCATAGCCTAATTTTTGTAAGTGATTTCTATAATTTTTGTATTTTAATTGTCCGTACATCTGGAACAAATTTAAAACCTGCCTTATATTCGGATATTCTGCTTGCATTTCTGAAATAAGGTTGCCGTTCAAAAATTGTGTATATTTATTTATTGCATAAGAAAAATCATCGAAACTAACTTTTTCTTTATTATTATTTGCCGCTGACTCAAATAAAGCTTGTATAAAATATATTATATCTCTTGGACGCAAAACAATGATATTTTTTATATTTTTAAAAGCATCATTACCTTTTTTCATATCAAATAAATCTGTCCAAAACTTATTATTATCATAGTCATTATCTTTATTTAAGATATGCTTAAATTTTAATTCAACCAATTGCTTTAATTTTAATGGAGCGTCATCCCAAATTATTTTATATGAAATAGTTGTTAATTTATCAGGTTCATTGGCTTGTGTTAATATATAATTGTATATGTCTTCTCGCAAAAATAAATAATTGTAAATATTTACCATTTCTTTGGTTTTGTTTCTAAGTTCATTTTTTAATATGCTATCAACTTCCAAAAGAGAAAATATCATATCGCTTTGGAGTTTTAAATTAGTCTCTGGATTCCAAGATTTATCCAAATTATCAGATAAAATATGGATTTTAACATACTTTTTATCAGCAAAATACCTATTTAATAAGTTAATTAATGGTGTAAGATAGGTTGTGTATAAATCTTCTAAAATTTGTGGAGAATCTAATTTATTACTATTGTTTTTATTTAACTCTTTAATTATTCCATAAAAATTTTGCTTAATAAGATATTCATTTTCTTTATAAAATTTTCGTATTTCTTTTTCATTCTCATCCAAAAAACTGGACTGAGACTTGATCAATAAACGAGAATTTATTACATCAATAAGTTTTGAATATATTACTGTTTTCCATACTCCATAAAAAAATCTTTTTCTAGAACTACCTTTTTTAAAAAGTGTTGACATATCAATATTGTCTAATAATTCTAGAGAATCTGGTTTTAAACTAACAACATAATTTAAGTTGTTTTCAGCCAAATCTTCTTGTAGTTTCAAGTATATTGCCGTTTTTCCAGCACCTTTTCGACCAACTAGAATTAATTTGGATTTATTTTCTTTCGCTTTCTCATATGCATTGGTTGAAATGAAATATTGCGATAGTTCATTTTTTTCATTTTCTGCGGTACATTCTAAAGCAACTTTTAATATATTTATTAAATTTATCTCTTTTTGCTTTATTTCTTCTTTAACAGTTACATCCGCATTGGTATTATTTTCATTTTTACTTTTTGTACAATGTTTTTTTATCCATTGCGAAACTTTATTTCTACAATCTTCAGAATTGGCATAATTAATTAATATATCCGCATAATCCAAGGGACTATTAAAATCAGTTGGAGCAACAAGAAGTACTTTTTTATTAAGTCCACAAGATATACCTGCAAGAAATGATTTTTTTGCATTTTCTTGAAATTCATTTTCATAGTTCTTAGGAGTCATATGAAAAATTATTGATTTAGCTTTAAATAAGTTAGTAAAATAATAGTTAAGAGTTTGATAGCTAACTTCATATGGGTCAAACGAAACAATTTTCAATGTATACTTTGGATTTGTTCTTAATGAATCAATAAATGAATTTAAATCTAGTGATATTTGAGATTCTGATTGATTCTCCAAGTAAAAAATATCATTTTCTTCTTCCAAATTATCAAGATTAATAATTTTTTTTATGTGTTCATCACTATATTCTTTGTTATGAAACTTTTGGATAATATCTTTTGCATTTTTAAATGACGAATACTTAACTGTCTTTAAGAATGAATTTGTATAAGTTTCTTTTGCGCCTTTTATATCTTCATTAAGAAAAATGTATATTTGTTTTCGTAAAGCTATTGCATAACCTAATTCAAATAAAACATTATGGTTAAAATATGTAAGATCACAAGCAAAATAGTTAGAATCTCTTATTTCCTTTAATATTTCTTTGTCTATTATCCCACCACTTTGTTTTAAGTCTTCCCATGATGTGGCTCTGCATGCTTTTTGGTAATTGTTATAGTCTTTTATGCCTCTTTTTATAGCTTCAACATTATCATCACAAGACCCGTTTCTAGCACCTTGATAAGCAAAAAACAATTTTGATAATGGTTCGGTGTTCTTTTTTTTCTTCTTAGTTTTTGTAGACAATGGCAACCTCACTCTTGTTAGCATTTTACATCATAAATTATTGTTTGAAAAGCAAAAGCATATAATGTCTAATATAGTAAGTATGTAACATTAAAACATAAGTTATTAAATAAATAAAGATTTTAACTATACTTATACCGAATAGTTAAAATTTTTTTGCTTGCTTATTAATTATTCAGTAATTTATTTGCTTTAATAGTTGTTACTATAGTAAATCAGAACAGAACAAGCTATCAGAAAAACTATTAGATGCCTTGAAAGTTTATTAGTACATAAACAATATTCAAATAAATAATTAAAAAAATCTTGAGTTTCGAAAGATATACTTAAAAGAAAATATTTTACTATTATACTTTTTTATTGTGTATTACAATATGTTATTGAAACAAATATAACTATAAATCAATATACTAAAAAAATTAGTAAATATATTTCTAGTTTTTATTGATATTTTTAATATAAACTACATTTTACTTAATATTGCAAAAATACTAAACAAATTCTTGTGCACATTAATTATATTTTGTTTTAATGCATTATAGAATAATCATATTAAAATATCTTGTTTTTATGTTAGTCAAAAACCCTTCGTTTACATTGTATGAATTCATACAGTAAAAACGAGTGAGTTTTAGTGCATAGATTTATATAATAAAAATAATATTTATACGTATTTATTGGATAATATATATTTTTCGTTCACAGGCAGTTAATTTCTTAATTGCCTTCTTTTTACACGTCAAAAACAGAAATGAAAGGACAAGCCTATGACTGTTTACGCCTACCTCCGTGTCAGTACTTTAGAGCAGGATACAGAAAAGAACAAGCTTGAGATTTTAAAGTTCGCTAATGACAGACGATTAGGGAATGTTGAGTTTATTGAAGAGAAAATTACAGGCAAGCTGCATTTTCGTAAGCGTGAGTTGGGGTTATTGATTGAGGAAATGGGTGTTGGTGATATTTTGATTGTACCTGAGTTATCAAGGCTTGCGAGGTCTATTACACAGATTTTGGAAATACTGAACTTGTCGAAAGAAAAAGGTTTTGTTTTGTATTCATTAAAAGAAAATTTTGCGAGTAATGACAAAAGTATAACGGCTATAATAACTTCAACGATATTTGCGCTTGTCGCTCAATTAGAAAGGGATTTAATCAGCTTGAGAACAAAAGAAGCTTTACAGGCGAAAAAAGCAAGCGGGGTAAAGTTAGGTCGTCCAAAAGGTAAGAAAGGGAAGTCAAAGCTTGATGTACACAAAGAGAAGATACTGTATTTAGTGGGTTTGAACGTACCCAAAACAGTTATTGCGAGGGAGTGTGATACTACGGTAGGTAATTTGTACAATTATTTACGTGTGGTTAAGCAGGGTTGTGGTGAAAATACATATATTAGATAAGAGAAAGGCGCAATATATGGATTTTTCAGGGCAATTCGACATGTTATTAAGCGGAGTTGAGAGTGAAAAGAGTAAGCGTGAAGTGTTTAATGATTTTTTGACATTATCGTTATACACATATACACAGCCGTTTTACCGTTCAATAAAGATTGAAAGGGAAACCAGGGAAATATATAAGCAATACAAAAAGAGTGATATAGAGCAGTTTCAAACAATGTTAACGCTTGCGCTTGTAGCAATTGATGCAAGGATTGAGAATTTTTGGGAGGATGTGTGTATTTACAGCGGGGTAAAGGGTGATGACTCAAAGTCAGGCATATATATCAGCATAGAAAGCAATTCTGACAGAGAAGAAAGGTTTTTCACAATGAGGGAGGCTGAAAGCAGGACAGGAAGTTCGATTGTTCGTTTTGCTGATTGTATGAATGAGGAAGGTTTTGATTATTTGAGGTGTTTGAAAGTAATTGCAGGTGAGAAGGACGAGATTTATTTTAAAATCACATATTTGCAGTTAGCGTTCAGGAGTATAGCCGGTGAGGTTTCTTTACTTGATGAGAAAGGTGAGGTAAAGGAGAGGTTATTTACACCTATGTATTTTATCAACGGGGTTTATTTAAAGGATAAGGAGTTTGAGGCGGTAAAGGCAGTTAGGACAGGTGATATTTTAGCCTCAAAAATCAAGGGTATCGGGCGGTATGACATCAGTGATGATTAAATTTTGTCCAAAAAAAATTAATTTTACATTAATATTTCGGCAAAAAACAGAAAGGAGTATTAACATGAGCTTATGGGAAAAATAATAAAACAAAAAGCTATCATCTATACAAGAGTATCAAGTAAAGAACAGGAAACAAACGGGTTTTCAATACCTGCTCAAACTAAATGCCTGAAAGAATATGCCGAAAACAAAAATTTTGAAATTATACAGGAATTTTCAGAAAGTACCTCGGCAAAAGAATCAGGGCGTTTTGAGTTTGAGAGAATGTTGAAGTTTTTGAAAAAGAACAAAACAGTAAAAAACCTGCTTGTTGAAAAAAATGACAGGCTACTTCGTAATGAAACTGACTTTGCCAAAATAGTCCAACTGGCAAAAAGTACTGATATAAATATTCACTTGGTCAAAGATAATGCTATTTTAAATAAGTCATCAATGCCTGATGATTTCTTTATGTTCACCATTCAATCAGCCATGTCCGCAAGGTATTCTCGAAACTTAAGCAACGAAGTAAAAAAAGGAATGAGGGAAAAAGCTGAACAGGGTTACTGGCCCAATAAACCACCCTATGGTTATACAAAGAAATACAATGACAAAAACAATTTAATAATTGAAAAAAAAGAGGCAGAATATGTAAAAACCGCCTATGAATTATACGCAACAGGCAATCATTCCTTACAAAGTGTCATTAATGAGTTATACAACAGAGGGATATTTTACAAACCTCACCGACCTAAAGCCGAGAAAAATCAGCTTTACAAATTGCTAAAAAATCCATTGTACAAAGGATTATTTCTTTATGACGGTATAATGTATCAGGGTAAACAGCCTCCTATTGTATCAAACGCATTATATGACGCTGTTCAGAAAAGTTTTGAAAGAGAGAACAAGCCAAAAGTAGCTTCTGTAAACCTGTTATACGGCGGTTTAATGCACTGTGGTGACTGCGGTTGTACAATTGTAGGCGAAATCAAAAAGAACAAGTATATTTATTATCACTGCAACTTCGGAAAAGGCAAGGATAAGTGTTCCCAAAGTACGTTAAAGTGGGTTAAACAAAAAGAAATTGACGAACAAATCTTGGGGGCAATAAAAAATATACAAATTACACCCGAACACAAAGAATGGATAATAAAAGCCATAAAACACATAAACGAGAAACAAACTAACATAAGCAGTGACAAGCTAAAAACTTTTCAAGCAGAGATTGAAAAGAATAAAAACAGGCTGCAAGAAATATACATGGACAAACTTGAGGGGAAAATTACAGAAGAATTCTGGTTGAGCATGCAGAACCAAATTACAGAAAAAATAGAAAAATATAAAGGTTTAATCAATGCTTATGACAGGGCAGAATTAAAAACAATGAACGAAGTCACTTCTACTCTAGAACTCTCGGAAACCGCATATAACAAGTATCTTGAGGGAAATGACGAAGTAAAAAGAAAAATAGTTAATTCTTTACTCTCGAACTTGACTCTAAGGGACGGAAAGCTAAGCTATACGTACAAAAAACCCTTCGACATATTAGCCAAAGGGTTATGTTGTTCTAAATGGTGGGCCGCAGTGGACTCGAACCACCGACCTCACGCTTATCAGGCGTGCGCTCTAACCACCTGAGCTAGCAGCCCTTAGTTTTGCACTATTGCTTAACCATTGTTATTATTACACCATGGACAAAGTTTGAAATCAAGCATTTATTTGAAAATCTGTAAAAGGCTATAGACCAATATTTTCATCGATTTTTAATTCTTCAAATACAGAAAGTATAGTAAAAAGTTCTAATAAAACAGATTGGTAGTTTTCTATTTCTGTTACCGGTTTTAGTATTGGTAGTTCAAACCAATCTTTTGAAGATTCAAACGCCAGATTTATTTTTTCATTTTCAAATGAGCACATAATTTTATAATCTTTATTTCTGCAGGCTATTTTTACTAATCTGTTCATAAAGCCTGTTGTTAAAAGATATCTTGATTCTATTTGATCACTACCATAAACTTCAAAAATTTTTTCAAAAATCGGATCTTCTAATTTTATATTTTTTAAACCACTTATACTATTCAGATTATTTAAAATACCTTTATCCGTAGTTATAACAGTACATCCTTTAAATTCTTTATTGCTATTTGTAATTGCTAAAACACCTTTAAATATAGTTTCTACTCTTCTGTTCTTACCGGAGCCTGTTACATATTTTAAATCAAGTTCTTGTATATCTACTTTATTTCCATTAAATTTACCAGAAATAAAATCTTCACTAGAATATCTGTTAAATCTTTTGAATAATCTTAGTCCTTGTATATATTCTATATTTTTACTAATGTTTATTGATTCTTTAGGATAATATTTGAAAGTCCCCCAATATGAAAATAATTTTTCATAAACAATTCTTTTAGCTTTATTTTTATATGATTTTATAATTTTATATATTGCATAAATAAATAACCCTGCTGCTACAATTAATAATTGGATCATAAAAGACATATTGGAAGCATTTTCTTTATAGCAAGGAATTATCGCTGAAATAAAGAATAAAGTACAAAATATTATACCTATTAGACCAATTAAACTAGATAATATAATATAATTTATTCGTTTTTTTTCAAGTGGTTTTAAAGAGGGTATTATATTAGTTTGACAAAAATTGATAAATTTGTCAGAAGCGAGCTCTTCAATAAGATTTGTGCTTTTAATTTTATTCTTCATTGCAAGTAGGTCTTAGTATAATTATAGAATTAATATTTAGTTGAACAAAATCATGGAATTCTGTTCTTCTATTTGGCATAAGTCTATATGCTACTTCGCAATCTTTTATTGCAACAAAACGTTTTTTACCGTTTAGTATATCAGAAAGTACACGACTTCTTTTACCAATTTTGGGCATAAATACGTAGCCTTTAATTTCATAATCTTGTGTGATTACAAGGACACGTTCAGACCAAACACCGTTTGTAAAATCGTCGTTTCCCAATTCTTCTACTTCAAATGGTTCAAAATCTTCTGCTGTCATTCGTTCTCCTTGTAATTTTAAATTGTTGTGTATTTACTTTTATGACAATTGGTATGATTGGAATAATGGCAAATATAGTGCCAATGCCAAGAACATTACTATACTACCGATTACAATCAACATCAGTGGTTCAATCATTTTTGTTAATGCATCAATGATATCATCAAGTTTTTTGTCTAGGAATATTACTGATTGATGAAGCAGTTCACCTAATTTACCTGTTTGTTCACCTGTCGCAATCATAAATAAAACCATAGAAGGCATAATATTGGAGCCTCTAAGTGCAGTTGACAAGTGTGTCCCTTGTTGTACTTTATTTATTGCTTCTGTGATTCTTGTTCTTATTGTTTTATTATCAATTGTCAAATTACCAAGATGTAAACAATCGACAATAGGTATACCTGCTTCATATGCTACGAACATTACTGTTATAAAGTTTGAAAAGTTTGCATATTTTAGCATATCTCCAATCAATGGAACTTTTAAGAAAAAGTCATCTAAAATTCTTCTTGAAGTTGGGTTTTTAAATGCCATATAAATAAGACCACCTATAATAAACGGAGATATTAAAGTAAGTGCCCAATATTCTTTTAAAAATTCACCTAAATCTATACAAATCTGTGTAAAAATTGGTAGTTGAGCCCCAGATTGATCAAACATTTCTTTAAATGCAGGAAATACAAACATCAACATAACTGTAACTACTATAATAGCAAGTAATATAACGAAACAAGGATATATCAATGTTCCAATAACTCTACCTTTAATGGCTGCTTGTTTTTTTAGAAGTTCGGATAAACGATCAAGTGTTTTTTCCATTTCACCGGAATCTTCACCAGCCTTGGTAAGACCTACATATATACTTCCAAAAATTTCTTGATATTTGGCTACTGTATCAGCAAATGTTGCACCAGCAATAACTTGTTTTCTTATTTCTCTTGCCAGTAATCTGATACGAGAAGAAACAGCATCTTTTTCTAAAAATACCAGACCTTCGATAATTGGAACACCTGTAGAAATAAGTGTTTTAAATGTACCTGTAAAGTCAATTAATTCCTGTAAAGACAAAGGACTAAGTCTTACTTTTGGTGCAGAAACTTTTTGTGAATCTTCAAAAACTTTTGTTGGTATTAATCCCAAATTTCTGATTGCTTCACGAGCAGCTTTAACATCATCGGCTTCGATTTTACCGTTGACGACTTCTGACTGGTTTCTTAATGCTATGTAGTTAAATATTGTCATTTTTTTAATCTACCTATCTATATCATATACCTATTCCGTGACCGGTCCAAGTACACGTACAAATTCACTAATTGTTGTTTCGCCTCTTAATATGTGGCCCAAGCATGAAGTCTGAAGTGTCTTCATTCCCATTCCAACCGCAGCTTCTTCTAGTTCAACATCATGAGCTGAGTGTGCAATCATTTTTTTGATTTCTTTATTGATAAGCATTACTTCGTAACAACCCAAACGACCCTTGTATCCTTCGTTGTTACATTCAAAGCAACCCTTAGGTCTGTATATTGTGCGTTTCATAAATTCTTCTTGTTCTTCAGGTGTTGCTACTACTAATTTGGCTTCTTCTAATGTTGCATGATATGCTTCTCTACATTTTGGGCATAATCTTCTGACAAGACGTTGTGCTATAATACCTGTTAATGTTGATGAAATCAAGTAATCAGCTGCTCCCATCTGGATTAAACGAGTGATTGTTGCTGCTGCAGAATTTGTATGAAGTGTGCTTAGTACAAGGTGACCTGTCAAAGCTGCTGCAATAGCTGTTTCTAATGTTTCATAGTCACGAATCTCACCAATAAGAATGATATCAGGGTCTTGTCTTAAAATAGCTTTCATACAAGAAGCAAAGGTTATGCCTGCTTTGGGGTTGATTTGTGATTGATTCAATCCGTCGATTTTAATTTCAACAGGATCTTCCAAAGTTGTTATATTTACACCTTCATTATTTAAACTTTTTAAAATAGAATATAGTGTCGTTGTTTTACCTGAACCTGTTGGACCAACAGCAAGAATAATACCATTAGGAGCTGACACCATTTTATTTATTCTTGCCAAATCTTCTTCTGTACCACCAACAATTTTTATAATTCTATCTTCAGTTTTTATACTAGCTGCTGGGGCAAGAATACGAATAACCATTTTTTCTTTACCTGCCACAGGTAGTGTGTTGATACGGAAGTCATATGATATACCGTTGTATTTAACTGTAAATGTACCGTCTTGTGTTCTTCTGTGTTCAGCAATATTCATTCTTGAAAGAACTTTAAAACGAGCAATTAAAGAAGATTCAACTTTGCTTGGCAAATCTAAAACTCTTCTTAAAATACCATCAACTCTGTATCTTACTGTATAGCAATCTAATCTAGGTTCGATATGAATATCAGATGCTTTCATATCAATTGCATCTGTAATTATTTTTGTTGCAAAATTTGCAACAGAACCTGAGGTGTCTTCTAGTTCTCTTTCAACTTGTTCCCAAAGAGATTCTTCTACTTCAAATTCTAAAGCTTCTTGCTCTATTTTTCTGATAATCTCTTTAGTCTCTTTTCTTGCTCTACCAAAGTATTTATTAATACAGCTTTTGTATTCCATATAGCTCATTAACAATACTCTTGGTCTTAATCCTGTAAGGTATACTACTTCATTCAAAGCTTTTTTATTATCAGGGTTTACCATACCTATATCAAGAAATCTTCCATCTGATGATATTGGTATAAGTTTATTCTCTTTAATGAAATCTTCCGGTAATATTTTTATTACACTTTCAGGTATGTTTAATTGTGCTGCTGTAACGTGAGAATAACCTTTTTGATAAGAAAGAGCATCTTTTAATTGATCAACTGTAATAAAACCTAAAGATACTAACATTGAGCCAATAGGTGTATTAGTCTTTTTACATTGAGTCAATGCTTCAAGCAATTGCTCTTCTGTAATCATTTGTTTTTCAATTAATATTTCACCTATTCTTTTTTTAGGAGCTCCTTCGTGATGCTCTTCTTGTGGAAATGGAGGTTCAACTTTTTCTTTTGTTGAATCTTGTTCTGATAATTCATTATTATTTTCTATTTCAATCTGGTTTGTTTCTTCTTTATAATATGTTGAAATATAGTATTTAATAAGATTGTCAAAGTCTTCAGGATCTAGTGCTATAAATTTTAGGGGTTCTTTTGCTTTTGTTTGTATAAAATTGCTTAGTTGGGTTTTATCTGTTTTCTCATTTATTACAACAAAGAAAAATCCCGCTTGTTTGTTAACCGGAATAAAATTATTGTTTTCTAAATCTTCTTTAGTAAAAAGATCTGCAAACTTTGGATTTATATTATTTTTTATCTTATTTACTGTTTCAATATTCATGGGATTTTTACAAATAAGTTATTTTATAACCAGCCGGTTAAAAATAACCGGCTGATAATTTATAAACTAGAGATTTTCTGTGTCTGAAGCTACATCTTCTGTATCTTTTATGATATGTGGTGTAACCATAATTACAAGTTCTGACTTAGTATTTGTCGTTTCTGTATTTCTAAATGCTCCACCAATTACCGGTAAATCTCCTAAAAGAGGGAATTTAGATACTTTTTTATGCTCTTCTTCTTGAATCATTCCGCCAAGAACTAATGTTTCACCATCTTTTATTCTGACGTTTGACAATTCAAGGTTTCTTCTTTGTAAAAGAACAGCTGCTGTAATCTCTATATTAGGGTTTGAAATACTTACAGATTTAACGTCTTCTTTCTTGGTTGCATAATTTGGTTTCAAATTAAGTGTTACATATCCATCGGGACTGATAAATGGTGTAAGTTCAATAGAAATACCCATATCATCGCCAATTTCATATGTTCTTGTAACACCGGCAATACCACCAATTGTATTTGACATAATTTCTTCATCTATAGATTTTACATAGTCTGATGTTAGGTCAATTACAGATTTTTTACCATTTGTAACTATAACTTTAGGATTTGCAAGTATACGACCTTTGCCACTTTCTATTAAATATGTAATACTCCAACCCAGTGTATTTTTACCATGATATCTGTCAAATGTTTTAATCGGATTGCCTTCAGTATCTACTCCGCTTACATATGGTCCACCAGTGAAAAACATTGGGTTTGTTGTTTTTAAACCATCTTTTCCATTAAATGATCCTGCAAAAAATGGAGTCATAAGGTTCCAAGTGTTGTTAAATGTTCTTGAGCCATCTTCTGAAAGTTCTACAATTTGTACTTCCATATATGCTTGAGGTTGTTTTTTATCATTGGCTTGGATAAAGTTTTTAACCATTTCAGCTTGATAATCAGAACCACCAGTTATATTTATTGTTCCTTTTTGTGGGAAATATGTAACAGTTAACGCTGTACCTGTCAATGATTTTAATTTATTATTTTCAACATTGCCTTTCATTGTACAAGCTACTACGCCTTTACCAAGTGCTATATCTTCTTCTGTTGTTGATGAAGATGAGCTATCACTGCTGCTAAGAGAAGAACTTCCTGCTGAACTACTAGAAGAACCTCCACTGTTTGCAGAAGATGTAGCTCCACCTGTTAGTGTACCACCTGACATTGTTGATGATGAGCTATCACTGGATTCAGTTGAACCAGCTTTTGATTCACCATCTTTACCTGTTGATGCATTTGGAAAAAGTGATTGACAAATAAGTGTTGCCATTTCTTTAGGCGTAGTATGGTTTACTCTAAATGATACTGTTTTGGGGGCAACATCTATTCTTGATACTACTTTTTGTGCCATTTTGTAATCATTCATAGTACCAAATATTACAAGTTCATTTGTTACGGGATTTGTTACAACAATTTTGTTGTTTGAAAGACCAGGTCTATTAGTTGAAAAAACATTACTGTTCAAAAAGTCAGCAACTTTTGTTGCATCAGCATATTTTACAGGAATAGTCATCATATTTTGTTTGCTGATATCAGACTCAAGGCTTGCTGCTTTTGACATTACAATTAATGTTCCATTATCAATTACGTATGACAAATCACAAGCTTGCATTATCATTTTGAATGCATCATTTAATGTCACATTAACCAAATCTAACGTAACTTGTCCTTCTACCGAGCTATGAAAGATAACGTTTAATCCTGCTTTATCTGCTATCATTCTTAATGCAGGTTTTAAATCAGAATCTCTAAGGCTGATACTAATTTTTTGGTTTCCGTTTCTTAAGTTAACTACACCGGAAAGGTCTATCATATCAGTACCTTTATATTCTGTTCTTAAAACAGGTTTCGAAACCGTTGCTTGCATTTGTGCGTCAGCAACTGTTGCATATCCCAAGGTCAATGCCATTGCAATAAGTGCTGCACCTGTTAGTACAGTTGCAAATTTACCTTTGCTTGTTTTTGAATTGTCATTAAACATTTATTGATGACTCCTATTAATTATTTGTATTTAATTATTAAACTGTATTACATTCTTTGATGATTGTGAGTAAGCTCCGCCAAATTGTTTTGACAATGAAGAAACAGGATTTAAATTCAATTTTTCTTCAGAGTTTATAGTTTGGCCTGTTGTTACTTCGTATGTATTAGACCCATATTTTACAAGAACTGATTTTCTTGTGATATTCAAGATTTTGTATCCCATAACGACATCACCTTTGTGGACAAGCTGTTCTGTTCCGTCAATACTCAAAATTGCCGAAGGCCTAATATTGTCAAACATAATACCAGAAAGCTTGAACTCTAACATTTTTTCTGTCATTGGATCTGTTTCAGGTATAACTAGCGGTGGAGCAACCAAGTCAAATTTTGGTTTTAGTGCTCCTGCGGCTGCTACACCATATGGCAAAAACGGATCTGATCTACCGCCGGATGTGACAGGAATAACTACAGCATTTCCCAGTGATACTCTATTTTCTTTTTTAGAATCAGCTTTTTTCTTTGCCATAGCTTTTTCGAGTGCAGTCAATGGTTTTTCTTCATTTACAGCTGTTTCTTTAGATGTTTTTGCTTGAGCTTTTTTTACACTTGGAACTGTAGTTTGTGTATCTGTATTCAAGTCAACATCGATAGTTGCCATTGTTGTTTCTGCATTTTGTGTTTTATCTTCTTGTGTGGTAGTTACCTGAGGTTCTTGGGCTGTATCAGATACTTTGTCATAGAAATAGTCACCCATTTCTTGTTCTGAAACAACATTTTCTGTTGTTGCCATATTTTTCTTATAAAAAAACATAGCTACAGCTGAAACTAATACAAGGAAAAGAACAACCAAGTATATAGATAATCTTCCATTGTCACCTTGTCTGATTGGAGCTCTATTTTGAAAATCACTAAATTCTTCTTCTGTATTATCAGGGATTCCAGCTTGAGAAACACTGTTTTCGTCAACATGAGTGTTGGTTGAATCAGTATATGCTGTTTCATCATTAGTTACATTATTTTCTTCATCTGCAAAATTTGCATATATGTCCGAATAATCACCAAAACCACCATCGCGGTTGTTGTCGTCCATATTTGGATAACCTAATATTCCCATTTACACTCTCTTCATACTAATTAGCTAACATTCTTAATGATAATTTATTATAAATCAATTTATGCCTAAACATACAGATAACTGATTTTAATATAATTCTATTACACTATTTAAATTATGGCAAATCTTAATATTACAAATAATCTAAATGTATTAAAATTATTTGAAAATCTTATATCAATTAAATTTGTTCACAATTGGTAACATTCCTTTTATATTATTTCAATAAATTTTATAATAACTACATGAATGATATTACAATTACAGCTCCTATAAAGAAACCACAGGATATTGAGGAATTTTTACCTTATGTAAAATGCCGTAATTTTTATGTCTATCATCACAAGTTTTTACCTTCAGGCGGAGGTAGTTTTGAATATGTAAATGATTTTATAAAAACAGCTCATGAGAATGATTGTAAAGTTTTTATAAATTTTAAGCACAATATCACAGAAGAAGACCTTATAGAGATTAAAAAGTTTATTTCTTTTTTAAAGCAGACACAGATTGATGGAATATTTATAAACAGTTTTGCTATTTTAGAGGCAATAAAAACACATACTCTTCCTTTTAAAGTAATAATGGATTCATATTTTGATATTCACAATTTATCAGGAATTGACTTTGTGAATATGTTTCACAAGGCTGATCAGGTTATTATTACTGAGGAAATTTATTTAAAAAATATTGCAAAGATTAAAAAATACAAAAACATTTCTCTGGCTATTGATTCTGACAATTTGCCATGGTGTGCGGAGGATATTAAAAAGCTGAATGCAATTGATTCTGTTATTATAAAAGGCAAATTTGCTACGTCTGAAGAAATTTTAGATGGTATACAGTTGGTTGAAAATATTTTGGCTAAGCCAAAAGTATTCAAAAATCAAAAGCTCCCATTCAAACATGTGCGTAAAAGTATTTATCAAACGAATCATTTTTCTGGTGAGATGATGAGTGCACAGGGGTCAAATTTTAAATTTTCACGAAACATTCAAAAATTTGATTGGGAAAATAAAAGGCCACGTCTCAAAGATGGTTTTGATTACAATTCTTTAGCTATTCCACGTATAAATTTAAGGTTGTCTTCTCTTTCTCAGTTGGATAATTTAAAGAAATTTATTGCCAAAATTGGTTTTAATCCTGTTTACAGTATAGAATATGGAGAAATCCTCAGTACAAGCGATTTGGCAAAAAGTAGTTTTAATCAAATAATAACAAAGGTAAAGAAGTTTTGTTTTAATAACGGAATAAAACTTCAGTTAAGTACACCAAGAATACTTATTGAGAGAGATTTTGACCGAGTTTATGAATATGTAAAAAATCTTTGTCTTACAGAGCCTATACCTTCTTCTATAATTATTAATAATATAGGTTATTTTTGGAGTTTTATAAATGATGATGAGCTGCATAGAATACCTGTAGAAATCGGGCAGGGGATTAATCTTTTGAACAGTATGTCAATAAAGTGTCTTAATAATCTTCATCCTATTCAAACTGTTGATTTTAGCACTTTTAATGACATAAATAATATAAAAAATTGTATAAAGAAAATTAAAAATATTATTCCCGAGAAAAAGCTTACAATCGGTGGAAATGTTAGAGTTCCGTCTTTGGGTTTGTGTCCTTTAAATAACGACTCTGCGATAGTTTCCAGACTTTCTTGTAAAGCTCCTTGTCATAATGGAAATTATGCGCTAAAAGACCCTTCTTTAAAAAAAGTTTTACCTTTTGTTGTTGATGGTTTTTGTAGAATGCATATGTTTCAAGACTATATTCTTCATATGTATGAATACATACCTCAACTTGAGAAGATTGGTATAAATGAGTTTGTTATTGATTTATCAGATTTGCCGGCGAAATATGTATCAATTTTGTTGACACATTTGTTCAATACAATGGCAGGTTTTGAAACGCCAAGTAATAACGATATAAATGAATATTGTATTTTGGGACTTAATCAATGAAGGAGCCAAAGATAAATCTTTGGCTCCACAGCAGAACGTTTAAAAAGTACAATGCGGTCCTGCTGTAATTCTATATTTTTGATAATCTTGGACATCCTGCTCCTGTGTATACTGAGATTAGGGCAATTCCTGAAAGTAGCATGTTAACACCTATTAGTATGCCTATTGCATAAAGAGCTGTTGACGGTAAACCAAACAGAAGAATAAAAGCAAGTGAGAATTGCAATATTCCGGAAACGACACCAACCCACCAGTGTTTGAGTAGTCCTTTGCTTTCAAATGCCATTATCATTGAATTTATACCTTCCAAAACAAAGTAAATACCGACACCAAGAGTAATCAAAAATAGGTTGAATAAAGGTCTTACTGTTAGGTATGCACCTGTTACAATCATCAAAATAGAAATTATAGAACTGAGCCAAGATTTTTCTATTTCATCTCGTCGAATTACAGAACTTATAAGTTTGTATATACCGGCAATAATCAATGCTACACTAATCATAAAACTCAATGCTAAAGTTGAAAATTGGGGAAGCACTAGAAGCATCATCCCTAAAATAAGAATAAAAATACCTTCTATCAGGAAAGTATTACAAAATCTTTTTACCATATCTGCCATAATTTTTAACTCCTTTTCTTTTAATACTTCTTAATGTTAATTGAGTTTTTGAACAGATACATTGTCTAAAACGATAATTTTTATTAATCTTTTGTGCTAATTTTTCTTTTGTGTAAAGTCTTTTCATTTTGTCAATAGTTTTTGGCAAAAAAAGTGTACCCAACAGGGTACAATTTGTGTGCTATATATGGAAATGTAAGAGGTTTAAATCAATTTGAAAACAAAAAGTCAAATTCTTTTTGAGCCTACCTTACATAAAAGGGTGAACTATGTATTTAGTTAACCTTTTGGGATATATACTTCAACATTTAATAAGGAGTGAGGATTGTGAAATTCTACTGCTGTGGTCTTGTATACAGTACAGAAGACCCTGACACATACTGGTGTATTGATACCTACAATATGAAACAACCGTCTATTGATATTATTGGTGGTAAAAAAATTGTAAAAGAGATTATTTATGCTCTTATTTGTAAGAAAAACGGATGTTTCAAAGTGGATATTCACAGATATTATGATGATTTTGGAGTGTTTAAAGTCTTGGAAACAAGACACTTAAAAGGTAAAGATGCAAGAAAGTTTATGGAAAGTACTAAAGATATGAGAATAAGACAACCTCAATGCTGTCCTATAAAAAAGGTTCAGTATTCAAAAAATATTCCTTGGGTTTATGGCAAAACAGTTGATAACAATACTCAGGTAGTCAGATATATGGATGAATCAGGAAACAGGCATGTTTTTAAAAATCAAAAATGGCATACAGAAATTATTAAATCAAACATAAACACATATACATTTAACTCTCTAATTTAGCCTTGTGGGGGAGCAGACTCCCGTCTCCCCTTTTTTTTTATTGATGAGAAAGGTAAAAAAATGATTACAGATATAATGACAAAAACTATAAAAGTGCGTGTTAACGACAAATCTTATACTTTTGAGTTTGACAACAAAGCATATGCAGAACTTGAAATGAAAACAGGAAAGGGAATTTTTCAGCTTTATGAAGGAGTATTAGAGAGCTCTTTGAGCTTTTCACAATACTGTGAATTGGCTCTTTGTGCTTTGATAAAACATCACATTGAAGAAGAAATTAGTGAATTTGCAAAATTTTTAGAAGAAAATCCTTACTTTCTAGTTAAAAATTTGCCATCAATTGCTTCTGCTTTTTTGATTCCGTTGACACCTCCGGAAGTAATAAAAAAAATGAATAACAATAAAGTAAAAAAAAAGTGAAAGATGACAACAAAGAGTTTGATTGGCTTGGAATGTATACTACTGCACGCTATATTTTGGGATGGAGTGAGGATGAATTTTGGCGTTCAACGCCAAGGAAATATTATGCTGTGTTGTATAAAGTAGGTGAGTTGAGGCAGTCTATGTATAGACAAAATACAGAAAACATACCTCTCGTTGGTAAAGATGCACTTCAGGCTCTTAGTTCTATTGCATCAAAAGTCAAATAAACAGCTTTATTTTCTTGTCATAATCAATTCACCTTTTTCATTGTAGCAGTTATCTCCAATCCAATGAGCTTCAAGCTTTTTATTGATATTGAATATGTAGGCTTCTTTTCTAGTTAAATCTAACATTACACCTTCAAAATCCCCGTTAATATTATATTTGACTGCTTTTTTAGGATAAGATTTTTTGTTGTATATATCAATAGCATATAGCTTACCTTTTTGCGTGTAATAATATACAACATATAAATTGCTTTTATACATTATTCCATAGGTTGTATCAGAATATTTGTTCAAATATCTATCTTTATATTTCTTTTTTCCTTTTTGTAAAGCTTTTAAGTTTTCTTCAAAGTTCGGGTCGACAAAATAGTTTTTGTAATTATTCATATCGATTTTGTGTTGAATATTTTCAAAGGCGATTTGTCTAGCTTCATTAACGGTATAAGAAATACCTGCTTTAATAGTAAAGCCGGAGGATATAAAAAATATAAAGCAAAAAATAATAGATAAACAAAGTTTTCTCATCTTTAAATTTTAACATACGAAAGAGGTATTATGAATAAAAAAAATTTAAACATCGAAGACTCAAAATTTAAGCAAGCTTGGGAAGATGCAAGAGAAAAAATTGCCGATTATAACATGCAGTTTAAAGAGGCACTAGATTCAATTGTAAAAACTTACTCTCAGCAAGAAAAAGACTATGTAGAAATTGCAAAAGCTGCTGAAGAAAACTACAAGCAGTCATCATCTTTTAAGCAATGGTTTTTAGGGGCGTCTGATCAAGAAAAATACCAAAGACAATTTTATTATGAAAAACAGAGACAAAATATAGCATCTTCCAATCTTTCAGATACATCCAAGAATGCAGCTTTAGGCTTTTTGCAGGAGGATTTGGATTCGGAAATAACTCAAAGTGGTAGTTTCTTAGCTAATACTATGGAAAAAACAGCAGATGAAGTTTCTGACAGTTTGCAGGACATTCTTTTGGGTTACAAAAGTTTTTCTGATTCAATGAAAAGTATTGGCTTAGAAATGTCAAAGTATATGCTCAAGCAGTTTACCGAAACACTTACTGAAATGATTTTTAAACAAAATAATGCCAACGCAATGACAACAACTTCAAGTGTTATTGGTAGTTGGGGTAATGGTATTTGGGGGACTATTGGTGGTCTTTTTGGTAAACTCTTCAAACATCATTCCGGTGGTATTGCTACAGTCGGTGCTAATGCAGAGCTTCCTGGGACAGACGAACAGCTCGCTTTGTTAAAAGGCGGAGAAAGAGTTCTCAGTCCTGCAGAAAATACAAGTTACAAGTCAAATGTAGAATCCAATGGTTCGTCTCCTGTTGTTTTTAACAATTTCAACATAAAAGCCTGGGATTCTAAAGATGTTCAAAAGTATCTTCTTGAGAACAAACAATTGATTAACAAAATTACTTATGAAGGCATAAAAAATAATGATTCTCATCTCAGAAATATTGTACAAAATGCATAGAAAGGTTTTTTATGGATTATCCTATTTTTAATATACCTTATCAGGAGGCATACACTACTTCTATAGAATTTAACACTCAAATCAATGAAAAAATGAAAGGTCATGAGCAGAGATATCCGGTCTGGACTTATCCTAAAAGGACGTTTGTTTTAAAGTTTGATAAAAATTTTAATGGCAGAAAGCAGCTGGAAGATTTTTTTATATCAGTAATGGGACAAGCAGGAAAGTTTCAGTTCGTTTGGGAAAAAGAAAAAGGTGGCGACGGAAAAACTTATATTTGCAATTTTGATACAGACAATTTAAAACAAGATATTTTTGATTTTGGATTTTCTGAAACAGAACTAAAATTTAGTTGTATAGATGATTCTGTTGTTGAACAGGTTGAAGAACTCGATTTTTATCACAAAGCTGAGTGTGAGTCTTCTATAAACTTTTATACGATAGTGGATAAAATTTTTACTTCACGTAATGAACGAAAATCTTATTGGGATACACCTAAAAAAAGTTGGAAGTTAAAATTTGAAAAAACTGCTAAAGTGAGAAAACAGCTCGAGGACTTTTTTATTGCAAAAAGAGGTATGTTTCGTTCTTTTCAATGGACTTGGAAAAAAGAGCTTGGAGGGGATGGAAAAACCTACACCGTAAGGTTTGATTCGGATATTTTAGATGTTGATATAGATACATTTGGGTTTGGTGAGCTGGAGATGGAGTTAAAAGAAGTTTTTCCGACTTCAAATCCTCTCAGTGAAGTTGAAAAAGATGAGATAATTCCAAGAAAACTTTTGAAAATTGAAATAGAAGGCGGTTCTATATACATATTGGATAATGAAACTTTGGAATCTCTCAGATATAACGGAGAAGATTATATTGGTGCTCCTTTGTCATTTGGTGAAATCAAGAAAGACGATACTTCAAGTGTTTCGAAATTAAATATACAACTATCCAATGTTGGACTAGCTATTTCAGGGATTATCGGACAAAGAGGGGATGTTATTACCAATGCTCCTGCGGTTTTGACTTTGGTTTTTTTAGATGTAAATACCCATTCTTTGTTACCTGACTATAAACAGGTACTTTTTGCCGGTAACTGTAATAATTTAAAACTTGATTATGAAGAAGCCTCTATGGACATTGAAACTTCTTTGGGTGGTTATGAGATTTTGGCGCCGGTTATGAAATACAGGACTACTTGTCAGGTAAGACGTTTTAAAGACTGTCGTTGTGGTTATACAGGGGAGGAAACTTCTTGTGACAGAACTTTTGACAGGTGCAAGGAGCTGGGTAACCAAGCCAATTTTCGGGGTTTCCCTCAGATGTATAATGAATTGGTTATTAGAGTTTAACAAAAGAAAATGAGGTAATAATGTTTACAAATTTTGATATTAAAAATACGAGAAACGATGCTGATACAATAACCAGATTGTCAAAATATTCTGAATACAAAGATCTTTATGATGGGGATTTTAACAAAGCTTTTAACTCTACTGTATTAAAAATAAGAAAACGTTATCCTTTAGATAATACTACTGCTCAATCTTTGATAAATATAAATTTATTTTGGGCTTTGACGGATTTCTTTAAAGGCTTTTTAACAAATCAAGGTATAACAATAAATGTTGATGACAACAAGCAGTCTGTTTGGGATGAAATTTCTAAACAAAACAATTTTATATCTGTTTTAAAAGAAGTTTATATAGACAATTCCCGTTTTGGCAACGGTCTTTTTAAAGTAGCTTTAGAAAATAGCAATGTCAGAATTTTTTCTGTCTGTCCTGATTGTTGGATACCTGTTTTTGAAAAAGGTGATATAAACAATATAAGTGGTCATATTCTTGTTTATCCTTTAGAAGTTAGTGAAAATGGTACAAAAAAACAGTTTAAAAAAATTGAAAAACACCATAAAGGATACATCGAAAATGAAATCTGGACTTGTGTTAACAATGAATTGGGCAGACAGCTTACAGATGAAGAGATGGAACCATTTAATGTCGAAGCAATAGAAGACTATTCTGATATTTGGGATGGGTTTTTGTTGTTTCCTGTTAAAAACACAACTGAAAGTGATTCGTATTTTGGAGAAAGTGATTACAAACGATGCAAATCTATTGTTGAAGAAATTATGCTTACAATCAGCCAAAATTCAAAGATTATAAATCGTCATGCAAATCCAAAACTCTCCGGAAGTGAACAGAATCTTGAACTTGATCCAGTTACCAATGTAAGAATGCTTCCAAATACTGATTTTATAAAGATTGGTACTGATGGTGTAAAACCAGAATATATCACTGTAAATCTTCAAGCCGATGCAATTCAAAAGCATATCGACATGTTGATGAACTTTTTCTATATTTTGACAAAAACTCCTCCTCAAGCTTATGGCTTAAATATTGCAGGCAACATGTCTGGAGAAAGTTTGCGCAAAATATTTATTGCCGCATTGGCAAAAGTTGATGATATAAAACAGGTGTCTTTTACTTCTGCTATTCAAAATGTGGTGAATTGTGCTATGTCCTTTAATCAAACACCTGTCAAAAATGTACATGTCGCTTGGGGAGAGCCGATACCTTCTGATTATTCAGAACTTGTTAATACGGAAAACAGTAGAGTGGCTGCCGGTACTCAAAGCAAATTGACTACTATAATGACACTTGATAATGTATCTGAAGAAGATGCTCAAAAAGAACTTGAAAGAATTAAAGAAGAAAATACCATGACTCAATATGAGTTAAGTGACAAAAAAGATAACGACGAAAAAACTGAAAATAACAACAATTTGAACAACGACAAAACAGTTATTGATGAGAATATTTAATCCCGTATTATTTTGGACATTTTGTTATTTTTATTTTGCACAAAATTCTATTTTATTTTGCGGGGCTTATCACAAAGTTTTTAATCAAACTTCTTATTATTTTTAGCTCAAAAAAATGTCCTATAGATTACTTGTAAGTTTTGGTTTAATACTGTATTATTTAGGATATGAAAAGATTTGTCGTAATATTTTTGTTTCTACTTTTTTGTTCGGGATATGTGTTGGCTTCAGAAAAAACATACATACACCCGATAGACAGACAGGAAAGTGAATGTAAGCAAAATGCAAAAACTCTTGAAGATTGGACAAAATGTACATATATAGCTTCGAGAGCTTGGAACAATGAGGTAGACAAGTATTATTCTCTTCTATACAAGAAACTTACAGGTGATGACAAGACAAATCTTTTTGAAGACCAAAAATATTGGACTCTTTATAAAAATTATGAAATAAAACTTTTGAATTCTTTTTCAGACAAAGAATTTGATACAAAAGAAAGGCTTATTTACAGAACAAATCAAAAAAAAGATATTGTAAAAAGTCGTGCAGAAGCTCTTAGAATGTATTATATCCAAACTTTCCCCGAAGATGACAAAGAAAAAATTCAAGCTAATACCGAATATAACCCTGATAGTCTTATTATGCGCGGTCTGCGTTACATCGGCTTTTGATTTAAAAAAACAAGATGATGTTGTTTTTTCTTTTAATTTGAGTAAATGTAAAAATTCTGAAGAAGCATCTGTTTTGTTTTGGAATTGGTTATTAGCTCATACAAAATTGACTCCTAAAAATGCTGCTTTGCACAATATTTATCAACAAGATTCAGCAGCTGTTTTTTATGATCTTAATGGTGACGGAAGAAGAGAGATTTTGGGAACTCATTATGCTACTGCTACTACAGGCATGGGAGATTGTCTTTTGTATATTTTGGAATACGATGAAACAAAAAAGCTTAAATATAAAAAAATATCAGAAAATCTTTATTTTGATGTAACCTTGCCTGTTGAAATTTTAGAAGATAAAAATGCAGGATTTTCCAAAATAAAAGTTTTCTCTAACAAAGATACGGAATACAAAATATTTTCTTTTGATAGGAAAAAAGATATGTATTTTTATAAGAAATAAAAAACGGAAAATGCATTAATTTTTTATTTTTAAAAAAGTATAAAATTAAAATGACTCGCAGACAGAAAACTGTCTGTTTTAAATCCAGCTATTTGCGCGGCACTTTTTGATAGTTAAGTGCCGTTTTTCTTGTTGTTTGAAACTTTATCAATATCATACATTTTGGCTTACATTCCCCTATAGCCATTTTTATTGGCTTAAAAAAAAGAAAGGAGTTCCTATGTCAGGTACACAGGACGCTAGTTTGGCTGTAAACGATACTTCAAAAGATTTGCAGTCAGAGCAATCAGGAGTTGCTCAAAAACAAGAAGACATTGAAGAAGTTACTGAAGAAAAGCTTTCTCCTTCACAAAAAATGGACAAGCTTATCCGCGGTAATTCTTCAAATTATTTAAAAAAAGAAATTGAAAAACTTAGAAAAGAGGCTGCGAAATACAGAAGTATTTCAAAAATTGAAGCTGCACAAAAACTAGAGCTTCAAAAAATGTCTGAAGAAATTAAGAAGGAATTGGATTCTCTAAAAGAATCTAACAGAAATCTTAAAATTATGAGAGCTTTAGACAAAGCAGGCTGTATTAAAAGTGACCTTGTATCAAAAGAAGTTCCTATTGATTGTGAAAATCTTGAGGAATTTATTGAACGATACAAAGAGGATAACAAATTTCTTTTTTCTGCACAAAAAAAGAATGTAGGTAGTACCTTTAAAGCTTCCGGTGTAAAAAATTTGACACCTTCTCAGCAAATGGATGCTTATATTCGTGCAGCATTAGGCAGATAAAATTTTATTGAAATTAACGAAAGGATTTAAAATGACATTAGATGCAAAAATGATTTCTCGTACAAATGCAGAAGCACTTATTCCTATAGAAACATCAACAGAGATTATAAAGAATGTGCCACAGGCTTCTGCTGCATTATCTTTGTTTAAACAACTTCCTAATATGAGTGCAAAACAAAAAACGTTGCCGATTGCGTCTACATTACCGACAGCTTATTTCTTAAACGGCGATACTGATATGAAGAAAACAACAAATGCAGAATGGGATAAACTTACTTTGACTGCTGAAGAAATTGCGGTTATTGTTCCTATTCCTGAAGCAGTGTTTGAAGATGCGCAGTATAGTATGTGGACTGAAATTCAACCTCAAATTGTTGAAGCATTTGGTATTGCAATTGATGAAGCTATATTTTTTGGTACTAACAAACCTTCTACATATCCTGATGCAATTGTTCCAACTGCAATTTCAAAAAATAACAAAGTAGCAATTGGTACAAATGAAGATATTGCCGGTGATATTATTGGCGAAAATGGCGTGATGTCGAAAGTAGAAGATTGTGGATACAAAGTTACAGGTTTTTATGCAGACAGCAAGCTTGAAGCAAGGTTTAGAAATTTAAGAGATAAAAATAATCAACTTCTCTATACTCCTGGTTTAACTTCTGAAATGCCAGTAAGTCTTGTAGGCAGACCTATGAAATATGATGAAACAGGTGTTTTTGATTCTTCTCAAGCTGTTTTGGTTGCAGGTGATTTTACAAAAGCAGTTTATTCTATTCGTCAAGATATTACATACAAAGTTTTAGATCAAGCTATTATTCAAAATACAGACGGCTCAATTGCGTACAACCTTGCACAACAAGATATGATTGCTCTTCGTTGTGTAATGAGATTGGGTATTCAAATTGCAAATCCTGTAAGCAGAAAAGGTAGTACAACTCGTTATCCGTTTGCTGTTCTTACGCCAGCTGTTGAAGGATAAGGAATTATTGCTAATAAAAATTGGCAGACGAAAGTTTTACTTTCGTCTGCTTTTTAAGGAGAAAAAATGACTATTGAACTTTATAAAAACTCCTTTGTTACTTTAGAAGAAGCACAAAATTATTTTGATGAAAGATTTGATTCAAAAGAGTGGTTTGAAACGGAAGAATCTGAGCAAGAAAAGTTATTGATTAAAGCCAGCAAAAAAATAAGTATGTTTGATTTTGTTGGTGAACCGGTTGAAAAAAATCAACCGATGGCTTTTCCAAGAAATTTTGATTTACCGCAGGATATAAAAGATGCTGTTTGTGAAGAAGCTATTGCTTTAATTCAAAAGAATCAAAATATTCATCTTGTTAATCAAGATGCAAATATTACCTCAATCAGTTTGGGTGTTGGCTCTGTTTCATACGGAACTACTTCTAATAGTGACGAAGCAAAGATATTAGTTTCTCCTATTGCTTCATATTTAGTTAAAAAATGGATTAAAAAAGGTTATAACATACCTTTTTGAATATAAACAGGAGAGAATTATGGGATATTATACAAATTTACTCAACAATACTGCTGTTTTAAAGACCACTAACGGTGCAGATTTAAACGGTAGACCAAATATAATTGCATTAGATGAGATTGATTGCAAAATTGAATTTAAAAAAGCTATCACTACGAGTTCTACTGGTGACGAGGTTACTTCTTCAGGTAAATTGTATACAGAAGCTGTTGTAAAGACAGGAGATATTATTGAAATAAAGGATAAAGAATATAAAGTAGTGAATGTAAATCCATATTACCCCATAGATAGTGCTCTTTTTGTAATAAATGAAGTTTATTTTTCCTGATTTTGATTATAAAAATTGGGAAAATATAAAAGATATGGAGAAAAAATGATTTTAGATGATATAAAAAATTTTTTGGTAGAAAATGCTCAAATACCGGAAGATTCTATAAAATATGATTTTGATTCCTCAAAAGGTGATGACATTGTTTTATTGAATTTATATGACAGCGTACCATGTGATTTGGCAATGCGATCCGGTATAAAAATTACTATCAAATATTCTGATCTCAAACTTTCCAGAGACACATGTTTTTTGATGCATAGTCTACTTTTCCCTGAAGATTTGTTTCAAAAGTCTGTAATTATAAATGGAAAAAGAATGCATGTGAAACTTATTAAAGGTCCTTTCTATCAAGGAAAAGACCAATCAAAACGACACAATTATATTTTGGATTTTACTATTACATATAACAGATAGGAGAAAAAAATGGCTCTAAAAACCGTTACAAAGCTTTTTGGTGTTGATGATGCCAAATTGTTTCCGATTACAGAGGATAGTGCCGAGAACTTTACTTGCGGAGCGGGTATTGATTTGCCTGGTGTAAGACAGATTTCTTTAACATACGAAATAGAAGAAAAGTCTTTAAAAGGTGATGAAAAAGTTCTTGAAATCTCAAATAAAATTCTTTCTGTAACCTTTAATATAGAATATGCAAAACTTAGCCTTGAAGTACTTGCACAACTTACAGGAGGAAGTTTTGAAAAAACCGGTTCAGATGATACAGAGGCTGGTATTTTTAGTTTTGGCGGTGGTGATTTGCCCAATTACTTCCAATTAAAAGCTCAAATTTTGGATACCAACAATGAAGGTGGCGATGTCCATTTTTGTATTTATAAAGCAAAGGCCACAGCTATACCACTAAACGGCGTTCAAGATGATTTTGCAACTTTAACTTTCGATGGAAAAGGTGTCTACACTGAACATGAATTTGGTGAAGAAGGAAATAAACAAACAAAACTTCTTGATATTGAAATTCATGCTAAGGCAAAAGATTTGGCAGCTACTGTATCTGCTTAATTTTGCTTGAGAGAATTCGTTATAGAAAATCTCTATATATTAACGAATTTTTTAACTAAAAAATTGCAAAGGACTGCACCCGATATAATCCGAGACAGTACAATTGTTGCTGTTTCGGATGCAGGGTGTTTGAAAATAAAATCAGAAAGGAGGGGGTGGCAAATATTGAAAATTTTGGTGCATATCTCTTTATAAATGTAGCATTATTTTCAAAATATTATAAAATATAAAGTATATTAAATTCTGTATTGCTAATTTTAATCATAATGAGTTATGAAAAATCAATCCATAAAAAACTATCATTATTTTTTATAATTTTATCAATTTTGTTTTTCTTTGTTTTTATATGGGGGGTAGGGATTGAACCCAATTTACTGATAGTTAAACATTATAAAATTCAAAACAAAAATCTGGCGGGTCTAAAAATTGTATTTACTTCTGACTTTCATTTGTAAAAAAGTGAGAATCAAAAATTAAAAAAAATTGTAAAAAAAATAAATTCTCAAAATCCAGACATTGTATTGTTAGGTGGTGATTTTGTTAATTGTCAAAGTTATAAATGTACTTTGCATCCTCAAAAAATTGCCAAAGAAATTGGCAATATTAAAGCAAAATATGGTGTATATTCTGTGTTAGGTAATCATGATTATTGGTTGGATGCAAATGCAATAAGGCAATTTCTTTCACAATATAATGTTACTGTTTTGATAAATCAAAATAGTTGTATTAATATTTCTAACAATAGAAAATTGTGTATTTCTGGGTTTGACTGCTTCTCCCCAAGCGAGGATGACATTAATGAAATATTAAAACCAAATCATTTACCAACAATCCTTTTATCTCATTCTCCGGATGTTTTTCCTGAAGTACCTGACTTTGTAGATTTGACATTAGCAGGTCACACGCATGGTAGTCAGATAAATATTCCTTTTTATGGACCTATATTTGTCCCATCTGATTACGGGACAAAATATGCTGCAGGTTTGATAAAAGAAAAGAATAAAAAAATGATAGTTTCAAAAGGAATTGGAACAAGTAGTATACATATTCGGTTTAACTGTTTACCAGAAATTGTAGTAATTGATTTTGTAAATAAATAATAATATAAAAATTTTTTTAAAAAACTTTTCATCGTTTAAGGAAATCTAAAATGACAAAAAAAATCAGTAAATCAAAGCTCAAAAAAATTGAGCAGATTTGTCTTGAGCAGATTAATAAAAATAATATAACTTTTATAGATGAAATTTTTACCTATGTAGAAATTCTGCCTTCAGAATTTTTTGAATATAAATTAAATGAATCAAATGCCATTAAAGATGCAATAGAAATAAATAGAGCGAAGCTGAAAAGAGATTTGAGGTTCAAGTGGTTTGAAAGTACAAATGCGACATTGAATGCTGCTTTGTACAAACTTGTGTGTACAGAAGAAGAAAAACGTGCTTTATCTGCTTCTTCTTTTAAAAATACACAAAACAATGATATTTGTACGCAAGAAGAATATCTGAAAAGCTTAAAAGAAATGAGTGAGGGGTTAGAAAATGCCGATTGATTGGACAAAATCAAAATACAGCAAAAAACACCGTTTGTTTTTGAGTAAAAAACCTGAAGATATGAAGTTTTTTACTCTTTGTGATGGCGCGGTACGTTCGGCAAAGACACTTTCTATAATTTATAAAATTCCTCAAATTTTTGATTTTGTTGGGAATGAATATTTAAAAGTTTTTTCAGGTTATTCAAAAAATACAGTAAGAAACAATGTTCTTGTGGAGCTTTTGCCTTACCTAAAAAATTATCATGGTGCTCAGGTAAAATATAATTCTGCAAGTGGCGAGCTTGATATAAATTTATGGGGTAAATTATATAATTGTTTGGTTGTAGGAGGAGGAAAATCAGATAGTGATTCCAATATTCAAGGTGCAACTTGGGATTTTTGGTATGCTAACGAGCTTCCTAAACATCACTATGGTTTTTACAATATGGCTCTTTCTCGTCTTACTCCTGAAAAAGCTCGAGCTATTGCGGACAGTAATCCGGAAAGTTCTAATCATTGGCTTTACAGAGAAAGAATAAAACCTTATCTTGAAAATGATAAAAAGATAAGGAGTATTTTTGATTATTGGCATTTTACGATGGAAGACAATGCAAATTTATCAAAATCTTTTATTGAAAATCAAAAAAAATTATATAGCGGTGTATTTGAAGCCAGAAAAATAAAAGGTCTGTGGGTTGTTGCTCATGGGCTGGTCTATGATACTTTTTGTGTTGAAAAACATACTTGCTCTCATAAACAGATTGTCGAAAAAATTCAAAAAAATGACTTTGTTGAATATTTTTTAGGTTTGGATTGGGGATGGATGCATCCTCTTTGTTGTGGTTTGTATGGTGTTACAAAGGATGGAAAGTATTACAAAATTGATGAACTTTATGGTTCTAAAATAAGTGATGATAAAGTTATAAAATGGATTTTTGATAAGCAAAATGAATATTCCAGATATTTTAGATTTATAAATTGTGATAACGCAAGACCTGAACAAAATCATAAATTAAGACAGGCGCTTGGAGGAATAATTGTTCATGAAAAAAAACCAAAAGTTATAGATAGCATAGGGATAGTAAGATCTATCATAAACTATGACAGGTTGATAGTTAACAAAGATAGATGTAAAAATACTCTTCGTGAATTTGGACTTTATAGATATCCTGATTTTGAAAATGAAACAAACAATCTTTTGGATTCAGACACTCCTTTAAAAGAAAATGATGATGCGATGGATGAAACCAGATATGCTTTGTCTTTTTATGAAACACAGTATGGTTATAGGTTTAGTTAAATATCTTTAATAACTTTCTGGTTTTATTTTTAAGCGAGAAGAAAATGAATAATGAAATATATGATGTTCTTGTAAAATGTGTAAAATTATAAAGTTTGTAGAAAAAACAAAATAAATATAGAAAATAAGTCAAAAACAACGCACTATACAGTGCGTTATTTTATTGTGAAAAAGGAGGAATAATGGTAATAAAAGAAGGTATTAAACAATTAATTGATTTAGTTGGACGTCCTTATGAAGAAGAAAATAAAGATGGGACATATCAAGGATGTTTTTTCCCTTTTCAGTTTTTATATCCTGATTACCCTAAATTTAAAATGCCGGATACAGATATAAAAAGTGCATGTGATTTTGCTTTTAAAAAAATTAAAGAGAATTTAAAACAAATTTCTCCACAAGATTTAAATGAGGGCGATATTATAACTACAAATTTTAGAGGAATTTTACACATTGCGATATATATTAATTCCGGAAAAATTATTCATGTATTTAAAGACAATACATTACAAATAGGGAGATTGAAAATGTTTAAAAATTTTCAATCTTTTAGGGTGGCATAATGGGTATTGAAATTGGTGGAATAATTGGTGCAATTGTTGGTAGTGTTAGCGCTGCAATGGGAGCTACCGCTATCACAGCAGGTGCTGTTGCGATTACTTGGGGTAGTATTTTAAGTTCGGCTTTGATTTTTGGTGGTACTGCTTTATCAGTTTTGACTGCAAAAAAGATGGGAGATTTTGCTTCTCAATCTCCGTCATATCAGGACAAATTGCAGACACAAACTGACCAAAGTCTTCCTTTGCCATTATTGTATGGGACTGTGAAGCTTGCAGGTAACAGAATTTGGCAGGATGAAAATGGTACTCAAACAGTTAAAAGAATTGTAGCTTTTGCAGAAGGGGAAATTTGTGAATATTCTGACATAAGATTAAACGATATTCCTATTGAGGAAATTTCTGGTATTTCAATAAACAGATATTACGGTACTTTTGAACAAGAAGTCGATTCAATTATATCAGGTTCCAATCACAGTGAAAGAGCAGAAAAAGTCGGTTCTTTAAAAAATGTGGCATATCTTGCAATTTCTGTTCCTAGAACTAATAAAATTGATATCAATTACAATCTTACAGCAGTTGTTAAAGGTAGAAAAATAAGAGTATACAAAAATAAATATGAGTATGAGATAAAATACTCTGAAAATCCTGCATGGGTTATGTTTGATTTTCTGACTTGTTACAACGGTTTAGGTTTATGTATTAACAATTATGGTGAAATTTCTGATGATTTGATAGATGATTTGTTTGATTTGGATAGTTTCATTGAGTCGGCTGCTTTTTGTGATGAGTTGATTGAATCTATTGAAAAAGATGAAAATGGAGAAGAAAAAGTTGTTCAAAAGCCTCGTTTTACTTTCAATATGATATTTGATTCCCAGACCAGTGCAAGGACTCTTATTGATGAAATATACAGATCTTGCCGCGGAGGGCTGTTTGTTAAAGATGGCAGACTTCAATTCAAAATAGACAAAGCAGAGCCGACAAGTAAAGTTTTTAATCAAAATGATATAATAAAAGGTTCTGAAACTTTTCAAACTTTACCTAAAGAGGAATACTATGAAATTTTAAAATGCACGTATGTCTCTCCAAAACATGAATGGCAAAAAGTCGAAGCGACAGCGGAGCTTCCTGAATATAGAAATGGTGTGCCAATCGAACATAGTGTAAATATTTATTCTGTAACTGATTTTCATCAAGCATCACGTTTGGCTTGGTATTATATTAATTCTAAAAGGCTGCAGCCTTATTTTGGTAGTTTTCAAACTGATTACAAGGGGTATGATTTAGAAGTAGGCGATGTTATTGCCATTGACAGTCTATTAATGGGGCTAAGTAGATATAAAGTAAAGGTTACAAGTGTTGTTGATAATGGCGCTGGTATTTATACTGTAAATTGGCGAACTTACGATGCCAGACTTTATTCAGATGAATTAGGCAGTAAAGAGCCTAAAGTACTTGTTAGCACTCTTACTGATATTGCAAAATGCCCTGATGATGTCAAAAATTTTAATGTTGTTCAATCAAACAATTTATTCAATTTTGCTTGGGAACCAACTACAAATGGCAAAGATACTTATGAAATAAGATTGGGTGACAGCTGGGCAAACAGTACTGTCATAAAAAGCGGTATTACCGGTAATAAATATACAACTGAAATTCAAACAAACGGATTGTTTAAATTTTGGATAAAAGCTTTTAATTCTTACAATTATTCTGAAAATGCAACATTGGATATAGTAAGTGTTGATAGTGTGCCAAATATGAATGAGATTGTCAAATTTGATGTACTTTCTGATTTGTCTGGCACTTATGATGAAAATATAAAAATATATCAAAATACAATAAAATTAAAGGAAAACGCTGTTTTATGGCAAAGTAGTGATGATTTTTGGGGTAATGGTGGAAATTACCAAAACGGAGGAAGATGGGGTGTTACAACTTCTAATGAGGGAGTATATATCTCTCAAGTTTATGATATTGGAGTTATTTTAGAAAACATAGTTTCTTTTGATTATATTTATACCAGCTCAGACGAACAAAATAATGTATGTATTGAGTGGGCATATTCAGATGATGGCGAGAATTTCTCTGATTGGATTTTAGCAAATACAGGCACGTATACTTTTAGATATTGCAAATTTAAAATAACAATGAAAGCAATAAATAATATTCAAACTGTTTTAACCAATTTTGTTGTGAGTGTCGATGTCCCAGACAAAGATCTTGATATGGAACTTGAAATTACTGATATAAACGGGTTGAAGGTGGATTATAACTTCGTAAATGTTCCCTCAATAGTGGCTACTGTCAATGACGACAGCGATGCTTATGTTGTTGTTGCAGAAAAAACAAATACCTATGCTCTTTTAAAAGCATATTCTAACTCCGGGGAGTTAACTACATGCAAGTTAAGTCTAAGAGCAAAAGGATATTAACGAAAGGATTTTTATGGCAAACGATAAATATACATGGACTGACAACCCCACTGTATCAGGGGTTTCAATTTGTGATACAGATATTTTGAATGATTGTTTAATGCATTTGAAATATGACAAAAAAGATGGTGGAAATTTACCTTTATTTACAGCAATGGCGTTTGATCATGTTTTATCCGGAGATGAGGCTGTGGGATGGGCTCTTCAAGGCTCTGCAGTAACAAGTGTATACCCTGAAGCTCTTGCAAAGATAAAACAACTCTTTGAAGATGGGGCAGATACTGTTTACCGAGATGTAGAATGTAAAAGATCTATAGATGGTAGGTATATTGCTGATATTTCTCAAAAGGCCAAAGTAGATGAGCTTTTTGCTTTAACAGGTGTTGCTGATTTTTATGTTTTGGATAGTGTGAATAATTGTTTTTATTTACCAAAGAACAAACGATTTTATCAGTTTACTGAGGATACATTAGCAGTAAATGAGTTCCAAGAAGCCGGCTTGCCCAATATTACTGGTGAAATATCTGTAGGAACAGACGGAACATCACATAATGGCGTTTTTGGGCAGAAATATTACTCTAATCGAAATTATGGTGCAGGCGCAAATGCTGGCCAAGGTCTTACTTTTGATGCTTCATTTTCAAATTCTCTTTATGGAAATTCTGATACAGTACAGCCGACATCAAGTTTAAAAATTTTATATTATAAAGTTGGTGATGTAATAGTAAATGAATCAGAAATTGATTTTAGTAATGTTTTAAGTGAATTGAATTTACTTGAAGCACAAAAAGCTGATATAAGTCTTACCAATATACTTCCTAGTGCAACGCAGTTTATTGCGCACCAAGCCTTGCCTTCTGATAAATATGATGATTTGAGTTTTGTTACTTCTGGAAATGATTATACAGCTGTGAGCGATGGATATTTCTGCTTTGAAATAAAGGGAAATTCTGGTAGTTGGGTTTTAGTCTACAATATAGCTACTGATATGGCAAGCAGTACAGTTTCTGCAGGTACTAATGGTTATTTTGATGTTTTTATGCCTGTAAAAAAAGGTGATATTTGTAAAATATCTTTTTTAGGAACTATGAATAGAGCAAGATTTATTTATTCACAGGGGGCTTCAAATGACTAATTACTATATAGAAAAAGATAATAAAATTGTATTATTTGATACAAACAAAAAAAGAATACAAACTACATTAAAATTTATGCCTCAGTATCAAAATCTTGAGATAAAAGAAACAAATAAAGAAATAATTATGAGAAATAATACTTTTGTTTTTGTGGAAAGTATACAAGATGAACTTTTACAAGAGGCTAAAGAAACTAAAATTGCGCAAATAAACTTGGCAAAAGAAGAAGCTTTTAAACAAGGAATTATATATAACAATGAACATTTTGATTGTGATGATAGGGCTCAGGATAGGACAGGGAACAGATTAATTCTAATGCAGGCAATGCCTGTTGAAACTCTTGAATGGTTAGATTTTGATTACAAAAGCGTTACTCTTTCTGCAAATCAATTTTATGAACTTTGCACAGCGATTTTTGAACGTATTCAGGAAATTGAATTTAAGACAGGAGAATTTTTGGATGCTGTTTCAAATGCTGCTACGCAAGAAGATTTGGACAATATTGTTATTGAATATTAAAGAAAGGAATATCTATGAATATTTTAGAAATAATTTTAAATTACTTAAAACAATCCAGTACATACAAAGGTCTTTTTTCTGTTTTGGCGGCTTTTGGTGTTGTTTTAAAGCCGGAACTTTCTGATGCGATTATTGCTTGTGCGTTAGGTGTTATTGGTTTGATTGATGTCTTGATTAATGAAAGGAAGATGAAAGAACAGATAAAACAAAATGAAGAAAAAATTTCAGCATTAAATGTTTAAAAGGTGCCGGCTAATGTATACACAATTGTTGAGCTCTATAAGCAATTTGATTTCAAAATTGTTTGAATTTAAGTCTGTTCAAATAACAAATCAAACTACAACTGAAATTATTGATGAAAAAAAAGATTATAAAAAAGCTGTAAATATTGCAGAAAAAATTATAAATATTGCTCAAAAATACAAATCAGAAATGACTATGGCTGATAGATTAAGATTTTCAAAACAGGTCGAAAAATTTCAAAAATACAACTAAAAACAGGAGAAAATATGGATGTTTTTATAGAATATGCTCCTTTTGTTGTTGTTGCGATGGGCTTTTTTATTGCTTACAAAGTTTTTGTTACTCCTAATCAACTCATGGAGATGAAATCATCTTTAATTGAATATATAGCGGAACATTATGTTTCTGATAAAACTTACAGGGAAAATCACAGAAACTTGCAAGAACAGTTGTCTCTAATTCATCAAGATATTAATGATGTTAAAAATCTTTTGATTCAAAAAGGTGGTGAGTGAGATGGAAAATCTTTTTGATAAAGCATTAAAATTTATACTCAAGTGGGAAGGCGGATATGTCAACAACAAGTTTGATAAAGGAGGGGCAACAAATAAAGGTATTACGCAGTATACATATAACAATTGGCTCAAAAATCAAGGACTTCAAAGCAGAGATGTCAAATTTATCACAGATTACGAAGTCAGAGAAATTTATTTTAAAAATTATTGGCTCAAAGCAGGATGCGATAAAATGTCATCCAAGTTTGCGTTATTGGCTTTTGACACAGCTGTCAATATGGGTTTAGCTCGTGTAAACCAGTTTATGAAAGCTGCAGGATGGAAATATCCTGAACTGTTTATAAAAGCTCGTGAAGCAAAGTATAGAGAATTTGCCAAGTATGGTAATCAAAAAATATTTCTAAACGGATGGTTAAACAGACTAAAAGATTTGGAACAATTTATTAAAACTTTATAGATATAAGCTATTCTTCTTCTTTTTTCCCACCTCTATTATAGAGGTGGGATTTTTTTTGCTTATGTAATTATTTGTACATAAATATTTCTGGAGCGTGGTTTGTTGTCAAAATCGATAAGGACTATTTGTTGCCAGGTACCAAGCAGTAATGCTCCATCAATCAACGGAACAGATATAGAACTGCCAAAAATAGCTGCTCTAATATGTGCATATCCGTTGCCGTCGTGCCAGGTATCATCATGGTGGTATTCTCTATTCATTGGTGCTATTTCTTCAAGAATATCGGGCAAGTCTTTTATTAGTCCTGGTTCATATTCTACTGTTGTTATAGCTGCAGTGCTTCCTGCAAGTGCAACTACTATATTCCCGTTTTTGATATTATGGCTGTAAACCGCTGATTTGACCTTTTGCGTTATGTCTATAATATCTGTAAAACCTTTGGTGTTTATTTGAAAATGTTCTGTATAAACTGCCATTTTATTTAATTTCTCCTGTATATTTGTACAAATTCATATCATCGACCCTTACTGCAAAATATGGCATAGCTTTTTTTGTTTCTTTCATAAAGAGATAAAAAGTTTTGTCAAAATAGAAGTTTCTGCCTTTATTTTGTTTTTCAGGAACAAGAGACATTGTCATGATGTTCAAAACGGCTTCACTTTTTAGTTTTACCCCTGTATTATCTAAATTGAAATCAGCAGTTTGGAGTGCTTGTGCTATATAAAGCTTTTCGGATGATTTTTTGCTAACAATTTCTTTATTGCACAGTTCATCATAATTTGTTTCACCCTTGAACGACATGAAAGGTACTTTTAATTCATCTTTATTGCTTAGTCTTTTCTTACCTTTATATTCTTTAGATTCTTTATTTATTAAGCTATAAATATTGCTAAAGCTTTCTTTTGCATCTGTTCTATATAAAATTACTTCATCTTTATTGGATTTTAAAGCAACCGCATAATCAGATGGTGAATTATAGAATAGAACATCTACTCCTTCTTTTATATTGGAACGGCTTTTTTCATCAATACCGAAGAATTTGAATTTTTCACTGCTGTTGTTAAAACTCAAACTTTCTAATACATCAAATTTCTGTGTGAACTGAAAATCTTTTTTCAATATTGCATAAAGCAAATACGCATTATTATGGTTTTTCCAATCAATTTTATCTAAAAGATCGCTTTTTTCATTGAACTTCTTCATAATAGCTTTTTCAATTTTTCTTTTAAGAGAAAGAGATGTCTTCCCATATGCTGTATAGTATGAATCTTCTGAGAGCATTGTTTTATTAAATTCTTGTTTATTTAACTCTTGTGCAAGTAATGATTCTCCATCTTTGAAAACAACAGGACCTTTTAAAATTTTGTTAGAAAAATCATTCCAAACAAGTTGAAAAGTACCAACCCAAAGAGTATTTGGGTTTTCTGATTTTTCAGAAAATACAGGCAACATTTGAACAGATTGTTTTTGTGTATCTTCAGCTAATACACAATTACTTGCAATAATTAATACTGCAGCAACAAGGCATAAAAGTTTTTTCATATTTTCTCCTAAGTCTATAAATTTATAAAAAAGACAGGTGGTTTTTACCTGTCTTTATCTTATCTAATAAAGCTTAAACTTCAAGAAATAGTCTTCTGCCGACTATATTTGGCTTTCCGTTATAATAACCGGCAAAATAACCGCCCCTTACCGGATTATTCTTTCCGTAAAAATTTGAATTTACGGATGCATTTGACATAAAAGGATTAGAAGACTGTGTCATAAAAGGATTGACAGAAGCAGGTCTGACTGCACTAATAGCAGTTGACTTTGATGGGGTAAGAGCTTTGGATATAAATCCGACAATGTTTTCTATCATAATTTACCTTTCTGACCAAAAACCTAACTTATTAATAATTAAAATATACTCATAAATTAAATTCAGTCATGATTATTATAATATATTATTACAATTTGTTAAGCCTTTTTGATAAAAAATCACCTGTTCTGCGTATGTATTTATAGCCAAAAAGTGCCACAATATCGACGGAGGGAGTTTTGTTATGATTAAAAAATGTCCGTTTAATTTTGATGATTGTACTAGAGAATGTGCTTTATTTATTGCGCCTGATGATATTAATGAACTTGTTGCAAGCAGATTAACAAGTATAGGTGTTTATGATAAACAACATGGTATGTGTGCTTTTAAACATCATTCATTAGCAAAAAGTCGTGAAATTTTTGAAAAAAGTCAATCAAATAAGTTCTAGTTTTTTTTTTAAAAAGCATTATACTCTTATATATATAGCAACCGAGGCAAAAATGAGCGAAATAGGACTCGGACAATTTATCAAAAATGTATTTGATTATAGTACAGGCAAACCTCCGGCTCAGCAGCCGGGGAAAGTTGCTAATGAAAATTTTCAAAAGGCACAAAATGAAGCAATTCGTCAGATAAATCAAACTGTGCAAAATATTGCTCAAAATTTTGTTAGACAGCAAGATATTATTAATACGCAAATGCAGCTTAGAGAGTTAACAAATCTCGAACGTTCAATGCTTTTGAAAAATCTTTTTGATTTTCCTTCTAATATAAAAGATATTGCTGCTTTTTTGGCTTCCGAAAGTACTGCAATGAGCGCCAAAGATCTTCAACTTTTAATGACACAGCCTCTTGATATTTCAAAGCTTATTGTACTTTTGCAGACAAACGGCAAAACTGCAATGGAAAAAATAACAAAGATGATTCAAACAATGAATCAATCAGGTATTTACAATACACAACAGCTTAAAGAAATGTCTGTGTTGATTAATGCTTGTATCCCAGCTAATGATGCAACGGCTTCGCAGGTTTTAAAAAGTTTTATGATAATGTATCTTCCTTGGTTACCGTTAAATGCGGCTATGGAATTTAATATTGGCTATGAAGGCGGCAATGATGAAAAAACATCTTCTCAAGAAGACACAATAACAATTGCAATTACTACAAAAAACTATGGGCTTGTTAAAATTCTTTTATACAAGGATGAGGGAAAATACAATATTGATGTAAACTGTTCAGATGAATTTCCTAAAGAAGTTTTTAATGCAAAAATAAAGTCAAAAAGTACTGATGCTTCTTTAAATATTAAGTCTGATGTTCTTTATACAACAAGAAAATCAACAGATGCAGATAAATCAGATGAGGCGAAAGTTGAGTTTTCAAAATCATCAAAAATAACACCACAACTATTGATTGTTATACATGCAATTATAAAAATTGTTATGGAGATTGATTCAGGAACTATAGTTTCAGAAGAATAAACAATGTTTTAATATTTTTATTGCTTTTTATTTTCTATTGCTTTTTCATAAACAATAGATTTTAATAAATTGTCTTTCAAAATGTCTTTTAAACTATATTTTGAAGATTTTAATAAATTTTCTGTCTTATCTGCATATTTTTTCATTGTTATACTGTTTCTTTTTGTGATTTTAAAACCTTGTTGTCATAGTCTATTCTGCCAATCAATTTGTTCAAATGTCTTTGAACTTCTCTAAATTGGTTGAGATTCAAACTTTGAGCTCCATCTGATGAAGCATTGTCAGGATCATTATGGATTTCTATCATCAATCCGTTTGCTCCTGCTATTAGTGCAGCTTTGCTCAATGGTTCAACGAGGTATCTTCTTCCTGTTCCATGGCTAGGGTCAGCAATTATTGGGAGATGAGAATATTTTTTGATAATAGGAATTGCTGCTATATCAAGAGTGTTTCTTGTAAATGTTGAGTCAAAGCCTTTTATCCCTCTTTCACAAAGAATTACTTTATCATTGTCATTAGCCATAATGTGCTCAGCTGCGAGTAGAAATTCTCTTATTGTTGCAGCAGGACCTCTTTTTAAAAGTACTGGTTTTCCGCATTTGCCTACAGCTTTTAGAAGTTTAAAGTTTTGCATGTTTCTTGCACCAATTTGGATCAAGTCTACATAATCACAAAACATATCAACATCTATTGTGTCCATTACCTCTGAAACTACAAGCAAACCCGTTTTTTCAGCAGCTTCTTTAAGGTATTTCAGCCCTTTTTCACCCAGACCGTCAAAATCATAAGGAGATGTTCTTGGCTTAAAAGCTCCGCCTCTTAGGAATTCACAACCCATTTCTTTTGCAGCTTGGGCAATCTCCATTAAACCATCAAAATCTTTTTCAACGGAACATGGACCAACCATCATTACAGGTCGTTCAAGCCCTCCGATTTTTACTCCGTTTTTAAATTCTATTACTGTATCTTCTTCCTTATATTCACGAGATGCAAGTTTGTAGGGTTCTTGTATAAGTTTTACTTCTCTTACACCTTCAAATGAAGCAATTGACTGCGGCTCAATAAGCCTTTTGTCGCCTATTGCAGCTAGAACAGTCATTACATCACCATGGTTTAAAATTATTTTAAAACCCTTATTTTCCATGCTTTTTTTTACTGCATTGATCTGCTCAACAGTAGCTTTGGGTTCCATAATTATAATCATTTTTATTTCCTTTTCCTTTATATGACTTAAGCGATACTCATTTCAACTGTTTTGTGTGGTGCAATAATTTCATATTTTTCTTCATTAATAAGAGAAGCTTTTATTACGCAGTCATTAGCACACACTACATTTTTTAGTTTGCAACCTTTTTCAACTTTTACGTTATCCCACAATATAACGTCATCCAAAACAACGTCTTCTTCTATAATACAATTGTTTCCAATTACCACATTGTTTTTAAATATGACATTTTGAGCTATTTTGCAGTGTTCACCAATTGAATATGTGCTGTCATATTTTCTAATAATATTTGAATTTGGAATCATTACTTTTTTAGAAAGAGCATCTTTGTGTGATTGTATATATTGGTCAATGGTTCCAATGTCTGACCAGTATGAATATATTCTATATACATTAATTTTTTCACCAGCATCTAAAAGTGCAGGAAAAACATTTTTTGCAAAATCGCAAACTTCATTTTCTGGAATGAAATCAAATATTCTTTTATTAAAAACATAAATCCCTGTATTTATATAATCACTTTTTGCTTCATCAATAGGAGGCTTTTCTTGAAATTCACTAACGGTGTGTTCTTTTGACGGAACAACGACTCCGTATTTTGAGACTTCTTTGTGCTCTACTGCAACAATTGCCATTGTTGCAATACAGCCACTTTCAAAATGTGATTTTACAATTCTTTCTATATCTGCATCATGCAAGCCGTCTGCACTAACTACAATAAAATCATCCACATCATCAAAGAAAAGACTGCATTTTTTTACACCGCCTGCTGTTCCGGACAAATTGTCTTCATGTATATATTGAAACTCTATATCAACAGGAGAATTTTCTTTTGTATATCTTTCTTGAATTGATTCTGCAAGATAGTGTGTATTTGCGATTACCTGTGTTACACCAAAATTTTTTAATTTTTGAAGAAGAATATCCATAACTGGTCTGTTTAATACAGGAACTAACGGTTTGGGTATTTCGTTAGTTAAAGGTTCCAATCTGGACCCTACTCCTGCAGCCATCACCATAGCTTTTTTAATCAATTATATTCTCCCTCAAACTTTTTAAATAATGCTTTAGAAGAATTGTAGTATAAATTATTTTGTTTGTACATTTTGACAATGGTATGATTTACATTTTATTCACAATTATTTCTTATTTGATGTTAAAATAAATTAATACTTAACGAAAGGAAAAATATGTTAGATTTGGCTCAAACATACGAAGTTGTTATATTTTCAATAGGTGATACAAAAGCAGGAACAAAAATGGGTAAGCTCCAATTAAAAAATCTTTCGGATGATAGCTTGCTTAACTGTATTTTGTGGGAAGAAGCATTGAACAGGCTCGATTCGAAAATTTTTAGAACAGGCAATCACGTAAAAATTTTAGGCGGTTCATATAATGAAAAATACAACAATTGCCTTGTATCAAGTATAGAGCTAGTTAAAGAAGCTAAAATCGGCCTTGATGACGAAGAAAGAGAAATGCTTTTTTCAAAGATAGTTGAATATACAAATGAAATAACAGACGAAGAACTGAAAAAATATGTTACGGAACTTCTTTTTGAACATGAAGAAGCTTTTAAAATAGCTCCGGCAGCAAGATTGATGCATCACAATTATCTTGGCGGATTAGTTGAACATACTTTTGAGTGTTTAGAAATAGCAAAATGCCTTTTGCAAAATATTTATAAAAAAATAGATGCTTCAAGTGTTTATGCAGCTTGCATTCTTCACGATTTTGGAAAAATATTTGAATATAAAATTGATAAAGAGTCTGGTTTGATTGAATATGATGAAAAATTTCCTAAAGAATGGATTACTCATTCTCAATGGGGGTTTTCAAATTGTATGACACACGGTTTTAAAAATGTTGCAAGAATGATAGCGGCACACCATGGAAGAGCTGAATGGGGTGCTATAATAGATTTAGGTGAAAAAGATTTGGATCCTATGCTGTATATTCTTCATCATATAGATGATTTGAGTGCAAAATTTGGTAAAACATCAATTTCTGACTTAAATCATTAATATAGCAATTTTTTTAGTTTTTATGTTTTATGTAAACAAGTAGAAACTGAGGCAAAAGTATGGTTGATGAAATAGATTTTAACGCATTTGTATCTTCTCCTTATTCTTCTGATATAAAGAAGCAACAACAGGCATATTTGCAGCAAAGTGCACAAAATATTAGACGTGTTACAGAGTCTGTGGAAGAATACAAAGCAAGAATGGCAAAATACAAAGAAGAACATCAACAAAAACTTATTGATGAAAACACTGATGTTTTAGCACAAAGACTAGCAAATTTAGATATTTCAGGTATTGCTACAAAAAACAGAACAGCAATAGAAAACCTTATAAGAGAAGCTCAATCAATCAAATTTTTTGCATATAACAATCATTACAATACAGGCGTAATTGATCTTTCTACATTGGATAAAGCTGTTTTGGCTGCACAGGCAAGACTTGAAAATATCAAAAACGGCAAAGAAGATTCGACAATAGGTACAGGTATTTATGCAGATACTTATAGAACTTCTTCTAAAAAAAATAATGATATTTTAAGCAAATTGTTAGATACAAAAAAGAAATAGAATTATGGGTATTTTAGATACACTCGGAAATTTAATATTGAGTATTTTAACAATATTTGGCAAATAAACTGCTAATTAGTTGTATTTTAATATTTACGTTATTTAAGATAAAAAAGATGAGCTGTTGGAAAACTCATCTAAAGCAATAATTTAGTTTTTGGTTAATGTTTAGGGGAAGTATTTTATGCAAAAATGTTTATAACTTTTTCTTCTTGTTTTTCTTTACCTTTATTTGTGTTCATAGAGTAGAAAGAAAAAGGATTTGAACCTCTTTTATCTTTATCAAGAGTTTTAGAGTTTGTTAATTCGATAGTTCCCGGAAGGTTGAAGATATTTTTAATTTCAGATTTTTCACCTTCTGCAACAGGAGCAATCAATTTACCTTCAACGTTTTTAGCAACTTTGTTTGCACCTTGTGCTGCCATTGTGTTGAGGTATTGAACGTTTGCTACAAAATTTTCATTCAAGTTGATATCAAGACCGGCATTTCTGATTGCAACTTGTTTTGTTGTGTCGAGGTTTGTTCTTTGGCTGTAAAGATCAATACCAACTTCAGGTCTTCTGAATTTTGACAAATCAACAGTGTTTATATCAAAAGATTTTGTTTCTGCTTTAGTGAAGATTTGTTTTGCAACTTCATTTACAGAAGAAACATCGATATAATTTCTGTTTGTATTTAATGTAACGCCAAGACTCATTTGCCATACCCCTTTATTGCTTGTACTTTTTATATCGGCAATTTGAGGTAGGTTCTTTAGGTTTTTTGTTTTATAATTTACATAAGTTTACAAATGCTATAAAATCGTTTATAAGCTTGATTTTGTATAAACTAAAAAAAATGATATAATTTAAAAAAAAGGATAATTAGAGGGAAAAAAATGAATAAAAGCCAATCAACAGGTATATGGATTGTAGTAATTTTATTAATTCTTTGTTTGGGATCAATGTTGTTCCCTAACCAAACAACAAGTACACAGGATATTTCGTATTCTCAGTTTTTGACAAAGGTTAAAAGCGGAGAAATTGCTTCTGTGCAGATTGATAAAGATACTCTTATTGCAAAACCTAAAAATGCTGTTACTGTGGTTAATGATGTTGATAAGAAAAAACAGCCTGTTGTTCAGTATAAAGTTATGATTCCTGTAAATGATTTGAGCTTTTACAAAAAACTAGAAGAAAGCAAAGTTGATATTAATGTGAAAAAGCCCAATGATTCTTCACAAATGATAACAATACTTTCAGCATTGTTACCTATTCTTTTGCTGGTAGGATTTGTAATTCTTATGGCAAAAACATTGCAATCAGGCGGTTCTCAAGCTATGTCTTTTGGGAAAAGCAAAGCTAAATTGTTATTGGACAGCAAAGTAAAAGTAACATTTAAGGATGTTGCAGGTATTGATGAAGAAAAACAAGAACTTGAAGAGATTGTTGATTTTCTTAAAAACGGTGAGAAATATATTAAACTTGGTGCCAAAATACCAAAAGGTGTTTTGCTTGTTGGTGTACCAGGTACAGGTAAAACTTTAATGGCCAAAGCAGTTGCAGGTGAAGCAGGAGTTCCGTTCTTTTCTATAAGCGGTTCTGACTTTGTTGAAATGTTTGTTGGTGTTGGTGCTTCCCGTGTTAGAGATCTTTTTGAACAAGCTAAAAAACATCAACCTTGTATTATATTTATTGATGAAATTGATGCTGTTGGCCGTCAAAGAGGTGCAGGCATGGGCGGCGGACATGATGAAAGAGAACAAACTCTTAACCAATTGCTTGTTGAAATGGACGGTTTTGATGAAAATACAAATATTATTGTAATTGCAGCAACAAATAGACCTGATATTCTTGATAATGCATTATTAAGACCCGGTCGTTTTGACAGACAAATTGTTGTTCACAGACCTGATATTTTGGGTAGAGAACAGATTCTTAATGTCCATGCAAAAAATAAACCACTTGCTGATGAAGTAGATCTTAAAGTCCTTGCAAAAAGAACACCAGGTTTTACAGGTGCAGATCTGCAAAATTTATTAAATGAAGCGGCATTATTAGCAGCACGTTCTAATAAAGATAAAATAGAAATGGCTGATCTTGAAGAGGCAATTGACAAGGTTATAGCAGGGCCTGAAAAGAAAAGCAGAATTATTTCCGATGAAGAAAAAGAAAACACTGCATATCATGAAGTTGGTCACGCTTTATTGGCAAAGCTGCTTAAAAATACTGATCCTTTGCACAAAGTATCTATTATTCCAAGGGGTATGGCGCTTGGGGTAACAATGACTCTTCCTGAAAAAGATCATCTTACACTCAAAAAATCACAACTTTTAGATAGAATTACAATGCTCCTTGGCGGACGTGTTGCTGAAGAAATTATTTATGGACCAGATTCAATTACAACTGGTGCACAAAATGATTTAGAAAAAGTTACGGCAACGGCAAGAAATATGGTCACAACATATGGTATGTCTTTTAAAATGGGTAACATGGCATATGGTAAAAGTGAAGAACATGTTTTTATGGGCAGGGATTTTGGACATTCAAGAGATTATTCGGAAGAAATTGCTGCTGATATCGATAGAGAAGTTAAAAAAATTGTTGATGAAAGATACAATTTGGCTAAAGAGCTTCTTCTTGGTAATAGAGATATGTTAGAAGTTATTGCTAAAGAACTTCTTGAAAGAGAAACATTGGATGAAGAGGAATTTGTAGAAATTATGAAACGAGTAGAAGAAGGCAGAACTTCTCATGATATTTAGTTTTTAATAATAAAAAAGAGACCGAATTTTTCGGTCTCTTTTTTTATGCTGATTTTTTTAAGCTTTTGCAGCTTCTGCTTTGGCTTTTGGAGCTTTTGGAGCTGATGCTTTTGCTTTTTGTATCAGAGATTTTAATTCATTTTTAATATCTTTTAAATCTGATTTAGCTTCAGCAAATAATTCCTTTTTATATGCTTTTTTATCTTTTTTAGTGAAATTTTTTCTGAGTGCATCAAATTCTTCTTTCTTTTTGGTTATCATTGTTTTTACTTTTTGAGATATTTGTTTAAAAATTTGTACAAAAGTTTTTACCCAGTTGATAGCTCTTTTGAAAATATTTTTTGAATATTCAGGAGTGTTTTTTGAAACATGTTGATAAAAATCTAATAAATCTTGACTCATTTCTGCAGTTTTAATTTTATTTTTACCGACATTATTAATTACTCTGCGTGCGTATGTTGTGCTTTTTACAGCTAATCTTGTAATTGGAAACATAAGAAAAACTTCCTTTCGTCACTTATTCTGTTTGTACAAATATCTGTGAATTATAAATATTGCTCTTTAATAGAAAAATATTAATCTTTTGTTACAAAAACAGTTTTTTCTTTTATTTATAATGTTTTTAAAAGATAAAATGAAAGAAGTTTATGGAAAATAAAAATTTTAATAAAAAAGTATACGTTGAAACAATGGGTTGTCAGATGAATAAATCTGACACAGAAAGAATTTTGGGAATGCTTTCTCATTTTGGATATGAAGAAACAGAAGAACCCAAAGAAGCTGATCTTTTGATTGTTAATACTTGTTCAATCAGACAATTATCTGCAGATAAAGCGTATAGTGCAGTTGGTGTTTGGGGAAAATGGAAAAATGAAGAGCATAAAAAGGAGCTTGAGGGCAAACCTTTTAGAGAAATAAAAATCGCTTTTTGTGGATGTGTTGCTCAACAAGATAAAGAAAAACTTTTGAAACGCTTTCCTTATTTGGATTTGGTTTTTGGCACAAACAATGTTTATGAATTACCTGATTTAATAAAAAGGATAAATAACGGTGAAAGAGTTTGTGCAACAAATGAAACACCTAAAAAATTTACAGATGGTGAACAAGAAGCTAAATATGAAATAAAAAGAGCAAAAAGCCTTAATGCTTGGATTCCTATAATGGAAGGTTGTAATAATTTTTGTACGTATTGTATAGTTCCTTTTACACGAGGCAGGGAAAGAAGCAGAAAACCTGTTGACATTATTGAAGAAGCTAAAAAAGCTATTCATGACGGTTTTAAAGAGATTACTCTTTTGGGTCAAAATGTCGATAGCTATGGTAAAACACTTGATCCTCAAAAAGATTATGATGGAAGAGATGTTACTTTAGCTAATTTGCTTAGAGATTTGAATAAAATAGAAGGCAAATTCAGAATTCGTTTTGTAACATCATATCCTACTGATATTACTGATGATTTGATACTTGCTGTTAAAGAATGCGAAAAAGTATGTGAATTTTTCCATATTCCTATGCAATCTGGTAATACACAAGTATTAAAAGAAATGAACCGCCGATACAGCAGAGAAGAATATGGTGTAATTGTTAAAAAAATCCGTGATGCTTTTAAAAACGTTGCAATAACATCTGATTTTATAGCAGGATTTCCCGGAGAAACAGAAGAACAGTTTGAAGACACCTTGAGTGCTATTGATGAATTTGAATTGGATTATTCAAATACTGCAGCTTATTCTCCAAGAGTGAAAACAAAAGCTGCAAAATGGACTGACAAATTTATAGACGAAAAAACAAAATTTGAACGCCTTGCTCGTTTGAATGAAAAGAATAGAGAAGCATGTTTAAAATCCAATGAAAAATTTGTTGGACGTGTTTTAGAAATTCTTGTTGAATCTTTTGAAATAAAAGATGATAATGTTATTCTTGCAGGACGTGCAGAAAATAATAAAATAGTTCATTTCAAAGGTGAAAAATATTTGGTTGGAAAATTTGTTGATGTCAAAATTACATCTGCAAGTACATGGCATCTTAGAGGTGAATTGGCATAGCGAGGTGGGTTATGTTACAAAAAAATGTTTTAGGCTCAGTGCTTAGTGTGTTTTTCATAAGCGGGCTACTATGTGCTGCTTTTGCTTATGTAGAGGTGGATAAATTTATTTTTACTGCGACAAAACCTTATAATGTTGAATATCGTAAAGTTCAAAATGCTTTGTCTATATCTGTAAAAATTGATAAAACGCTTACTAATGTCAGACTTTCCAATATAGTTTGCAATGAGTTTTCAAACTATTATTTAAGAACAAGTACAACAGGTACTAAATATGCTATGGAAGATATTAAATCAGAACGAAAAGCCAATGATGCAACAAGATTTTTAAAATATTTGTTAGAAGCAAATGAAAATAATATTTCTGTCCAACAGCAGGGTATAGGTTATTATGGCGCTTTGGTTGGGGAAATGTTTGTTGGCGGTCAAAGTGTGAATAATCTGTTAGTTAAAAAAGGTTATTGCCGTACTATTGAATAATGTGTTTTAATAAATTATACTTGAGTTTGTACAATAGACAGTCGATATTTTGATATCAAGGAGAGTTTTATGGTTATGCGTTTTGATGCGGGTGAGATTATTACGGCAATGATTACGCCGATGGATGAAAGTAGAAATATAGATTATAAGTCACTCGAAAAACTCGTAAACCATTTAATAAAAACAGGTTCTGATGCAATTCTTGTTGCCGGAACAACAGGCGAATCTCCTACTCTTACTCATGATGAAGAAGTTGAACTTTTTAATTTTGTAAAAAAAGTAGCAAACGGCAGATGCAAGCTGATAATGGGAGCAGGTTCGAATTGTACAAAAACAGCAGTTATGGCTACTAATAATGCAAAAGAATGTGGTGCTGATGCTATTTTGTCGGTTGTTCCTTATTACAACAAACCATCACAGAAAGGTTTATTAGAACATTTTGGTACAATTGCTGATTCAACTGATTTGCCAATACTTTTATATAACATACCCGGCCGTACAGGTATAACAATGAAACCAGAAACTATAGCTGAATTAGCTAAAAAACACAAAAATATTTTTGCTGTAAAACAAAGTCTTGCTGATATGGATGTTATTACAGAAACAAGAAGATTGTGTCCGGATGATTTTGTAATATATTCTGGCGATGACAGTTTGACTTTACCAATGGTTTCAGTTGGTGCGCATGGTGTAATTTCTGTTGCTTCTCACATTATCGGTGAGCAAATGAAAGAAATGATTCATGAATTTAAAAACGGTAGTACAAAAAAAGCTACAGAATTGCATTTGAAATTGTATCCGCTGTTTAAAAAGATATTTATGGCGCCGAACCCTGTACCTGTTAAAGAGTGTTTGTCAAAAATGGGTATTATTTCAAATTATGTTCGTCGTCCGCTTGTTGAACTGGACGAAGAAGAGAAAAAAGAACTCTATAGTGTATTGGAGCAATATATTTAGTCTTTTATAAGAGATTTTTTAGCTTGCTTCCATAGTTGGTCATATTCTTCAAAAGAATATTCTTCCAATGGTTTTGTTGCAAGTTCTTCCATTTTTCTAAATCGAGCCATAAATTTTCGGTTCGCTTTTAAAAGTGCTTGTTCTGCATCAATTTTGTTCCATCTTGCCAAATTTACAGTAGCAAAAAGCATGTCACCAAGTTCTTCTTCGGCATTTGCTTTATCATTTTTTGCAATCGCATCTTTAAATTCTTTTATTTCTGAATTAAAGCAATCCCACAAAGACTCTTCACTTGGCCATTCAAACCCTTTTTTAACTGCATTTTTACTGATTTTTTGAGCACTCATCAATGCTGATTGTGCCTTTGAAATACCATCCATAGCAGATTTTCTATGTTTTTTTTCTTCAGCTTTTAGCTTTTCCCAATTGTCTAAAATATCTTTTGTGCTGCTGACTTTTGTGCTTCCAAATACGTGGGGGTGTCTATGTACAAGTTTGTCAGAAATCCCTTTTGCAACATCTTCTATTGTGAATTCGTTATCTTCTTTTGCAATTTGTGAATGCAAAACTACCTGTAAAAGAACATCTCCGAGTTCTTCTTTAAGATGTTCGCAATCTCCGTCTTCAATAGCATCTACAGCCTCATAGGCTTCTTCAATCATATTTTTTTTGAGTGAATAATGCGTCTGTTCTTTGTCCCAAGCACAACCATTTTCACCTCTTAAGGTTTCTAATATTCCTATTAATCTTTCCAGTTGAGGATATTTCATTTTTTCCCCTTTTATTACAAAACGTGGTTTGTTATCTGACCATTTGATCAACAGTCATAATCAAAATACCTTGTCCGCCAAGTGATTTTAGCTTTTCAACACTGTCAAAAACTTTATCTGAATCGACGACAACGTGAATAACAACATTTTTGTCATCACCCATCATTGACATTACTGTAGGCGCTGTAAACCCAGGCAAAAATTTTCTTATATCATCCAATTTTTCTTTTGGTACATTTGCCATTAAATATTTTTTTTCTCTTGCTTCAAGTACTGATTTCAGTGCCACAAGTAAAGTTTCTACTTTTTTTTGTAGTTCTGCATTTAATCCTTTCCTTGCTACAACAACGGCACTTGAGGATAGAATCTTGTCAATAATTTTGAGTTTATTTGATTTTAAAGTAGAACCTGATGATGTAATGTCTACTACAACATCAGATAAACCCAAACGAGGCGTGATTTCTGTTGCTCCTGTAACTTCAATAATTTTAGGACTTTTGCCTGCTTTTTCAAGATATTCTTTTGCTATGTTTGGGAATGATGTTGCTACATTTATGTTTTGAGGTAAATCCTTAGTTGAATTGTAAGGATCTTCTTCTTTTACAGCTACAACCATATCGCAGTTACCAAAATCAAGATCCATAATTTTTTCAATATCTGCTTTTAATTCAGTGATAATATCAAAACCTGTAAATCCTATATCAGCAACTCCTGCTTCTAAAAATCTTGGTATGTCTGCAGTTCTTACAAAAATTAGTTTGTGTTTGCCATCTTTTGTTGAAACTTGTAAAGTTCTTTCATCTTTGGATGGAAAATTCAAGCCTGCATTGCTCAAAAGGCTGTATATCTTTTCAGACATTCTTCCTTTGTTAGGAATTGCTATTTTTAAAGGAGTATCTAGTGATTTTGTATTTGTCATATAAATTACCTATCTGTTTCTTTTAAAAATTCCGGAATTTGACAAGCTTCGATTGTTCCAACAACAATTTCCCACTCTGGCATTGCTTCTTGCAATTCTTCTTTCATGTGTGATAAAAGTCCCGGTATAATAATCTTTCTTGTTTTTACTTTATTTATTAAATCATAATTTTTTACTGATTTTGCAACTAATTCTGCTGTAAATTTGTCAGCAGACCAAGCTGTAAGTACACTCATTCCATCAGATGGGGTTACTACCAGATAAGAACCAAATGGCAATGATTCCAACTCGCCCGCTACTGCAAAATATGTAAGTGCAAAATTTGTAGTGAGAAGAATTGGTGAATTTTCATCCGGATCATTAAATTCATATACTTTTGCTTCAACTTGCAAAGGCTTTTGCGGATTTGTGTATATGCTTTGTCTTAGCGTAAAAAGAGTTGATAATAATGCTTTATTTGTTCCAATATTATCCGGCAAAACTATTATACTTGCATATCTGCATATCAATAAAGAGCATAAGGCACATGCGCTGTAAGATGATATATTTTTAGGAATTTTTACCATAACAGGAAAAGTTAATGGCTCAAACCTCTTGAGAATGGCGGCTCTTCTAATGTATGTAAGTTCTTCTATCAAGTCTGAAGTTGATTTGTGTTCTATATCAGGTTGGAGAATAATTTTTTTTGAGTTTTCTTTAAGTGCTGTTTGTGAATTTTGAATTAAAGTATCAAAATCTTTGCCTTGGACAATCTTGTAATTGTCTGTTTCATTTTCAATAACGGCAAGGCCTTTAATTTTTATAAGGTTTTTAGCATTTTTGTATTCTTCAGAAGAAAAATCACCTGAGAGGTAAATTGCATCAAGTTTAAACATTTCACCGATTCTTTCAATTTCATAATCAGTGATTGTTTCAAGTTTTGACTCAAAATCTTTGTCTTTGCTATTTAATTCAACTGCGATAATAGTTTTATTGACAAAAGTTTTGTCATGGCGAAACATAACGGTTTCTCCGCCTGTTTTAATATTTTCAGACAGTGAAATTTCGTGTTGTTGAATTTTTGAAGATTCTTGAAATTTTTCTTTTAAATCTTCCGGAATATAAGGACAGTTTGAAATATCAGCTTGTTTTTTTGCGAGTTTAAGAGCATAAGCCATACAAGTAGGGCAACCGCATTTTTTGCAGTTTGATTCAGGTAATTTTTTAGCCCCGGGAAGGTATTTGAATATTTGAAGACCGGTAAGTTCCATTAAACCAATCCTTTCAAAGTTTCGATACTTTTAGGATTCCAAAGAACAACTATATTAGCTCCAGCACTAATCATAGCTGTTGCGCCTGCAATTTCCCACATAGCAGAACGTTCTTTGTAGTCACCCCATTGAGGTGAAAATGTATCAGATTTTGCTTCTTTTGCTCTGTATGATTCTTCGCCTATAAATGCTATTATTGGCATATTAAGCATTGTGTCACCTTCAAAGGCCGCCTGTCTGATTTTCTCAATGATACTGTACCCATAATCCAGTCCGTATCCAAGACCGCCCATATCTGGGTCAATTAATATTTTGTTTGGATTCAAACCTTTATCTATAGTCAAAATATTCAATTCTTTTGCTAGATTTATATCAATAGGGGTACGCAAAACTAGAATATGATTATTTTTTATTACAGAAGGAACAATACATTCATATGTATTTTCTTCTGCAAATGCAATTATTGATTCTTTTGGTGCGTATTCAGCAAGTAATGGTACAAGTTTTTTATCTATTTCGCTATTATTGGCACCTCTTAAAATTAAAGGTTTTTTAAAAAGATTTTTGATATTGTTTTCTGAAGTTAAAAATGCCTTTATTTCTTCAAGGTTTTCTTCTAAATTTTCTTCATTAATGTCAAATTTTATAGAAATTATATCGGCGGAATTTTCATTTTTCATTTTGTTTATCAAGTCATTTGAAGAATACAAAAATTCAATTGCAAAAAGTGGTTGAGTTTTATTGTTGTTTTCTTTCATAAAAGAAACAGCCGTATCTCCACCAATTTTGATATTTTGAAAATCCGCTTCTCTAATTTTTTCTTTAATACTATAAGATAAGTCTATTTGTTGCATAGACTTATCTTAAAAAGTATATGTTTGAATGTCAAATAAATTTAAAATGCAGTTTGCATAGCATTTGGCAAAGGAATATTATATTTTGATTCCATTAACATAAATGGAGAATAATATGTGCAATGATCATTGTCTACAGATATTAATTCTCTATCCAGTTTGCCATAACTATACATTCCGTTATTATGATCACATTCTGTGTCTGACAAAAAGTAATTGTCTGAACCTACAGTATCGTTGTAACACATACCAAGTGCTTGAAAATCAGGCATGTAATAATTTACTTCATTTGTGCTTGAGAGATGTTGTGTAACTTGGTTGTGATTTTGGTATTTGTATATACAGGTGTTTCTGTCGTGATCATAATAATACAATGGTGCAATATTTCGACAATTGTTTAGTGTCAAATATCCGTCAATTAATGCTAAGGTACCTAACGCAAATGGCTCATTGAGATTTCTTCTTTCAGGAGGTGCCATTTTAAAAACATATTTTTTGTCAGGTGTATAAACGCCAAATACGTTCTTATCTGTTTTACCTTCTGTAAAATATTCAAAATTATATGTTCTATTGCCTATAGTAAGTGGAGGAATATTTGTTCTCATTTTAAAACCGGATTGTTGGAATTGTTTAAGGTAGTCGTATATTATTTCAAATCTACCTTCTTTAAACTCATCAGGTATATTACCGAATTTTAGGCTTCTTGAACCGGTTAGTTGTTCATATTTGTTTAAAAGAGCGTCTTCTCTCCAGTCAGGACGAAACTTCAGCAAGTATTCTATAGAATGTGCGTTATTATATTTTTTATCCATATATTTTTCAAAAGCTTGAACATAAGGATTTCCTTTTGAGAAAAAATGTAGGTTATCAGAGTTTTCTCCTAATAGCAATTGTAATTTTTTATAATTTGCTTTAGACTCTCTGGCACGTCCAGCTATATCATCAATTAATTGAAAACTCAGATTATCATCTTCTAAGATGTTTCTAAATAAAAGATTCATTTTTTCTTTGCTTGTTTTTATTTTAAGAAATGCATCCAAGGGCCTGGTTTTATCATGATTTACATACCAATTATATTCATCTTTAAGGTCTGTTAGTGTTTTTTCTTCATCAAGATTAGGAGTACCTTTGAAACTTACTCCTAATGTTGCTAAATTGTTTGCAAAAAACTTTTGATTTGTTGTTTTATTATATGATGAATTTAAAATTTGGTGTTTTGGTTTTAATGGTTCTTGTTTTGTTTGTTCAAAATTATTTATATTTTTATTCCTCAAAAAAGAAACTTGCATTGTTCACTTCCTTTTTATTTTTACGATAACTTTTAAAAGTTTATGAACAATGCAAGTTGTCTTTTAATTTTTTGATTTTTACAAATCTTATTATTTTATTAATGAACTACCAGTCATTTCTTCAGGTTGCTTTATGCCAAGTAATTGCAAGATTGTTGGTGCAACATCGCATAATGCACCTGTTTCTTTAAGTTGATATTTGCCATTTCCATTGATCAACAAAAATGGAACCGGGTTTGTTGTATGTGCTGTAAAAGGAGTATGTGTTTCAGGATCTTCCATGCATTCTGAATTGCCATGATCTGCTGTTAATAACATGATTACACCATTTTCTTTTGCTTTTTGTGCAATTTTGCCAACACAATTATCAACAGTTTCACAGGCTTTCACTGCAGCTTCAAATACTCCTGTGTGGCCTACCATATCAGGATTTGCAAAGTTTACTAGAATAAAACCGTATTGTGGGTCATCAAGTGCTTTTAGTACATTTTCGCATACTTGAGGCGCACTCATTTCAGGTTGTAAATCATATGTCGCAACTTTCGGTGATGCTACAAGTGCACGAGTTTCTAATTTGCCTTCTTTCTCTTCTCCACCGTTGAAGAAAAATGTAATGTGAGCGTATTTTTCTGTTTCAGCTGTTCTAAATTGCTTAATTCCATTTGCGTCGAGTACATCACCTAAAATATTAGTTAATTTTTCAGGCGGGTATGCAATAGGAAGAGGGAATGTTTCATCATATTGTGTCATACAAACATAATATAGATTTTTTCTAACTGCTTTTCTATCAAAACCGCTAAAATCTTCAAATGTCATAGCTCTTGTAATTTCACGAGCTCTATCTGGTCTGTAATTAAAGAAAATAATAGAATCGTTATCTTTAATCCTTGAATCTGGATCTGAATTTGTGATAGTAGGTTCTACAAATTCATCAGTTATGTCTTTTGCATAAGAAGCTTTTATTGCTTCATCAGAGTTTGTTGCTTTTTCTCCTTCTCCAAGTAATAAAGCATTGTATGCTTTTTCTACTCTTTCCCATCTGTTATCTCTATCCATTGCCCAGTATCTGCCCGAGATTGTTGCAATTTGAGGAAGGTTGTATTTTTTTAATTCTTCTTCAAGTTCTGCAAGGAATTCTACAGCACTTTTGGGAGGAGTATCTCTTCCATCTAAGAATGCATGAACATAAACTTTTTTAAGTCCGTTTTCTGCAGCCATTTTAATCAATGCTTTTACATGGTCAAAAGAACTGTGTACGCCACCTGTAGAAACCAGACCGTATAAGTGAAGTGAGCTGTTATATTTTTTTGCGTGATTTATTGCAGCTTTAAATTCTTTATTTTCAAAGAATTTTCCTTCTCTTATTTCTTTATTAATTCTTGTCAAATCTTGATAAACAATTCTTCCTGCACCAAGGTTCAAGTGTCCTACTTCTGAATTGCCCATTTGACCGTCAGGCAATCCTACATATTCACCGGAAGCATTGATTTGAGTGTATACTTCTTCTTTTTTAAGTTTGTCAAAATTAGGTGTTGGGGCTGTTTTTGTTGCGTCTTTAGGACAGCTTGTGTTTATTCCCCATCCATCCATAATGCATAATATAACTCTTTTGTTATTTGTCATTGTTTTCTCCTCATTTCAAATCTTTAACATAATAAAATTATATAATAAAAAAATAAGAGCCCCAAAACGAAATTTGAAGCTCTTATTTTATATTTTAGATTTTGTTCTTATTCTAAAATCATACCGTTAGTAAGATCAATTCTTACAGGTTTGCTTAATTTTAGATTGAGGATATCTCCTTCTTTTACAACAACTCTATGTCCTTTAAATATTTTTAGATAAAGAGTTTTCCAGAAACCTTCGAGTCTGTATCCGCCCAATGCATCACCGCAAAGTGTAGCAACTTGGTTTCTGTCTGTTGTAATTGTTTGAGTTTGCATTTCAACTCTGCCGTTTCTTATGAATAATCGGCCTATTTTTACATCAGAAATTTTTCCGTTTAATGCATCATTTTCAACAAGCAAAAGATATTTTTCTTTTGTTACTAAGTTTTTAGGAAGTTTTGAGAGGAATTCATCTCCAACTTTTGATTTTTGGCTTGTAATTTGTTTGTTTAGGACCATAACAGGAATTACAGTTCCTGCAGGAATTGTTGCAATATAACCATCAAGAGATGTGTTTTCAATAATAATACCTTCAGCCATTCTTGGGCTCATTGCTTCTTTTAACTTTGCGTTAGGATTAAGTTTAGCTTGTTCAAGCATTTTAACTAAGAAAGCTGCAAGTTCTGCTCTTGTTGCAGGTCTTTCTGCATTGATATAGTTTTCTTCTCCAGGAGCTTTAACAACCATACCCAATATTTCTGCTTTACCTGCTGCAATAATTAACCAATCAGGAATTTCTTTGTAATCAGAGTAGCTGTTTTCAAGTATTTCTACAGCTTTTTGATTAGAAATAGTTTCTGTTGTTAAAGCATTAACAGTTGTTGATATTACGTGACCTCTTGAAACTGTTCCATATGGATCAAAATGTCCATCAGGATAACCTTTCAATAAATCGAACATAACAGCTCTTTGTACCATTCCATAGAACCAATCTTTTTCTGATACATCGCTAAATTTTGCAGGTGAAACAATTTCTGCATTTTGTTGTTCAAATGCTTTTACGACCATAGTTGCGAATTCTGCTCTTGTAACATTCTGGTCGGGTCTGTAATTTCCGTCAGGATATCCGACAACAACGTTAAAATCTGTCAAAATTTGGATTTGCTTGTATGCCCAGTGACTTTCTGGCAAATCATGATAATCTTTTGCCAAAGTAGTCAAAGACGTAAACCCAAAAGCTGCAATTAAAACAAGAGCTTTTGTAATAAATTTTTTCATAAACGTCTCCTTTAATTTTTAAACATTATTTCCTGTTATTGTAATGATAATAACAGTATTTTAAGTATATTACAATAAAAAAATAATTTATTGTTACGCTTTTTCTAATGCCATTTTTTCTTCTTTTTCTACAAGAATCCTATATGCTTGTGAGTTGATTTCCCCGCCTACAAGCATAATTAATGAAGTATAGTAAAGCCAAACCATCAACATTACAAAAGCGCCTATTGATCCATAAACTCTGTTGTATGTATGTAAATTGTTTATGTATAAAGAAAAACACCAAGAGCCAAACATCCAACAGAAGGAGAAAAATAACGTTCCTGGTAGTGCGCTTTTGCTTTTTATTCTGTCCGGCCCCTCAGATGCAGGTAAAAGGTAATAGTTTAAGTATGCCATTATGTAAAGAGCAATAAACGAAACAAACCATCTTCCTATCATTACAGAATTTATGAACAAAGCTGAAAGGTGTACAAAATTTAGTGCTACCTGTAATATTATTTTCCCAAAAATAATTAAGTTTATTGTAATAAACATTACAAAAACATTTACAAACACCATAAGGATAGACAAAGTTCGTGTTGTTATAAGGTTTCTGTGTTCATCAATTCCAAGAGCTCTATTTAAGCCTTTAATAATACAAAATATAGCGTTTGAAGATAGAAAAATTGTTACGAAAAAACCAAATATCGCAACTATACCACCATGTTGAAAAATCATTACTTCATTTAAAACTTCTTTTATCAAATTAACCGAATCTGTAGGTGCTACAGTATCAAGAAAATGAATAATTGGCATAAACAAAGATTTTTTACCTAAAAGGCTGAAAAAAGACATCATAAAAAGCATAAATGGGAATATTCCTATAGCAAACCAAAAACCCATTTCTGCAGCCATACCTAAAAAATCATCGATAATGATTCTGTTTATAAGGTTTCGTAAATAATTTTTCATTCCTTCCAAAATGTTCATTAAAGAATTTTTTTAACCTCTTCTATTATTTTGTCACAAGCAATATTAATTGGTTTTTTTATTGTACAACCTGCCGCAAAGGTATGTCCTCCACCACCAAATACTGATGCAATTCTACTTACATCTTTTGTTTTACTTCTTAGGCTGCATTTTGTTGTGTTTTCATCTACTTCCTTTAGTACAAAAGAAATTTCTGTAGAATTTATTTGTCTCAATGCTTCAACAATCCCCTCTGTGTGGTCGTTTTGCGCATTAAATTTTTCCATATCACTATTTTTAATACAAAAATATGCTATTTTGTTATTTTCCAAAAATTTTGCATTTAAAAGGCTATATGCCTGCAATTGAACCATGGCTTTAGGTTTTGACTCATAACAATATCTTGCAATTGTTTCTGGATTAGCTCCGTAGTCAACCAATTTAGCAGCTTTTTGAAGGGTAATTGCTTTGGTATTTTCAAAACGAAAACAGCCTGTGTCTGTTAAAACAGCTGTATACAATGCTGTTGCTACGTCTTTATCCGGTTTAAGATTTAGATTTTCTAAAATATCAAAAAGAACTTCTCCTGCACAAGATGCATCCGGCTTTATGTATGTAAAATCGCCATAACCATTATTTGTTTTGTGATGATCAATATTTATTTTGGTTTTTGCTTTTTCAAAAAAAGGCAGAGCTTCAGACATTCTGTCCTTTGCTGCAATATCTACTGCTATTGCCAAATCAAATAAAGCTTCTTTGTCTATGTCTTGAGGCTTTTTAACTATTTCTATGTTGGGTAGAAAATGATAAATATCAGGGATTTTACCAACAGTGACCATTGTTGCTTCTTTTTTAAAATAGTTTTTTATTGTTTTGTATAAAGCACACATTGTACCCAAAGTGTCACCGTCAGGATTAACATGTGAAAATATTATTATAGAGGTTGCTTTTTCTATCGTTTCTTTAAATGATTTGAAATCCATAACGATATTATATTATAAAATAATTATTTAAAACAAAAAGCAGAGGAATCTATATATGGAAGCATTATTTCATGGTTGTTTAACAATTTTAAATTTGTTTTTGATAGTCGGATGTTGTGTTGTTTTTACAAATGCAGTTGAACATCTTGGGAAAATTTATAAATTGAACGAAGGGGCTGTGGGTAGTATACTCGCTGCCGTTGGTACGGCTTTGCCGGAGACAATAGTTCCTCTTGTTGCTATAATTGGTGCATATTTAGCTCATACAGATGTGCATGTTGGCAAGG
>CALUSQ010000009.1 GCA_944323475.1 Candidatus Gastranaerophilales bacterium
GGGGAAATACCTGCATCTTTTATTGCCAAAGCCAAAGCAGATCCCATTGTCTCATGACAAGGATTTGTAATATGTGTACCGTCAGTGGAAGTACCAAAACCAATCACCTCAGCATATATCTTGGCATTTCTTGCTTTTGCGTGTTCATATTCTTCAAGAATAAGAGTACCAGCGCCTTCACCCAATACAAGTCCGTCTCTATCTTTGTCAAAAGGAGCAGGAGTCAACTTGGGCTTATCATTTTTAAGACTGGTTGCATACAAAGTATCAAAAATAGCAATATGAGAAGGATGAAGCTCTTCTGCACCACCGGCAATCATTACTGTTTCGTATCCTTGTTTTATTGCTTCATAAGCATATCCAATACTCATAGAACCTGATGTACAAGCAGTCGAAGAAGGAATGAGCCTACCTTTTGTTTTAAAATACAACGAAATATTTACAGCAGTAGTCTGAGGCATCATTTTTATATAAGAACCTGAATTCACACCTCGTACTTTTTTTTCAACATCCATTGTATAAAAATCAATAATTGATTCTAAAGACCCTGATGAAGAACCATAACTTACACCAGTCTCCCCGTTTGATATAATTTCATCACCCAAAAGCCCTGCATCAATCAAAGCTTTTTCTGTAACAACAGTACTAAGAACAGCAACCTTTCCCATTGTTCTGGTGACTTTTCTATTAAAATGTTCGGGGACAACAAATCCTTCAACATGAGCAGCCAAACGAGTATTCATGTTTTCATATTCATCCAGCTTGTTCCAATATTCTACACAATTTTCAAAAGTTTTTAGTCGATTAAATGCATCGCTAAGCTCACTACCTATAGGACTTGTTAAAGCCATGCCTGTAACTACAACTCTTCTCAACGATAAAGACCTCCATTTACAGAAATAACCTGACCTGTAATGTAAGAAGCATCTTCACTCATAAGATAATTTACAAGACTGGCAACCTCTTTTGCCTGTCCAAGTCGTTTCATTGGTATAATTTTCTTAATTTCATCAACAGGAATATCTTTAAGCATATCAGTTTCTATAACACCTGGAGCTACACAATTGACAGTTATGCCTCGTTTGGCAAGTTCAAGACTCAAAGCTTTTACGGCACCTATTATTCCAGCTTTTGAAGCGCTGTAATTTACCTGCCCTCTATTGCCTGCCAAGCCTGATACAGAAGACATAGCAACAATACGGCCTTTTATACGCTGTTCTATCATAGGCATAACTACGGGTTTTAAAACGTTGTAAAAACCGCCAAGATTTGTATCAATTACGTCATCCCATTCATTTTCTTCCATAACAGGAAAAACATTGTCTTTAGCAATCCCTGCATTGAGGACAACACCGTAATAGATACCGTTTTCTGAGATATCTTTTGTTAAAACATCAAAACACTGTTTTCTGTTTTTTATATCAAACTGCAAAACTCTTGCATCAATACCAAAAGATTTTACTTTCTCTTTTAAAATATTAGCTTTTTCTAAATTACTATTACAATGCAGAACAATATTAAAACCACTTTTTGCAAGATACAAAGCTGTTTCTTCTCCAATACCCCTGCTTGAACCAGTAACTAATATATACTTACCCATAAACTCAAATCCAATCAAAATCAAAAACTAAACTTCCATCATTTGAAGTTCTTCATGTGAACGAGGTTGATATACATTCACTGTAGCACTCGCACATTCTATATCATTATTATAGATAAAACACTCGAATGAAACAAGCTGATTATCAGAAAACACCTGTTTTGCCGAGATTATATAGGTTTTGTTAAGTTCAAATTTATCAATAAAAGTTTTATAAAATCGAGTACCTAACAAAAAACCCACTTCCGGCTCTTTTTCACCATTTAAAAAATATGCACAACATCCTATTGTTTGTGCCATATATTCTATACCAACAAGCGTTGAAACACCTTTTAAATCTTTGTCATAAAAAATTTTGTCTTCTGAAATAGTAACAGATGCTTTTGCTGTCATTGTGTTAATATCAATATCCAAAAGCTCATCTATCAAAATCATAGGATGATTATGCGGAAGTATTTTTTCAAGATTATATTTTTTCATTATCATAACTACCAAATATTATAACAGCATTTGAACCACCAAAGCCAAAAGCATTACACATACAATATTTTAAATTGTTAACTTTTTCATTATAGCCTGCAAGTTTAAGCTTAGGTAAAGCAGAATCATACTCACCGTCATATTTATGAGGAAGCAAAAATCTGTTTGGATTAATTTTTTTATCCAACATTGCAACACATAATGCAGCTTCAACTCCGGCAGAAGCACCCAAACAATGACCGGTAAGTGATTTTGTAGAACTTACAAAAACAGAGTCTTTAAAAACTTTAAAAACAGCATTAGCTTCCATTAAATCATTACTTAAAGTTCCAGTTCCATGCAAATTAATATAATCAATGTCTTTTGCTTTTAAACTAGCCTCTTTTAATGCAATTTCAATAGCTCTTGCTGCTTCTATTCCTTCCGGATCAGGAGTTGCACAGTGATATGCATCTGAGGTTTCGCCTATGCCTAAAATCTCTATTGCATTTTTTTTAGGAGTTTTTTCTAACAGAAATAAACCGCCCCCTTCCCCGATATTTATTCCGGAACGATTTTGACTAAAAGGAATAGTTCTTTTATCCGAAAAAACCTCTAATGAATGAAATCCATAAGACGGCATTTTGCATAATCCATCAACAGCACCTGCTATTACAGCATCACAAATATTTGAATCCAAAAGTTTTTTTGCTGTTGAAAAAGCTTTTAATCCTGATGTACAAGCTGTTGATACACCACAGCAAAAACCGTTTAGCCCAAGATATTTTTTCAAAAACCCCGCAGGATTGCCTATTTCCGAATGTCTGATATCATTTGATTTTGCAAACTCATCTACCCCTGCATTTGTGTTTCCGATTACTATCCCTATACGATTTTTGCCATATTTTTCGATTGCCTTTTCTATATCATTTTTCAATTGAATACAGCAATGTAACAAGATTCTATTACAGCGGATATTGTACTCTTCGTCTTGTATTTGAGGCAATTCTGTATGGATTTTTCCATAATAAAACGTTTTTGAAGTTATTATATTGTCGTCAGATTCTATAAACTCTTGGTTTTCTGAAGAAATCGCATTTTCAAAAATTTCTTCAATACTCTCCCCTAAAGAACATATCGCACTATAAGCATTTATAAAAATATCTGACATATAAACACAAACTTTCTTTGATAAAAATCAAAATTTATAATAAAATTAATATTACCATAAATTACAAAAATGAAGTGTTTGGGCATATAAATTGAATTTTTCAATAAAAACTTTTTCACACAAAACATTGGATAATGCAGATTTGTCATTTCTTCCGCCTATGGCAAGAAGAAAACTTTCAAATCTGGATAAAGTTGCACTATGCGCAATGAATGAATGTTTTAACAAAGTTGAAAATCCAAACGAAATAAAAATTGTTTTTGCTTCCCAGTACGCTGAAATTGACAGACTCAAAAAGTTAATTTTTCAGTATTCACAAGAAAACGAAGTTTCACCTGCCACATTCAGTGCTTCTGTACACAACAATGCTGTTGGTCAATTTTCTCTTTTAAAAAAAATCAAAGAAAGTTATAACTCAATATCAGCACAAGAAGATACTTTTATAACAGGATTTGTTGAAGCTGCTATAACAAACAGCAAAGAAATTTTATATTGTTTTGCTGAAGAAGAACCACAGGTGTTTAGCTACTGTTTTTTAATTTCGCATGAGAACAATGAATTTGAATTGATAACAAACACAAATCCTAATCCCCAAAAACAAGATGATATTATTCGTTTTGAAAATTTTCTAAAAAATATTAATTCACACGATTTCACAAGCAAAAATGGTCTTTTTACAATAAAACGAATTAATAAAAATCAACAGGAGGCAGAATAATGAAACTTTTAAGAAGCCTTCTTGTAGTGTTTTTGTTTGGCTTTTTTGGAATAGGTGCGATTGTAATTAATTATCTTATTTTCCCTATAGGCGGTTTGTTTGTAAAAAAAGAGAAAAAAAGACAATATTATTGTGACATAATTCACAGTGCTTGGCATTTTTTCACTAGAGTTATGGAAAAAACAGGTACAATAAAAGTTGAACTTATAAATTCTGAAAGAATTGAAAATATAAAAAGCAAAATTATTGTCGCAAATCATCCTAGTTTTATTGATATAGTAATCTTGATTGGTCTTATTCCAAACTCAATTTGTATGGCCAAAAAAGAGTTAAGAAGAAATCCTTTTATGGGGAATATCGTAAAATCACTTTATTTAATAAATGATGAAAACACTGATAATCTGCTTAAAGATACTACAGAAATATTAAATCAAGGATTTAATATCATTATTTTCCCCACAGGAACCAGAACAATTCCTGATACAGAAATGAAATTGCACAAAGGAGCAGCAATGATGGCAATACATACAAAATCAGATGTTTTGCCTATCTGTATAGAATGTGACACACTTTTCTTGGCTAAAAAACAAAAAATATATGAAGCAGGAGAAAAACCTGTTACCTACAAAATAACAATAAATGAAGAAATCAAAACTAAAGATTTTTCAAAAGGAGACTTTACAAAAATACAAATTAGAAACAGAGTAAATACAGCTATTAAAGAAAAAATTAGCAGGGGTTTTGAAAATTGACTTTAACGCTTTATTAGGCTATAAATTTAATAAGAATAAAATTTTAAAGGTCTGGATTATTTTGGAAAATTTAGAGTTAGAAAGAGAACTTAAAAAAGTTATAATTGAAGTCTTGGAACTTGAAGACATAACTTGTGATGACATAAATTCAGAAGAAGCTCTTTTTGTGGACGGATTGGGATTAGACTCAATTGATGCGCTGGAGCTTGGGATGGCACTAAAGAAAAGATATAATCTTGTTCTCGGTACAAATAAAGAAGAGAATAAAAAACATTTTTTCTCGGTAAAAACTCTTGCTGACTTTATATCGAGTCAAAAAAATAAGGATTAAGAAGCAAAATGAGCAATAAATACAGTAGAGAAGATATTTTAAAAGAACTGACAAAAATTCTGGTTAATGATTTTGAAATAGAAGAAGAAAAAATTACTCCAGAAGCAAACCTTTTTGAAGACTTGGAATTTGACAGCATTGATGCTGTTGATTTAGCTGTACGATTGCAAGATTTTACCAAACAGAAAATTTCTCCGGATAATTTTAAACAAATTCGCACTATAAATGATGTAGTGGATGCAGTTCTAGAACTTTTAAAATAAAATTATACCTATGAAAAATGAGATAAAAAAACTATTAAAAAATTATAGTTATTTAATATCCATATTTTTTACAGTTATGGTAATTCTCCTTTTTAATTTTACAAAAATACAAGGATTAAAACTTTATCCAATTGTTGTTAATTTTTTGATTTTTCTTACATTTTTTTTATCATTATTTTCAGAAGAAACAATTATTCAAAAATTTGCAAAAATTGCTGAAAAAGGCATACTAAAAGAACCTGTAAAAATATACACAAGAAAACTAACTTATATCTGGTGCATATTTTTATTTCTTCAATTTTTACTTTCAATAATAACCTGTTTTATGTCTGACGAAATTTGGATGATATACAACGGATGTTTATCTTATGTTTTACTGGGATGTTTTTTTGCGATAGAATATGCAATCAGAATAGTGGTTAGAAAAAGAAATAACTGGTAGATGAATTTTTTTGAAATTTTAAATAAAGAAGAATACAAAAATACGCCAATCGCCATTCAAAATGGAGAAATTTATTCAATATCTGAAATAAAATCACTTATCTTACCGTTATATAAAGAATTACTTAAAAACCCTAACAAAAAAGTTTTGATTACCTCAAACAATCATTTTGATTTTTTTATAAAATTTATTTCTGCAGTTCTTGCAAAAAAAGAATTATATTTTCTACCTGATTTAAGAAGAATCGAATTGCTCAATTTTGAATATAATCATCTGACTCAAAATGATTTTTCAAAAACCAAAAAAACAGAAATAAAAAATTCAAATGAAAATATAGATACAAATATTGATTTTGAAAAAACATTTTTAAATCTATATACATCCGGATCTACAGGCACTCCAAAATGTGTAACAAAAACCTTGCAAAATCTAATAATAGAAGCAACTGACATATTTGAAGAATACAAAAATGACATTACTCAAAAACCTACTGCAATCGCAACATCAACAACACCACATCATATGTTTTGTATGTCTTTTTACATAATTCTACCATTATGTTATGTGGGAAAAATTCTTTTTGATGCACAAGAAATTTTATATCCTGATGATTGTAATTTAGAAGATAAAATTTTTATTTCAACACCATCATTTTTAGAAAAATTCAAAAAATATGAAATATCATTAAATACTCCACCCAGAATAATAATGACAGCAGGTGACAAGCTTAAAGATGATATATTTGAATATTTTTACAACAAAAATATTCCACTAAAAGAAATTTACGGCAGTTCGGAAGTAGGCGTAGTAGCCTACAAAACAAAACCTTATGAAGAGATTTTTAATTGCTATAAAAATATAACAATTGAAACAGATAAAGAATCAAAAATACTTGTACACTCACCTTTTTATACAGGTGACAATTATGTACTCGGTGATTATATTGATTTAATTGACAACAAACACTTTATTCTAAAAAGCAGAAGTGATCGTATTTTAAAAATACAAGAAAAAAGAATCAGTGCTATAGAACTTGAAAATTTTGTTAAAGAATCTCAATTCATAAATGATGCATATTGTTTAAAATATGGAGAAAAACTTGCCTGTGCTACAGTTTTAAACGAAAAAGGACAAGATGAATATTTAAAAAACAGCACAAAACTTGTAAAAGATATCAAAGCATTTTTAAAACAAAAATCAGAAATTATTCCTCAAAAATGGCGTTTTTTAAATGAAATGCCAAAAACACAAACAGGCAAAACAAACATAGAAAAAATTAAAACTTTTTTTGCATTAAATTTGTCTTTACCTATCGTTAAAGAAACAAAACACAACCTCAATGAAGCATCTTTAAAATTAATTTTTCCATATAGCTGCAACTTTTTTGACGGACATTTTAAAGATTTTCCGATCCTACCTGGAGTTGTTCAACTATATTTGGCACATATGTATGCACAAAACTTATTCAATATATCAATACCAACAAAAACAGTAAAAAAAATGAAATTTTCACATATAATAAAGCCTAATGAAAACATTGAACTTAACCTAAAAAAATCAGATAATAGCATTACTTACACATATAAACTTGGAGAAAAAATTTGCTCAAGCGGCGTTTTTTCAATAGATAAAAAAGAGTAATATATATGAAAAAAATAGAAACTAACTGTACAATATCCGTTGAATTTTTCGACCTTGACCCAATGAATGTTGTTTGGCACGGAAATTATTTAAAATACCTAGAAACAGCAAGATGTGACTTGTTAGAAAAACTTGGCTATACATATGATGATATGAAACAAGACGATTCAGCATACCCTATTGCAAAAATGGATTTGAAATTCATAAAGCCAGCAAAATTTAAACAAAAATTGAATGTAAAATGTACTTTAGAAAGTATAGAACCTGCACTGATAATAAAATACCTGATAACAGATTCAAATAGCAATGAAAAAATATTCAAAGCGCAAAGTATGCAGCTTAGAATAGATATAAAAACAATGCAAACAATGTACACAGCACCTGAAAGATTTAAAAAATGTATTGAGGATTTTAACAAATGAAACACTTTGGGATAACAATTTTTATATTTCTTTTAATAACAGGATTAAAATCTTTTGCCGAAAATATTTTCGAAAATAAAATTGATGCCAAAACAGCTTCACAAAAGATTCCTCAATTTGAAAGTACATCTTGCAAATTTTCACAAGAAAAATATATGAAAACCGCTCAAGCACACATAAAATCCAGCGGTAATTTCAAATTTCTAAAAGACAGAGGTGTGATTTTTGAGACTTTATACCCAATACAATCAACTGCAACCTATACAAAAGGACAAAACAAAATAGTAAACTCAATCATACGCGCAATTTCAAGCAAAAATTATTCTTATCTGGAAAAGAATTTTGATACTTATTATAAAAGCACAAATAATATCTGGTTTCTTGCACTCAAACCCAAATCAGCAAATGAAATGAACGGGGAAATCCTAAGTATAATAATCAAAGGAACAAAAAACAATAATAGAGGGACAATTTCTCAAATAATTATTGATGCCAAAGGAACAAAAACAACTTTATCATTTACAAATTGCGGATAGAAACTTATGAAAAAAGATTTCATACTAAATATATTAAGATTATTTTTTATAGCACTGATAGCTACTTTATTAGTCATTGTATGTTTACACCCTAAAAACACAGAAACAAATATATTAAAAGCCATACTATCGAACAGTCAAACTGATGCTGAATTAATAACAATAAGTCAAAGACATGCCGGTAGATTTAATGTAATTTTCAAGTCAAAAGATATAGAAAATCTTGAAAATGCAAAAAGAGAATTTGAAAAGACTATAATATCTAGCAATTTTCAACAAGATTTTTCAAAAACACCTGATTTGAGAGAAGTTATAAACACATATCTCTTCTACAGTGCAAATTTGCTTTCAGGAGACACAGCAAAATTAATAAGGCACAACGACTATGAAGCTGTAAAATTTGAAGCACTTGAAAGATTATACAATCCAATGAGCATAAATTTCTTGCCTATCGAAGAAGATCCTTTTATGCTGTTCACCGATTATCTGCAAAGCCTTTCTACAGGAGCAAACAAAGGTCTTATTGAAAAAGATGATTATTTCTACGAAATATTACAAATGAATCTTAATGAACAAGCTGCTCTTTCTCCAACAGTTTTGAATGAAGAAATAAAAAAATTAATAAAAATAAAATCAAAAATAGAACAAGACTCACCTGATATTCAAATATATCTTTGCGGCTCTCCTATTCACACATATTATGCCAGCTCAAAATCGATTAAAGAGATTAATATAATTTGTATTTTATCTACACTTTTTATAATCCTTTTATGTAAATTTTATTTTAAAACTTTCAAATTACTTATTCCTATAGCAACAAGCCTCTTAATAGGAATATTGTCAGGTTGGTTATTAACAAACTTGATTTTCAAATCAATACATATACTAACATTTGTTTTTTCAACAACATTGATTGGGATTTGTGTAGATTATTCTTTACACTTTTTTGCTCATGATTATGACATCAAAACAGTATTCAAAAGCCTTACAATAAGTATGTTCACTACTGTGAGCGCTTTTCTTATACTTTTGTTTTCAAATATTGAACTTTTAAATCAAATCGCTATATTTACAGCCACAGGATTGTTCAGTGTATATCTTTTTGTAGTTCTTTTTTATCCTGTCATATTTAAAGTTTATGGCAACAATCTACCGCAAAAACCGGATCTTTCAGAAATATTTGATTTCAAATTCTCTCAAAAAATAAAAAACATCATTGTAATAACATCAATAATACTAAGTACTATCGGCTTAACCCAAATAAAATTTAATGACAGCATAAAAGATATGTATAGACCGCCAAAATTCTTGGCAGAATCAGAAAAACTTTTTTCTGACCTATCAGGCAACTCAATAAATACGATATTTCTAACAGTAAAAGGTTCTGACTTACAAAACATTTTGGAAAATGAAGAAGAAATTACAAAATCACTACCATCAAATAATTTTGCTGCTTTAAGCAAATTCGTGCCATCAGTAAAACAACAAAAAGCAAACAAAGAACTGAGAAAAAAGTTGTACAAAAATGCTTTGAACAGTTACGCAACATTTCTGGACACAAAAGCAAAGATAAAATTAATAAAAACAGAACCAAGAAAAGGATTCCTAACTTTTGAACAACTCCCATTACCTGCATTAAAAGACTTTTTTGTAGATCAAAATACTTCAGTAATTATATTGAGAAATACTGATTCAGATAATATTGCCCAACTGATAGCCAATAATCCTAATACAAATCTAATAGATTTGACAAAAGATATTTCAGAAAAAATTGCAAAATGCAGACACAATTGTCTCTCACTAATTCTACCGGTAATTGGTATATTGTTTATTTTACTGTCATTTATCTATAAACCTAAAAATGCAATAAAAATAATCTCACCTTCTGTTTTAGGAGGTTTATTTACAATCGGAATGCTAGGTATTTTCCAAATAGAAGCAAATCTTTTCCATATACTGGCATTATTTTTAATTGTCGGCTTTAGTCTTGATTATTCTATTTTCAGATTCAACAATTCCAAAAATTCTATTGCCTCAGAATCTGCTGTATTAATCTCTTGCGCTACAAGTGTATTTTCATTTTTGCTTTTAGCTATGACCAGTTTTAAATTAATAAGCTCATTAGGTTTTATACTATCTTTAGGACTAACAAGTTCATATATTTTTAGTCTGCTTTTAATATCAACAAAAGATGAATCTGAATATACACATACAGAAAGCATGTAATCTTTTAAAAATTTTAATGACAACAAATCAGAAGGTTTTTGCTGTAATTTTATTTCAGCTTCATAAACAGTCCATAGCTGATAAAAAGTTTCTTTATCTTTATTTTCAGAGTTAATTCTGTAATATTCAAATAATTTTTGAAAATCCCTATCTCGCATCCACTCAATATCAACACCAATATTTTTATCAGAAAAAGCAGCTAAAACAATATCATTTGAATGAGATAAACTGAAATATATTTTTTCATTTTTTAGACATGGCTTTTTGTTTTTTATCACAATTTCGGGATGTTTAATGTTGTAATAATTTTTTAAAACATATTTAATCAAAAAACGTCCAAGACAAAACTGCTCAATTCTTTTTTGCGATTTAAAAGAATTTCCTTCAAGAAAATCCTCAAGAGCACAAACGTTTTTCAAAAATTCATTTTTTCTTATAAAAAAAATCTTTATGTCATCCATGTTATAATTTTATGTGCTAAATACAAGAAAAATCAACAAGTTTCAATTTTTATAACAAAAAGAACAACAACACTATGAAATGGTATCAATTTAAAGAACAAGCTGCGGGAGAAAAAAGGCTTTTGCTGTCTTGGTATTTATACAAAATTTTTGGAAAAAAAATTTTAAAGATTATTGCTTTTTTTGTAACTATTTTTACTTTTTTAAGTTCTAAAGATTTGAGAAATTTTACAAAGAAAAATCTTTCTGTAATATATGCCTGCACAAATAATATTCAAGCAAAACCATCAATAAAAAATTGTTTTCAAAATGCACTCAACTACTCATTTTCACTTGTAGACAGAATAGAAACTTTTTCCCACAAATTTAATCCTAAAAAAATAATATTTAATTCACCGCAAGAAAAAGAAATATTGCAAACAATCATACAAGAAAAAGAAGGAATATTCTTTTTGTGCAATCATATCGGCAATATCGAAATATTAAGAAATTTCATCGCATCAGAAGAAATACCGCAAAATCCGCATGTCAATATTTTTTTAGACAAACAACACTGTAAAACTTTCAACAGCTTTTTAGAAAAAATTGAAATTAAAACCAATATAACACTATATCCTGTTGAAGAAATAGGTATAGATACGGCTATTGAGCTTGAAGAAAAGTTAAAAAAAGGAGAGGTGGTTTTTATTGCAGGAGACAGAATCTCACAAAACAAACCTGAGACAACTATCAAAGCACCAATAATGGGAAAATATGCAAATCTTCCACTCGGATCATTCAAATTAGCACAATTGATGAACTCAAAAATATTTTTTATAAGTGCTTTAAAAGCAGAAAAAGACAGGTATAAAATACACATTGAAAATTTTGAATTTGACAAAAACATTTCAAAACAAGAAAATTTAATGGTTTTGCAAAACAAATATATTATGTTTTTGGAAAAAATGATAAAAACTGAACCTCTGCAGTTTTATCATTTTTATGATTTTTTTGAATAAGTGAAAAAGCACTAAACACGTAAAGCTCGCAATGCATTTAAAATTGCAATCAAAGCAACTCCGACATCAGCAAAAACAGCACCCCACATTGTTACAAAGCCCAAAGCTCCTAACAAAAGAAATAATACTTTTACACCAATAGCAAAAACTATATTTTGTTTAACTATAGTCATTGTCTTTCTTGCAATATTAATTGCATATGCTATTTTGGAAGGTTTATCATCCATAATAACAACATCAGCAGCTTCAATAGCAGCATCAGAGCCTATAGCACCCATTGCAATACCTACATCGGCACGCATCAAAACAGGAGCATCATTAATTCCATCACCAACAAAAACTATACTTTTACCTTTTTTATTACTGCATAAAAGTTCCTCAAGTCTTTCTACTTTATCCTTCGGCAATAATTGTGAATATACCTTCGCTATATCAAGTTTGTTTGCAACAGATTTAGCCACAGCTTTTGTATCGCCTGTTAACATAACCACATCAGTACCTGTTGCTTTTAAAAGCTTAATAGATAGCCAAGAATCTTCTTTTATCTCATCAGAAATAACTATGTACCCAACAAAAAGATTATTTTTTGCCACATAGACAATAGTTCCTGATTCCAAAACAGAAGTATAGTCTATATTAAAATTTTTCATCAATTTCTCATTACCAACCAAAATTAAAGCCCCGCAAATTGAAGCTTTTACACCACAACCTGTTATTTCTTCAACATCATTTATGTTGTTAGAATCTATACTTTCTCCGTATGCTTCTTTCAAAGATACAGCTATCGGATGATTAGAATATTTTTCTGCCTTAGCGGCACTTGAAAGTAATTCTTCTTTTGAAAATCCGTTGAAAGGGACTATTTGTGTTACCTTAAAAACTCCTTTTGTTAAAGTACCTGTTTTATCAAAAACAACACTTGATGGTTTTGATAACAATTCCAAATAGTTGCTGCCTTTTATTAAAATACCTTTTTTAGAAGCTCCACCAATACCGGCAAAAAAGCTTAAAGGCACAGAAATAACTAAAGCACAAGGACAAGATATAACCAAAAATGTCAAAGCTCTGCTAAACCAGATAGAAAATGTCTCATTCAATAAAATAGGTGGGACTAAGGCCAAAAATATAGCACCTAAAACAACCACTGGTGTATAGTATCTTGCAAATTTTGTAATAAAATTTTCTGTTTTGGCTTTTTTAGTTGATGCATGTTCCACAAGTTCTAGAATTCTTGATACAGTAGATTCTTCAAACTTTTTCGTAACCTTAATTTTTAACAAACCATTTATATTTATACATCCGCTAATAGCAGTATCACCTGTCTTTAATTCTCTCAACACAGATTCACCAGTCAATGCAGATGTATCAACAGCAGCTTTACCATCGACAATTTCACCATCAAGAGGAATTTTTTCTCCTGATTTTACAATAATCACATCACCTATATTTATTTCATAAGGCGACTTTTTGATTACTTGATTGTTTACTTCAATATTTGCATAGTCAGGTCTAATGTCCATCAAGTCAGCTATAGATTTACGAGATTTTTCAATTGCTTTGTCTTGCAAAAACTCGCCCATTTGATAAAGAATCATAACCATAACAGCTTCAGGATATTCTTTTATAGCAAAAGCACCCAATGTTGCTATTCCCATAAGAAAATTTTCATCAAAAACTCTACCTTTTATAATATTTTTTAAGGCTTTGTATAAAACATCGCCACCCGCAACAAAATATGAACCTAAATAAAATAACAGTTTTTCAATACCTGTTAAATTAAATACATTAATAGTCACAAAAATACAAATAGCAATAAGAATTCTTGCAACACGGATTTTGGTGTTATTTTCTTCTTGTAAATTTGAATTTTCACAACATGATTCATGACAGTGTTCGCACATATATACATCCTTCTTTTAATTGAATAATTGTTCAATTATATAATTATTATAATTGAACAACTGTTCAATTGTCAACCCAAAGAAACAAAAGCTTTAAAAAATCTTAATAATAGTTGAACAACTATTCATATATGATACAATTAAAAAATATAATATACGTGGAGAATATATGGAAAACAAACGCTCTGATTGTGAAGCTATAAATATAGATATTGTGAATAAAATAAAACCCAACATGCCTGATATGAACATACTTTATGAACTGTCTGATTTTTTCAAAGTTATGGGCGACAGCACAAGAATACAGCTTTTATGGGCTTTAGAAGAAAGTGAAATGTGTGTTGGAGACCTTGCTGTACTTTTGAATATGACAAAATCAGCCGTATCACACCAGCTTAAAGTTTTGCGAACAGCAAAACTGGCCAAAGCAACAAAAAAAGGGAAAAACGTATATTACTCACTCAACGATCATCATGTCAAAATGATTCTTGAAAAAGCACTAGAACACGTTTGTGAATAGTAACAAATACTTTATTCTTAAACCAAACTGTATTAACATATTACTAAAAACTAAACTATAGTCAGGATTTTTAAATGACAAAAATATATATAGGAATGAGTGCAGATTTATTGCACCCCGGACATCTAAATATTATTGAACAAGCCAGAAAACTGAGTGGAGAAATAATCGTAGGTTTGTTAACAGATAAAGCCATAGCAAGCTACAAAAGACTTCCCTATATGTCTTTTGAGCAACGCAAAATTGTAATTGAAAATGTTAAGGGGGTATCACAAGTAATACCACAAGAGACATTAGATTATATTCCAAACCTAAGAAAAATTAAGCCGGATTACGTACTCCACGGCGATGATTGGAAAGAAGGAGTACAGGCACAAACAAGACAACGAGTAATCGATACAATGAAAGAGTGGGGCGGTAAAGTTATCGATATTCCATACACAAAAGGAATATCTTCCTCTCAACTAAACAAAGTATTAAAAGAAATCGGCACAACACCGGAAATACGCTGTGCAAGATTAAGAAGGTTACTTGCCAGTAAAGATATAGTAAAAATATGCGAAGCTCACAATGGCTTAAGTAGTTTAATTGTTGAAAACACATATGTAACCAAGGATAATCGTAAATATGAATTTGACGGTATATGGATTTCGTCACTTACACAATCTGCGGCAAAAGCAAAACCAGACATTGGTTATCTTGATACTACATCAAGACTTGAAGATATCAACGATATATTAGATGCAACAACAAAATCAATTATCTACGACGGTGATAACGGCGGGCCTCAAGAACACTTTGTTTTTACTGTAAAATCACTTGAAAGACTTGGTATTTCGGCAATAATAATTGAAGATAAAACTGGTTTAAAGAAAAACTCATTATTTGGTACAGAAGTAGAACAAGAACAAGAGACCAAAGAAATATTTGCACAAAAAATAAGAGCTGGAAAACAAGCTCAAGTTTCTGACGATTTTATGATTATCGCAAGAATAGAAAGTCTTATTTTAGAAAAAGGTATAGATGATGCTATTGAAAGAGCAAAAGAATATATTGATGCAGGCGCAGATGGAATTATGATTCATTCTCGTTCAAAAACTTTTGATGAAATCAAAGCATTTGCAAAAGAATACAACAAACTGCTAAATAGAAAACCTCTTGTCGTTGTTCCTTCATCATATGCTCAAGTGACAGAAAAAGAGCTTGTTGAAAACGGTATTAATATGGTTATATATGCAAACCATCTTTTAAGAGCAGCCTATCCTGCAATGGTTAACGCAGCAAAATCAATACTTGAAACTCACAGTTGTCAGCAAGCTTCTGATGAATACTGTATGAAACTAAATGAAATACTAACTTTAATTCCGGGAGCAAAATGATAGACGTAAAAATTTTTTATGATGAATTACTAAAAAACGGACTTGATTTTTTCTGCGGAGTTCCGGATAGTTTATTAAAAGATTTTTGTGCATACATTACAGACCATACAGCACAAAATCGACATGTAATAACAGCAAATGAAGGCAATGCAATAGCATTGGCTGCCGGACATTATATTGCAACAGGAAATCCTGCTGTTGTTTATATGCAAAACTCCGGCACAGGGAATTCCATAAATCCGTTATTATCACTTACTGATGAAGAAGTTTATAAAATCCCTCTTTTATTAATTATTGGCTGGCGAGGAGAACCGGGACAAAAAGATGAACCTCAACACATTAAACAAGGCAAAGTTACTGATAAATTGCTTACAGCTTCTGGTATCGAATACACTGTTTTACCTCAAAATAACGAAGAAGCTTTATTCTCACTAAAAAATGCCTGTAAATACATAAAAGAGAAGAAGAAACCTTATGCCATTATTGTAAGAAAAAACTCATTTAATGCATATACTCTAAAAAATAAAACTCAAAATGATTTTAAACTATCAAGAGAAGAAGCGATAAAAATAACAGTTGATTCTATTGATTCCAGTGCAATAACAGTGTCAACAACAGGGCAAATTTCAAGAGAACTTTATGAATACAGAGAGGAGTTAGAACAAACTCATAACAAAGATTTTCTGACTGTTGGTTCAATGGGACATGCAAGCTCAATCGCACTTGGTATAGCTCTAGAAAAACCCGAAAGAGACATATACTGTTTTGACGGTGATGGTGCTTTTATTATGCACATGGGAGCTTTGCCGGTAATTTCAAGTTTCAAATTAAAGAACTTTAAACATATTGTTTTTAATAATCAATCCCATTGTTCTGTTGGCGCACAGCCAACATGTGCATCAATAATTGACTTTAAAAAACTGGCACAATCTTGCGGATACGACAATGCCTTTTCTGTCAAAACTAAAAATGAACTAATAAGTGCACTAAAAAAAATAAAAAAAATTAAAGGTACTGTTCTTCTTGAAATAAAAGTTAATTGCGGAGTAAGAAAAAACCTTGCTAGACCAAAAGAACACCCCCAAGAAAACAAAGAAAGTTTAATGACATTTTTGAATGAAAATATAACATTTTGTGAAAATGGAGCTTTGTCAAAACTTAGAGAAGTAATTAAGGGAAAAAATTATAAAAAAGCTTTAATTTTTACAGGAAAAAATTCTTACAAAAAAATAAAAAATATTGTAGATCAACAAATAAGAGGTATTAAATCCCAAATATATAATGACTTTAGTACAAATCCGAAATCAGCAGAAATAGACAAAGCATTAAAAAAAATAAAAAACTTCGATTTTATAATAGCTGTAGGTGGTGGAAGCGTAATGGACTTTGCCAAACTTTTTAGATTCTGTTATGACAACAAAATATCATCAACTGAAGCATTAAAACTACAAAAGCCATTAAAAAGAACACCGCTTATTGCTATACCAACAACAGCCGGGACCGGTGCAGAAGCAACAAAATTTTCAGTAGTATATGTGAATGGAGAAAAATATTCTTTTGAACACCAATTTATACTACCTGATTACGCAATTGTTGATGGTAAATTGGTTAAAGATAACCCGAAATACCTAAAAGCTTGTTGTGCCGCAGATGCACTTTGCCAATCAATTGAGTCATATTGGGCAGTAAACTCTACAAAAGACAGCAAATATTATGCAAAAAAATCTTTAGAACTCTGCAGAGATTATCTTGAAAAATATGTCAACTCAAATAAAGAAGAATATGCTCAAAAAATGGCACAAGCTGCTTTTCTTTCAGGTAAAGCCATAAATATTTCAAAAACTACTGCAGCACATGCTTTATCATATAAAATCACAACAGACTATAACCTCCCTCATGGACATGCTGTTTCATTGAGTATAAAAAATCTTATGAAAACTAACGAAAAATCAGAAAATGTTATAGACAAAAGAGGTGTTGATTATCTTAAAGCAACAATAGCGGAAATAAAACAAATTCTTCAAATAAATGATATTGATAAATATTTTGATAAACTATTTCTAAATATTGGACTGGAACAAAGTTTACCCAAACTTGGTATAAATGACATAACAAACATTGCAAAATCCGTAAATGTAGAGAGATTAAAAAACAATCCTGTAGAACTTGATACAGAAAAACTTAAAAATTTATTATGCTAAAATTTATAATAAAGTAAAATACTGAGGAGTAAAAATGAAAACTTATAAAGATTTTATTGAAAATAATATAAAAGTAAAAAAGATTGCTTTATTTGGAGCAGGAGATTGTGGAAAAGAGTTAGCTAAATATATAAAAACAAATTACCCACAAATTCAAATTGTTTGTATTTTTGACACATTTCAAACAGGAAAAATTGAAGGAATTGAAATCAAAAGCACAAAAGAATTGCCTAATTGCAAAAATTTATTTGATCTTCTTGTCGTAACAACAAGAAGCGGTTCTCATGAGCTAAACATAATTTTTGAATTTTATAATATACCTTTTGTAAGAGTTTCAAGACAAGTCGAACAACATGCCAGATTGCAAAAATATCTGGAAAGAAAAGAAGAAACGGTCAAAGTTTTTGCAACTCAAAAAGACAAAGATTTATACAACCTTGTTTGGGATGTGCGTACAGGAGATGCTCCTATGTCAGAACTTGAAAACTATGTATGGGAAAATCATGGCATATCCAAATATCACCCTACTGACAACTATAATAAGCACTATATTGATTTTGTTAATAAAGATAAAATAGAAACTATTTTTGATGGTGGATTTTATAATGGAATACAAGCTCTTGCTTTTAAAAAACATTTTAAAAATCTAAAAAAATTATATGCATTTGAACCAATGTATGAAAAATTCAGAAATGAAAGCTATGACGCTTTGTTGGAAAAAGAAAATTTTGTAAAAATTATTCCTTTTGGTCTTTGGGATGAAGCAAAAGAAATAGAGTTTTGCGAAAATACAACAGCACAACAGGGCTCTCGCATAAGAGGCACAAAAGAAGGCGATCAACTGAGAAAAACTGAAGTAGTTGTAAAAATAAAAACAACAACTATTGATGAAACCGTCAAAAGAGAAGGTATAAAAAAGCTGGATTTTATAAAACTTGACGTAGAAGGCTCTGAACTAAATGCACTAAAAGGTGGAGAAAAAACAATATTAAAAGACAGACCTCAAATGGCTATATCTATTTATCATTCATATAATGATTTACTTGATATACCAATTTATCTAAATAAATTATTAGACAATTACTCTTTACATATAGATCATTATAGTCCTAATTTGTGTGAAACAATAATTTACGCAATCCCAAATGAATTACTAAAATAAATGAATATAAACTTTTAAAACCAATATTGTTTGAAATATTTTGGAAATAAAGCAATAAATTTCATATGGACAAGACAATATCAGAGAATATTTCCAATAATATTCTGTATTTTGGGCAGCCTTATCAGAATATTTTTCATGAATAAATCTAAATGACTCTTGCATAGATTTATAAAATTCTTTTTTATTTTTTTTATCTTCAATAATTGATCTATAAAAAAAGAAATTACGGATTTTATATGAAAGAAACTGATTAAAAAACAAACTTGTATCTTTGTCTTTTTCCAATATTTTACAACATTCGAACAAATTGTCTCTACAGTCATTTATACTTTTTTGTATAGTATAAGTAGCTGAATCATCTCTTATACGGTAATTATATAAATATTGATTTAAAACAGACATCCTTTGCGCTTTTGCTAATGCAATAAAATAGAACAAATGATCTTCCAACCTTCTTGTTGTCGCAAATTCTATATTATTAGATTTTATAAAATCTAATTTATATATTTTAAAAGGCAATGGGCTTGTAGAATAAATTACATCCGAAATATCTAAAGATGAAAAGACACCCTCTCCAAATTTTTGATAATATGTATCACAAAATCTGAAAAAATCTGTTTTGTGAGTCTGTTCATAATATTTTTTTGCATTAAAAAACACAATATCTGCATTATCTAAAGTAATTTTGTCATAAAGTTTTGATAATGCATCTTCTTCCAACCAATCATCTGCATCCAAAAACAAAACATATTCGCCCTGAGCAATTTTCAATCCCTGATTACGAGCAAGACCTTGTCCTTTTCCGTCTTGTTCAAAGGCCACTATTCTTTTATCTTTTTGTGCGTAATTTTCTAATATTTCAATACTTTGGTCATTACTTTTAGCATAGACACAAATCACTTCAATATCTTGCAAAGACTGTTGCAAAACACTATCCAGACACTTGTCCAGGTATTTTTCAACATTATATATTGGAATTATTACAGATATTTTTATACTCATATTATTTTTTACCTATATGTAATAATAGTTTTATATCATCCAATATTTTCTGAGCACAATAATTATTATCAAGATTTATTTCTTTTAAAAGCTTCAACCGTGTATTCATCATTGCATCATTATTTTTAATAACAACATCATCTAACAACATTTGAAGATCTTTCTTATTATCAGCCTCATAATATGAACTAACAATTTTTTCTACTAAAGGATTAAAAGTAGTTGCATCAGGAGATTTTAAATGAATAAGCGGTTTTTTTGTCATAAAATATTCTATTTCAAAAGATCCACAATCTGTAATCATTGCTTTTGACTCCATAAAAAGATCTAAATAGTTGCCCGTTTCACAAACTGAACCAAGACAATCCCATTCACGCCAATAATCATCAGCTTCTTTTAAAGTCATATAATTTTGATTTACCAAATAACCTTTCAAACAAGGATGCGGTTTAAATAGCCAATTAATCTCAGGATGTTTTTTTGCATAATCAAGCATAAATTTGCCAGACCAAAGAAAAGTGCCCCAAGCAAGATTATTTTTTTTATCAATAGACCAATGCGGTGCATATATCACATACTCTTGATTTAATAAACTTTGATCTTTATTCAAGAAAAAATAATCCAGCATTGGATGGCCTACTGATTTTAAATTAGATCCATTATTATGCATATTTTCTGAATAATATTTTTTAATATCTTCATTTAAAACATAATAATTTTGCACATACTCATGAAATCTTAGACCATATTCTGTCGGAACAACAGAAGTAGCAATATAATAAGGCACATAAAATGTCAAACCAAGTTTTGAAGAAATAACAGGTCCTTGAGAAGAATGGATATACCAAGGAATTTGATAAAATATCAAATCCGGCTGGGGTTGCATTTTTTCAAAAGGAATATAATCTGATTTTTCAAAATCAAAAGCATAACAAACTCTCATTTTTTGTGAATCAAAAAAATCAAAAACTTTTTTAATTTCTTCAGGTTTTTGAAAATTAAAATTTTCTTTAGGTGCACAATTTTTTGTAACAAAAATGTATGGTACAAAATTTTCGCTTCTATCTAACAAATCATACAAACTCTGGCACTTCCATTTTGCAGCATCATAGACAACAAAGGCAACCACAAGCTTCTGGTTTTTTACTTTTTTAACAAGTTTTTGTAAGACATTTTTTTCATTGTTTTTAATATAATTGCAATTTCTTTGTAATTTCATTTCATAGCCCCAAGATCTCAGTTTTTTTCTAAGCTTGTAAGGCATAAAAAGAGCCAATGTATTAGATAATTTATCATAAGGAATAAACATTTTAGCTATTTACTCCATATATCTTTTAACATTTGCATCAATGGATATTTTACAAGAGGATAAATTTTTATTTTTGTATCAGCAAAAACATTAATAGCAAAATCTTCTAATATACTCAAATATTTTAATGTAGCAATTAAAACCACATCTGGCTCATATGATTTCATTTTCAATTTAGGTACAATCTTATACCCCAAAAAATCTTGTCCTTCCTGAGAATCTGTAAATTTCATATCAGAAATTCCAATTATATTAATATCTGATAAATCATATTTTTCTTTTATAAATTGAAATAAACTTCCGGAACCATACACAATAACTTTTTTATTTTTCAATTTAGTTTTGAGCTTTTTCAAATACTTCTCGAAATTTACTTCTTTTAGATATGATTCAAAATCAGACATTCTAAAATCCCTTATAAAAAATCTGTTTTTTTAATACTGACATTATATCAGAATATAAAAAAGCATATCATTTATTTATAAAAAATTTAATATAATTTTTATAGCAATTATTTCTTCAAAATTGTTTTTATATATTTAAGGGAATTATTATACACAATTTGAGGAAAGGAACATGGGGAATCAACCAATTCAAGGCTTGATTGCACAATCTGTGCCTATTGGAAAAATAAATCCAATATACAATTCTGCCGATTACAAAAGGCAACAAGCACTAGTAAATTCAAGCCAACTGACACAAGGAATCTATGAATCAATAGAGGATTATCAAAAAAGGCTTGCTGATTTTAGAGCAGAACAAGCAAAAAAAATTCAAGAAGAAAACACCAAAACAGCAGAAAAAAAATATCGAGATATTGCAAATCTGAATGTTTGGAATACAAACAATTTAACAACGCTTCAAAATGCGCAAAATCAATTATCTTCGTTTTTCAGGTTTAATCAATTCAACACATTAAACCCAAGTTTTGACAATCAAATATACTTGGCAAAAAAATTACAAAACCAGACTGAAGAACGAATAGCACAAATAAAACAGAACGGAAATGCTCCCTCTGGGAATCGACTTATAAGCAACTATAATCAAAATCCGAATTATGCAGCAACAGAATTCCAATCACTTGGCGAAAGAGATATTCTTGCATAAGTTACAATTTGCCGTATAGGTCATATTCATCACAGCCTGTAATATGAACTGTTTCTATATCACCAGGGACAGGTATTTCGTCTGTTTGAATATAAACCAAACCATCAACCTCAGGTGCATCACGATACGAACGAGCAACAACAGAACCATCATTTGCTACTGATTCAATAATGCAAGATATATTTTTGTCCAAAAACTTTTTATTTACCTCAAAAGATATTTCTTGCTGAAGCTTCATCAACTTATTTTTTCTTTGTTTTTTAATACGTGCTGGAATCTGATCCGGCAGTTTGTAAGCATATGTTCCTTTTTCTTTTGAAAATTCAAAAGCCCCCATCTTATCAAACTTTGCCCATTTAGTAAATTCGTACAAATGGTCAAACATTTCTTGAGTTTCCCCCGGATATCCAACGACAAAAGTCGTACGAATAGCCACACCTTTAATTTTTTTTCGAAGTTTTTCAATAAATTTTTTGTAATCCATAACAGGACGTTTCATAGCTTTGAGCATTGCCGGATGTGAATGTTGAAGAGGAATATCAACATACTTAACAACTTTATCACAACTAGCAAATGCATCTATCAATTCATCGTCAAACATAGATGGATAGGTATACATTACGCGTATCCAATTTATTTCTTCAATTTTGTTTAATTCTTTTAATAACCTTGCAAGAGAAGGTTTTCCATACAAATCTATACCATACCCCGTTGTATCCTGTGCTATTAGCACAATCTCAGAAACCCCTTTTCGACCTAAATCTTTAACCTCTTTTACAATGTTTTCAATATTTCTTGAACGATAAGGACCTCTGAGTTTTGGAATAACACAATATCCACAACTATAATTGCAGCCATCTGCAATTTTTACATACGAGCTTGACCCAACAGTAATTTGCTGTCTTTCAACATTTTCAGGATAGTGATAAATAGGTTTTTCTGTTACTTCATAGATATAATCATCTTTTTGTTCAAAAATATTTTTTACTACCTCAACAATTTTTTCAATATCAGAGGTTCCAAGCAATGCAACAGCCTCGGGTATTGCTTTTTTTAATTCATCGCCATGCTTTTGGGGCAAACAACCTGTAATTATAACCTTTTTCCCATCTTCAATCATTTGCAAAATAGATTGCACAGATTCTTTTTCTGCATCATGTATAAAAGAACAAGTATTTATGATAACAACATCAGCTTTTGTCTCTTCAAGTGTAATCTCAATTCCATTTTGTGCAAGCAACCCCAACATCAACTCAGAGTCAACAAGATTCTTTGCACATCCATGATTTATTAATGCAATTTTTTTAGATTTTAAATTCATAATTATTATTTTATATTAAAAATAATTAATGTTGGCTAAAATTTTAGCAAATTTTGGGTATTACATACTTTCTTTATGATGTAAGAAGTGTACTAGGAAGTGTAATAATGCAAGTAAATTCAGTTGATAAAATTCAACAGATACAAAACAACAAAAATAAAAAAAGCAAAACGGCTATAGCTGTTGGCGGAGCAGTTGGAATGCTTCCATCGGCATATATTTTTAGAGATGGTATAAAATTAAAATCAGAACAAGCTCTTAAACTAGGAGCAGAATATATATCAAATATTATGCCAGAATTTGACACTTTTGAAAATATAAGAAATGTTGCACAACAAGCTATAAAAGATACAGGTCTGGCTTCAAAAGGAATAAATATCAAAAGCGTTAATAACCAAAATATCAACGAAATCACAAATGAACTTGTAAACGCAATGGGCAAACAGCCATTTGGAAAAAATATGGCAACCAATTTCTCAAAATATTTTGAATATGGTGCAAATGCCGCATATGTACCAAATTTAAAGAACATTTATATTAGTGAAAAAGGCTGCTATTCAAGCGTATTCCATGAAATTGGACACGCAATGAATAATAACTTCTCCAAAATAGGGAATATACTCCAAAAAGGCAGATTATTAGTTCCATATAATGTACCTGTTTTAGGATTGGGACTTTTTGTAGCAAGTTTATTCCACAAAGTTAAACCAGAAATAAAAGGCCAACCAAAATCAGGTTGGGAAAAAACAAAAGATTTTGTTAAAAACAATGTAGGTAAATTAACATTCCTCTCATTTGTTCCAACACTTATAGAAGAAGCTATGGCATCTTTTAAAGGAATAAATATTGCAAAAAAATATTTACCAAAAGAACAAATAATCCAACTTACAAAAAATTATCAAAAAGCATTCAAAACATACGGTCTTGTTGCTGTTTTAACAAGTGCAGGTATTGGTTTAGGCAATCTTATTGCACAAGCAATACAAAACAAAAAAGATATGCAAAAAAAGCAAGCATAGAGTCATACAAACAGCTTTAAAAAAGACTTGTAATCCTCTCTTTTTTGAGGTACTTTTGTCATGAAAATGCAAGAGTATAAAAGAGGAGACTCAATATGGCAGAAAGAAAATTAGTTGGAACAGAAGAAATGTTCAAAAAAGCACTTGCCGGCGGTTATGCTATCGGTGCTTACAACGTTAACAACATGGAAATCTTGCAAGCTATTGCAGAAGCAGCTGAAGAAACTCGTTCACCTATCATTTTACAAGTTTCAGCTGGTGCAAGAAAATATGCTAATCAAACTTACCTTGTAAAATTGGTAGAAGCAGCATTAGCAACAACAACAGTACCTATCGCTCTTCACTTAGACCACGGTGCTGATTTTGAAATTTGTAAAGCTTGTATTGATGGCGGTTTTTCTTCAGTTATGATTGACGGTTCAAGATTCTCATTTGAAGAAAACGTTGCTGTTACTAAAAAAGTTGTTGAATATGCTCACGAAAGAGGCGTTTCTGTTGAAGCTGAACTTGGTAAACTTGCAGGTATTGAAGATGATGTTAATGTTGATGCAAAAGATGCTAAATACACTAACGTTAAAGAAGCTGTTGAATTTGTAAAACAAACAGGTTGTGATTCATTGGCTATTGCTATCGGAACATCTCACGGTGCTTACAAATTCTCTGGTGAAGCAAGACTTGACTTTGACAGACTAAAAGAAATTAAAGATGCATTGAAAGAAGCTGGATTCGGTGATTATCCAATCGTTCTTCACGGTTCTTCTTCAGTTCCTCAAGATTTAGTTGCAAAATGCAACCAATACGGTGGTAAATTGCCTAACGCTCAAGGTGTTCCTGAAGATATGCTTAATTATGCTTCAAAACACGGTGTTGCTAAAATCAATATTGATACAGACTTGAGATTGGCTATGACTTCTACTATCAGAGAGTTCTTTATTGAACATCCTGAAAAATTTGACCCACGTGAATATATGGGTCCTGGTAGAACAGCTGTTAAAGAACTCGTTATGCACAAAATGAGAGATGTTTTAGGAACAGCTGGTCACGCTGATGACTAATAAATATTAAATATTTATACAAAAAGGTCTTTTGTTTTATCAAAAGGCCTTTTTTGTTATATTAAAATTAAATAAAAGACAAATTATTTTCTGTACAGACTTACATAATAAATATATTAAAAGGGAGAATAAGTTTGAAAATTTCGTCTGTTGCTTTCATACAAATACAAAATACTCATAAAAAACCAATAAATAGAACAAAAAAACAATTTACATCTCAAAATACTGTAAATAAAACAGACAAAAATTTTTCTCATGGATTTTATCTTCCTTTATCGTTCAAAGCAGATGCCAATTCATCAGAATATCAAATATTAGAAAACCAATTGAATTCTTTTTATGAAAAAAATAAAAACGCAAAATTAAAAAATTTATATACAAGATTCGCTGACTTTGAATTGACAAGCTCAAGACTTATTAACAATGCATTCAATAAAATGATTAGTAAAGAAATTGAATTTTCTCAAACAAATCAAAAAGTTTCTGAAAAAGATATTTTAAATGCAATTCAAAAAGGTCTTTTTTGTACAAACTTTCATATACATAAAAAAATCAATCATGACAAATTAACACCGGAAGAAATCATTGATATATCTAAAGACGATGCAGAAAAAATTCTTAGTAAAATAAAATATAATGAAAATTTTAAAAGTTTTCCTTTAAAAAAGAATTCTCGAAATTTTCAACAATTAAGTTTTGAAATTTACAATGAAGTAGAACAACTTTATTCCAATCTACTACCAAATGGAACTAAATTTATATCAAGATTATTTTTAGACGAATATATGAAAAATATTAAAGAAAATGTCTACCCAATATTCGATGAAGAATTGTTCAACAATTTAAAAATTTTATTGCAGAAAGAACCCTTTGTTTCATTTGACAAACAAATGCTAAAAGTAGAAAAACAGAGAAAAGAGAATGGGTTTAACCCTGAACAAACAGCAACAGAAATATATAACGATTCTATAAATCAAAAAATTTCGCCATTTGAAAATAAAAAACTATATAATTTTCTAGCAAAAGATAACGAAAACTTAGATTATCTTCTTGAAAACATATACGGATTCTATTATCCCAAAATACAAGAAGAATTCAGCAATTCAAATATAGCAACCAAGCATAAAGTATTATTAGTAGACCCATGCATATACGCACATTTTGAAGAATTAACTACTTTTATTAAAGAAAAAAATATAAATACAGAAAATATAGAACCCATAGACTTAAGAAACAAATTTTCTGAATATTTGGGTACAGAGACTATTTATAGAGGTCTTTATTCTCCCGAACCTGAGCAATTAATAAAAAAATTAAAAGAAGAAGGGAATTTTGCCTCTATTTATCAAAACCCACAAAAAACAATAGAAGCGATAAAATACTATATTACAAACAAAGATGGCGTATCAGTGACAGCACTAAGCCATATATCAAGAAAAATAAAATATCCTGAAGAAAAAAGTGAATTTATTTCAGTATCTTCAATTTATGATGTAGCTGCTTCTGTTCCCAAATTTGTAGGAGAGCCACAAACTCCTGTAGTTGTTATAAAAGCAGAAGTTCCAAAACTTATTCTGATAAAGCAAAAAGGATTGTTCAGTGATAGAGAAAGCAGTGCTATAAATAAAACGCTAAAAATTGGTGACAGAGAATTTCCTTATAATAGAGATCAACAAAAAATAGAAATTTTTATACCTTTTTATTTGCCTTTAGAAAAAGCTGAATATATTATTGATACCCAAACAAACAATTTCAAATGGGTTTAAAATTATGTAAATTTGTTGAATTCTAAAGCTTTTAACAATATAATAAATTGTTATGGACAATAAATTTAAAATGGTACTCAGCCGTATTCCTGAGATTTTGTCTTCAAATGAAGATTTACAAAAAAACTTTGATAAAGTTATAACAGAATATAAAAGTGCAGTTGATTTCGATAGTGCATATATTTGTTATTTAAATGCAGGTTGTGCAAATATTCAATACAGAAAATCTTTTGTAAAAAATGAGCCTGTTGATAGTGATGATACAACTATAAATTTCCCTGAAGTATTAAAAAACAAATTATATGACACAAGTGCAACAATTGAATTTGATGAAAATTCCGGATTCTTTAAAGCTCTTAATTTAAAACAGACTAACTCAACATATTTACTTATTAAATTGAGCATCAGAGAAACAGTTTTTGGTTTTATGCTAATATCAAGATCTCAAGAATTACCATTTTTGCAAGAAGAAATAGAAATATCAAAAGCTTTTAGTGCTCTTATTTCATACTCAATAAAAGATTCTGAACTTTCAAGTGTTTTTAAATTACAGCTTAGAGCACTTCAAGACAGTATTGTAGATAAAACAAATTCTCTTGAAATTATAAAAAAACAAAATGAAAAAATTCTGGCTGCTGATAAATTAAAAAATGAATTTTTGGCCAATATTTCTCATGAATTGAGAACACCACTAAATGCAATTATTGGATTTTCTGAAGCTCTAGCAATGAAAATTTTTGGTCCGCTTACAGAAAAGCAAGAAGAATATGTTACAGACATAAATGCATCAGGAATACACCTTTTAGGGATGATTAACGAAATCTTAGAATTATCTAAAATTGAAGCAAAAGCTGTAAAGCTTGCATTGTCCAGATTCAATCTTCAAACATCTTTAAATGAAGTGGTAAACATCGTAAGACCTCTTGCAAACAAAAAGAAAATAAAATTAGAAAAAGATACAAAAGATTTTTGTGAAATTGACGCTGATTACCAAAAAATTCAACAAATATTGTACAACCTTTTGAGTAATGCAATAAAATTTACCAAAGAAGAAGGTCAAATCAATATTGGTTACACAAAAGAAAAAAAATATGTTGTGCTTTATGTAAGAGACAACGGTGTTGGTATTGATATGAAATACAAAGGCAAAATCTTTGGTAAATTTGTACAACTTAACAACGTTTATACAAAAAAAGAAAGCTCAACAGGGCTTGGTTTAACAATTACAAAAGAACTAGTTGAATTACATGGTGGCAAAATTTGGTTTGAAAGTATTGTTGGAGAAGGTACGACATTTTTCGTAAAATTGCCTCTTCAACATAAAAAACCCAAAGAAATATAATCTGAAAGAAATTAATAAATGGCACAAATTTTAGTTGTAGAAGATAACGATTTAAATTTAAAATTAATGAAAGATATTCTTGAATCTCAAGGATATGAAGTAGAAACAGCAAAAGATGGCCAAGAAGGATACGATAAAGCAACAGAAAAAGATTATTCGCTTATACTTTTGGACATACAAATGCCTGTTGTTTCAGGATATGATTTTTTAAAAATGTATAAAAAAGAAACACCAATAATTGTTGTTTCAGCTTGCGCAATGGATGAAGAAATCAAGAAAACAAAAGAACTTGGTTGTGCTGATTATATTACAAAACCTATCAAACTCAATGAGTTTTTAACAACAATAAAAAAATATTTATAAACTTTAATGAGTTTTAAGGCATGCCAATTATAAAAGGCATGCCTTTATTATAAAAATAAGCATGCTTTTACTGTATAACCAGTCTATGATATGATTTGAGACCATGTCAATTTTTATTTCTAGGGCACAGGATCATATCCGCCCGGATTTAAAGGGTGACACCTGCAAATCCGCTTTATACCTAACCATACACCTTTTAATACACCATATTTTATTATGGCTTCTTTCATATACTGTGAACAAGTAGGGTAAAACCTGCATACTGGAGGCTTTAAAGCCGAAATTTTTTGATAAAAATTTATTAAAGATATTAAAATTTTTTTTACCATTAAAACTCGCTCCCTGATTACATTTTAGCACATTTGTAACAATTGTAAAGAATATAAAATTGGAAAGCAATTTTTAAAAAAGCATGGTGTTTATATATATAGTGGAAGTGATAGTAATAGTGTAAAGGCGGTTACATTGTACGACGTACTTGTTAAATCTTCATTATTCGGTTTCAGAAATGCAGACAAAGTGCTAAACACTAACGATAAAGGTAGAATCTTTGCCGATATCGGACAATTTACAAATGCCACAAAAGCAGCAGCACAATTGGACAATGTTGTTGGTAAAGGAGCTCAAGCAGGCATTGAAGCAATGCAAGCACTGGCTAAAAATAATAAAACATTAGAAACAATTGGTAAAGCTGTAAATTGGTCTGCAAAAAATGTTAACCCACTACTTGTTGGTGCAGCAGGATATAGAGTTCTTACTGCAGAAGACAAAGAAACAGCTTTAAAGCAAGAAATTTTTGGCATGAGTGCAATGTTTGCAACAGAAAATGCTATTAAAGTATTGTACAGAGCAAAAATAGAGAAACTTATTGACAAATTGCCAAATTCTAAAGCTAAAATTGCTGCAAAAATTGCAGAAGGCTTATTCTTTGTAATGGGTTCAATTGTAGGAAGTACAATAGGATATAAAATAGGAAAATATTTTTATCCTGGTAAAGATCAAAAAGAAAATAACTTAAAATTGAATATTGAAAAACTAAATAATATAGTAGAAAACGACAAAACAAATGCAGCTTTAAAAGCTCAAACAAATAAAAATGAAATTGACAATAGCGAATACTTTGCAATAACAGGTAATAAAAAAGCCCTTGCATAAGGGCTTTTTTATTTTATGAGTTAAAGAATATATTACTATATTTTTCAGCAACATCATCGAGGAGTATATTTTTTCCATCAATTTCAAATAACAAATCAGACTCACCTTGCATTTGAATATTTGGCAAAGATTTTTTTATCCTTGGTAAGTGCTTAATATTAATATTGGGTAAATTTGAATCTCTATTTGAAAAGAAATTAGCCGTTGACATATTCACACCCTACGATACGCCTTTCTTGTCTTACAATATATATGTCGGTTTATTTTACTTAAACTTTAATAATTTAAAGTAAAATTTCTATGTTTGTTTACGATTGTTAACAATTAAATTTTTCAAAATAAAACCTTAAAAATTAAGTATTTTAACTTGAAAAACTCAAAAAAAATAACACTAAATTAAATAAAATCAGCAAGAATTATATTTGAAAGCAAAAAACCATTGTCAGAAAGTTTGTAACCTTGAGCAGTTTTTATAATGTGTCCTGTTAAAAGATATTTGTTCAAAACAGTTGAATAAACTTTATCAAAATCTATACAAAATTTTTCATTTATATCAGCAATGTCTATTCCATCCCCACGACGAAAGCCTAAAAATATAGTTTCTTGAAGACGTTCTTTTTTGCTTAAAGCTCGCAAAAATTCTTTTTGTGTGTAATCTTTTTCATATTCATTTAAACCACAGAAATTAGAATATCTTACTCCGCCAATATAACCATGAGCAGCAACACCAAAACCGTAATATTCACCATCACTCCAATAATTCATATTATGTCTTGACTCCAAAGAAGGAATTGCAAAATTACTTATCTCATAATGAGAAAAACCTCGCTTTTCCAAGGTTTCAATTGCTGCAAGATACATATCAGCCTGCATATCATCATCAGGAAGATGGGATGGTATATTTTGGTAAAAATAGCATCCATCTTCTATCTTTAAACCATATAAAGAAATGTGTTTAATGCCCAAATCTACAACTTGAATGAGATCTTTTACAAAGCTGTCTATTGTTTGTTTAGGTAAACCGTAAATAAAATCCGTACTAATATTTTTAAAACCTGCTTTTTGTGCAGCAATTATTGTCTGCAAAGCAGTAGATGCATCATGAATTCTACCAATAGATTTTAAAATATTATTATCCAAACTTTGAATACCAATAGAAATTCTATTAAAACCAACTGCATAAAGTCTTTGCATATAATCAAAATTAACAGTTTCTGGATTAACCTCTATTGTTATTTCAGCATTATTTTCAAAATTAAAACATTGAAGAATTGAATCCAAATCTTCTATATCTAGCAGTGAAGGAGTCCCACCACCAATATATAAAGTTTTTAAAGATTCATCTTTGTAAAAATATTCTATTTCTTTTAAAAGAGTCTTTATATAACTTTTTTTAACTTCAGCATTTTGTTTTGGATATGAAACAAAAGAACAATACTTACATTTATTTTTGCAAAATGGTATATGAACATAAGCGCATTGTGTCATATTTTATTCTCTTTTTATATTATTCTTTGATGAATAAATGTTTTTTCCCCATCAGCGTAAGGAGCAACTGTTTGACCGGAACCATACAATTTGTATTTATAAATAACAAGTCCTTCCAGACCTACAGGTCCTCTGGCATGTGTTTTTGAAGTTGAAATACCTACTTCTGCCCCCAAACCATATCTAAAGCCATCAGCAAAACGAGTAGATGCATTTGCAAAAACTCCTGCAGAATCAACCAGATTCATAAAGACATCAATAGACTGTTTGTCTTCTGATAGAATACAATCTGTATGACCAGAACCGTAAACATTTATATGCGCAATTGCATCAAACAAATCTTTTACAGCCTTTATCGAAACTATTTTATCTCCGTATTCACAAGCCCAATCCTCATTTGTTGCAAGCTCAATATGAGGAACATACTCTTTGCATCTCTCACAGCCTTTAACTTTCACTTGAGCTTTTTCAAGCTCAAGAACAAGCTGTGGCAAATAATTTTCTAACAAACTTTCATGAACAAGTATTGTCTCAACAGCATTGCAAGCACTCGGATATTGGACTTTTGCATCAACACAAATAGAAGCTGCTGTATTTAAATCAGCTGATTCATCTATATAAATGTGGCAAATGCCGTCAGCATGACCCATAACAGGAATTTTGGTATTTTCTTTTACATATTTTACGAGTGCATTACCGCCTCTTGGAATAATCAAATCAATATACTTATCCATAGTTAGCATTTGAGCGACATCATCTCTTGTGAACAGTAGGTTTATAGCATCTTTGGGGAATTGTCCTGTTTGTTCAAGAGCTTCTTTAATAATTTTTGCCAAAATCACATTTGTATAATAAGCTTCTTTTCCGCCTTTTAATAACACTGCATTACCGGACTTTATAGCAAGAGCACTAATCTGAGGTATAACATCAGGACGTGCTTCAAAAATCACCCCAATAACACCTATCGGACAACTTACTCTATACAAATCCATGCCTGTATCGAGCCCCATTGCCCACAATTTTTTGTTTACAGGATCTTCGAGTTTTTTCACATCTCTTATACCCTGTATCATATCTCTCATTTTGTTTTCATCTAGTTTCAAACGATTATATACGCTTTGAGTAATCTCCCCGGATTCGAGAAGTTTTTTTGCTTCTTCCAAATCTCTTGCATTTTCTTTTAAAATTAAAAGTTTGTTTTCTTCAATCTTATCGGCAACTAAAGAAAGAACTTCATCCTTTATTGTTGTACTTAACGAAGCCAAAGTATATGAGGCCAATTTTGCATTTTGTGCCATTATTTCTAAATTTGTTGTCATAAATATTCCCTTATATTTACAAAATAATTGCTTTGATTATTACAAAATTGCTATATTGTCTCTTGTAATCAAAGCATCGTAATTTTTGTACCCTAAAACATCAATTATGTCATCAGAATGACGCCCGAGAATTTTTTTGCTGTCTATAGAAGAATAGTTCATCATTCCTCTCGCAAATTCAATTCCGTTTGAATCAAGAATACTAACAATATCTCCTTTTTGACATTCACCTTCAATACTCAAAACCCCTATTGGTAAAAGGCTATTAGTTTGTTCTAAAAGAGCTTTTTTCGCACCGTCATTCACTGTTAAACGAGCTTGAATATTTGTTGCATATGCAATCCAACGTTTTTTATTAGCGAGATTTTCAACTGGTAAAAATATTGTTCCAATTTCTTCATTATTATTAATATCAAATATTTTTTTTATAATATGGGGCTCTTTACCATTTGCAATAAGTCCTGTAGCACCGGAACGAGTAACAACCTGCATAGCTTCAAGTTTTGTTTTCATTCCACCTCTACCACCCTGAGAAGCTTCTTGAGCATATTTTTCTATTTCTTCTGTTAAGATTTCCACTATAGAAATCTTTTTGGCATCGGGGTTTTCTTTCGGATTATCATCAAAAAGCCCATCAATATCTGACAATATCACCAATAAATCAGCATCCAATTCACTCGCAACTAAAGCAGACAATTTGTCATTATCTGAAAAGCTGACTTCAAAAGCATCTTTATAATAAGCAAGTTCTTCTGTCGAAACTGTGTCATTTTGATTAATTACAGGTATTGCATCAAGAGAAATCAATGTATTCAATGTATCATGCAAACTCAAATACTTTATTCTTTGTGTAAAATCTTCTTCTGTCAAAAGAATTTGTGCCGTAGTAATCCCATATTTGTCAAAGCCATCTTCATATATACTCATCAATCGTGATTGTCCAACGGCAGCACACGCTTGTTTTACAGACATACTTTCATTAGAATCAACTCCTAGCTTCTTTGCACCAAGCCCAACAGCACCGGAAGTAACGACAATTATTTCTTTTCCTTGTTTTTTTAATTTTGAAAGATCTTCAATAAAGGTATAAACACGAGACAAAGAAATTTCTTTATCGTCATTTCTAAGAACATTAGTTCCAAATTTAAACACAATTCTTTTAGAGTTGAGTATATTTTTTCTAATTTCATTATAATTCTTGCTCATAAAGGAATTATAAGTAAAAAATAAACAAATTAAAATAAACGATGTATTAAATTATTTTTTTTTGAAGTAATATATTTATTACATAATGAGAGTGATTCCTGTATTTTAAATTAGGGTAGAATATAATGAATGAACTTAAAGATAAAGATGAACAATATAATGCATATTTGTATAAACACAAACATTCAAATACAAAAAGCGGGTTTGGTCGGGTAATAGTTAGCCTTATACTTACAGCACTGGTTGTATGTGTTGCTGCAATAGCATATATTGCAACAGTGGGTTCAGACAGCAAATATTCAAAAATGCTGATGAGCTTTTTAAAAGACTTAGACCCCAAAGCACAAAAAGGTTTTAATCTACCTGTTTTGCAACATAAACAAAATATATTGATTGTAGGCGTTGATTCAAATGGTGAAAATGCAGACAAGTTCAAAGGTACACGTTCAGATACAATGATTCTTGTTAATATTGATCCAAGCAAACATTCAATCAATGCTATATCAATTCCACGCGATAGTAAAGTCTATCTGGCTGGAGATTATGGCGTACAAAAAATTAATGCTGCTCACGCTCTTGGTGGTATTGATTTAACATTAAAAACAGTAGAAGACACTTTGGGAATAAAAGTTGATAAATATGTCCTAGTTAACAATGACGGTGTAAAAAAACTTGTTGATGCACTAGGTGGTGTGCCTGTGTACATTGAAAAAGACATGTACTACAATGACAACACTGCAGGGCTTCATATTAACCTATCTAAAGGTTTACATGTATTAAATGGTGACCAGGTTGAAGGATATCTCAGATTTAGAAAAGACGGTTTGGGTGACATCGGTAGAACATCAAGACAGCAATGGTTCGTAAAAGCTGTGCTTGAAAAATTACAAAATCCAAAAAAAAAAAAAAAAATCCCAGAAGTTTTGAATATTGCATCAATTTATGTAAAAACAAACTTATCTTTATATGAAATGTCTCATCTTGCTGCTGCTTTAAGAAACATTGATATGAACGATGTAGAATTTGCAACATTGCCTGGAGCTCCTTCAAAAAAAGGTTATATAAGTTACTGGATCCTTGATCCTGAAAAAACTCAAGAAGTTATAGACAGAATGGTATATAGAGACAAACCATCCCCTTCTGATAAAAAACTTGTAGCTGGCATTATGTATGCTTTTGACAAAGAAGAAGAAGCTATGAGAATAAAAGATGAACTTCAAAATTCAGGCTACGAAGTCAATTGCATAGGAAGAGCTCATTTACCACACTCTCAAATCATTGGACACAACGCAGCCGTAACTAGTGATTTTGTCAGCTGGTTAAAAAAACAAATACCGGAAGTAAAAGGCTCACAGTTTGTTTATGATCCTGTTAGAATGTATTGTGTTCACAGTGATTTTACAATCATTGTTTCAGGTTCATAAAAATTTATTTGGTTAAAGATTTAAATTTTTGAACTTTTAAATCATAAATAATTGATTTCAAAAGTCTTTGTTGTTGTGAATCAGATAATGCTGAGTTTTTTAAAATATTATTTTTGATTGCTAAAATTTCATCATCAGAAATTTCTATTTTTTCCGGATCAAAACCTTTTAAATCTTCTTTATATGGATTTTCTGTCAACTCATTTTGATTTTCTTCAGAATTATTGTTTTTCCATATCTTATGAGAAAAATTTATATCTTCTATCTCAACCCCTAAAGGCTTTGAAAAAGTATTAAACTTGTTAAGAAGCTGCAATTTAAACATCATCAATTCCCCAGTTACTGCCGCACTGGCACATGCAACTGTAAGAATAATCTTTCCACTTCTATTTGAAATAGAAACAGCTTCCGAGACATTCTCAAATTTTTTACCGACTACTTTACTCCAAAACTTAAATAAAGTCGCTTTTTTCATTCCATTTTTTATTGCAGAATTTTGCATAAAAGAGTCTAAAACGCTTCCAAGAGAATTCATTTCGGAATAAAGTATATTTTTATTCATTCCAAACCTTTCATACGTCTTTTTTTAATAATCTCAGCAGCTACATCAAAATCTTCGGGATTATCTATATCCAAAGCAGAACCATCCAAATATAGTTCAGGTTTTTCGCCAATAAAATCCTTAACTCTTTTCATAACATCTGTTTTTATAATATATGTTGCACCTGTTTCTTGAAGTAAGTCATAATGTTTTTCTTTATCTTGACGACGAGGACGATTTCGATAATCAAAAAGACACTCGTAAAAAGTTTTTGGAGAATCTGCCGGTGATTTTCTCCATTTAGAATGTGTTGTGCCAATATTTTTTGCAGCAAATACAGAATCTATACCATCTTTTTGTTTATTCAAAAACAACTCTATCGCTTCGTCTAATTCTTTTGTGTTCCTCAATGGACAAGTTGCTTGTAACAACACAACAACATCAGGACTGTAACCTTGCTTCTCCAATTCTGATACAACATACAAAAGGACCGGTGCTGTTTTTGTTTCATCTTGAGCAAGATACAAAGGTCTATCCATCACCTCTGCACCAAGAGATTCTGCAACCGTTTTTATTTCGGTACTTTCAGTAGAAACAATCGTCCTTGTAATATATTTTGAACCTAATGATGCCTCAACAGTATACGCAAGCAACGGCTTACCGGCAAGTTGCTTAATATTTTTGCCAGGAATTCCTTTAGAACCTCCACGCACAGGTATAATAGCCAATATTTCCATTGTCTGTCTCTACTAAAATATGAAAAACGTAATATAAATTATGCAGAATTAATCAAGAATTTCTTCTAAAATTTTTGCGTTGCTTAAAGCTTTTTGAGGGCTAGGCAATTTTGTACGCTTGATATAGCTACGAAGAGCTTCTCTAACAAGTTCACTTCTTGTTCTTTGTTCATTATCTGCGACTGCATCGATTTTGTTTAAAAATTCATCGGGCATTGATACTAAAATTCTTGCCATTGCTTCTCCTTTGATGATTTATTAATAGTCCGTTTTGAGCAACTTCACCTAATCATTATACATCAAAAAGTTATATTTTCTATATCACATTAGGTAATTTTTATAATTACTTTACATACTGATACATAATCAATTATTAGATAAAGATTTTCTCGCTACACGTAATTCTTCAGCCACCTGTTTTCTCATTTCTTGCAATTCTTTTAAATAATTCGGATATTTTTGCCAGAATGTTCTAAATCTTTCTTTTGATGAAGTATTATGAGAGTGCATAGAAAAAGCTTCTTTTATATGGGGGAGCCTATCCCAAGCTGTTTGAAAAATTTTTCGATTAAGCTCTCTATGTGCTTTACTTAATTCCCTATTTCTATTTATTACATAAGCTCGATGATTATTGTTAAAAGCAGTAACTTTATCTGCTATTTCTTTTCTCAATGTCACATCTGACGACTTCAAAAGCTGCAAATACTGTTTGCCCAAATCTGGAATTCTGACTTTTTCTAAAATCCAACCCAGTTTATTTCTATTTTCCAAACAAAATTCTTTTGCTATTGTATCAAGTGTTTTTAAATTAGCCCAACGCTCCTTTAGAACATACAAAGAAAAATCAGATAAAGAAACTTTTTCCTTTATTTTTCTGATATTATAAGTATTTTTTTTAATTAATTTATCTGCATTTAAAACTTCTCTAAATTCAGGAAATAAAGATTGTGCCTGCTCCAACGTTTTACAATCCAATAAAGGTGCATAAATCTTTTTGTGCAAGTCAAAAAGGCTCGGCATAGCTTTTTTTGTGTTTTTTTTAGAATCTAAAATTTCTTTTTTTACAGCTCTCACCATTCTTTCAGGAAGAATATACGCTCTTTTTTTTATAACATAATCCAATGTAACCTTAACATCACCTGAAAAAGACGGCTTGCAAGAGGTATTATAATTAGAAGAATAATAAGGTATATTAAAACAGGACAAAATTTTCATACCTTAACTAAAATACAAAAACAAATTTATTTGCTATTAATTGAAAACTATATAGCCAAAGACATTTTATAAATTTTGTTTTTATTAATACCATACAAAACAGATAAAATTTGAGAAATATCCTTATCTGAATAATTATTCTTTTTAAGTTTTATTATTTTATCAATTATTTCAGACTCATTTTCATCAGAATTTTTCTGTGCATAAAGAACAAAAGCTATTTCACCTTTTAAAGTATGGGTTTTAAAATATTCAAAAATATCTTCTACTGTTCCTGCTTTTACTTCTTCAAACATTTTTGTTAATTCACGCCCCACAGCAATTTGTACATCTTTGCCTCTACAATCAATAATATTTTGCAAGGTATCTAATAGTCTGTTTGCTGACTCATAAAAAACAGTATCAATATATTTAAATTTTTCAAAAACTTGTTCCTGCTGTGATTTTACTCTTGGCAAAAATCCCCCGAAAGCAAATTGCTCTGATTCTCTTGGCACCATGGATAAAAGAGTAACAACAGCACAAGCACCTGGAATTGATGTTATTTTTATATCATTTTCAAAAAGTTCTTTAACAAGAACTCTCCCTGGATCAGAAATACAAGGCGTACCTGCATCAGAAATCAGTGCAATCTTTTTCCCGTTTTGTATTAACTTTAAAAATTCTTGAGTTCTTTGTTTTTCATTAAATTTGTGATAAGAAACAAGTTTTGTGCCAATACCATAATTTTCTAAAAGAGTAGAACTTGTACGACAATCTTCACAAGCAATCAAATCGACATTTTTTAAAATTTCTATTGCACGAAAACTCAAATCAGATTTGTTGCCAATCGGAGTAGCAACTATATATAACTGAAAATCTTTAATACTCTCACTTTTAGTCAAAAGCCAATCCTTGTCTTTTTTTTATTCTCAAATTGCAAGAAGAACTAAATTTATCAACCATTTTGTATAAACCTGTTTGTTCAAAAATCCTTGAAATTGCCGGTTTTAAATTAGCAACACTTAATTTTAACTCATTAAACACAGCTATCTTTTGCAAATTTAAAAGAGTTTCAATATCTTTCAAATGTAATTCATCTACATTTGAAAAGTCCAATTCCAACTCATCACCAATATTCGGCATAAATTGTATGGCCGAACCTTGTTGGCTCAACCAAGATCTTATATATAACTTTTGCATTAACTTATCCCAAGATTAGAGACTACCTTTTTAATAAACAACATATCAATACAGTTTATTTTAAAAGATTAAAGGCACTCCCGATGTCCTCAACAATATTATCATAACAGAATTATAGACCATGCCAATTTTTTAACATTTTTTTACATAGCTATGTATTTCATATCAATAGAGTCTATTGTTTTGTCTAATTTGTCTTTAACACCATCTGCAACTAATTTACCAGTAATAAGTCCTAAACAAAGAGCAGCAAATAAAGCACTATATTTTAATAAAGGCTTTTTGTTTTTTACAGCAATACTAACAGCAGAAACCAAAATTGTAGGAATTAAAGTATTAGCCAAAAGCTCATAAGATGTTTTCTTGAACTTATTGTGATAACCTTTTGTTTCAGCAACAGAATACCCCATCAATGCAGCCATAGGCTTCTCAAAAACTTTGATATCACCTAAATCCGGCAAAGAATAAGCAACTTTTCTAAAAGTATCAACTGCTATAGAATTATTTTGAAAATTAAATTTTTCAAAAACATTACTAGGTTTTACAAAATTTTCAATGTTCTGTTTTTCGTCCAATTCATTTCTTTTCTCATCTTGGACTTTAACATCTAAATTTTTTTCAGATATCAATTTATAATTATTATTCTTTAAAAGCATTTTAGGAAAAACATATTTTTGCATAATTGCATTTGCATAAATTGCACCAACAACACCGGCAAATGTATTTATTGTTACGGCAAAAGATTCTTTTAGCACGTACTCTGTATGTTCTGCAATTTTTTTTGTTGTCGAAACAATTCTGTTATTTTTAATAGCTTTAAGTTTCTTTGATTTATCCAAAAAAGAACTAATAAACTTGATGAAAAAATTAACTATTTTTTGATTACACAAATATTTTGTAAACTTACTGACAACAGCAAAAGAAAAAATAGAACCAGTTAGAATTGCTGAATCTTTCAGAAGAATCATCTTCTTTTCTTCAACCTTTGCTTCTTTATAGTCCTTGACAGTTTTTAAAGTCCCTACTGCAACAAAAACAGTAGGTCCCAAAACTCTGGGATTTGAAATCATGTTAGCTATAGGTTTAATCAAATTTGACTTCATATACGTAAAAGAATTAAAAAACTCGATAATAATATTCCGACTGTGTTTATTAGAAACGCCTAAAGCCTATTTTTTGCACAAAAAAATATTTTTGTAAAGAAATGTAACAGTATATACTCATGTATGCAATTTTGAAGTTTGTATATACTTTATATATATGTAAGCATTAAATAAACAAAAAAGATTTTAATCAAGATATTAAATAAGACGAGACTTTCACACTAACACTACCTACCTAACACTTCCTAACCTTCCCTTCCTATTAAAAGTATTGCTCTAATGTTAAATTAGAGCTTTTTTTTGCGAATTTTGGCTAGAGTGGAGCGAAGCGAAACTCGCACTGTGAGTAAGTTCGGCGAAGCACAATTTACGGAGTAAATTATAGCTGAGCTAAGAACTTAGGAACTGCCAATAATTCAAGAAGCGGATTTTGGCTAGAGTGGAGCGAAGAGGAACTTTATAAAATAGCAAATATATAAAAAAAAGGAGCATATTCTGCCCCGTATATTGTTGAGTATCGTCTAATTTAAGTTAGGTTAGTTAGTTCTCTCTCTAATAATTCATTTTTTATACTTTAGACATTTGTGCTTTTCTCAAATTATCTTTTAACCCTTTTGCCAAATCAGCTCTGCCGCTGTTTTCATAAATTTTGGTAATAGACTCAAGAAATTTCATACTGTCTAAATCAGATTGTGGCAAAGTTTTTTGATTGTTTATTTTCGGCATAGTAGGTGCAATCGGTGAATTAACAGTTGTATTCAAAGAATTTGCGTAACCTTGTTTTAATGGTGCAGAAGCTGATGTAAGCGGTTTTGCACTAAGCGTTTGTTTTTTTACAGCTTTGCTGGCAGAGAGAGGCCTTCTTCTCGCAATACCAGAGACACCATTTGTTGATGTATTTGAAGTCATATAAGGATTTTTTTGGCTTTGTTGATAAGCTCTCATACCATATCCTGCATTTGCAGCTGAAATTGAATTAATTGATGAAGGCTTGCTGTTCATATTACCTACTAGATTACGATTAAGTTCAATTTCTCTATTAATATTATCTCGAGATGCTATACCTATAGATTTTTCCGGTCTTACATTAGATTTTTTACCACCTCTAAAAGCAAATGCAACTATAATAAGTGCAATACCTGCAATTGTCATAAAATTAATATCACCATGTGCTGCTGACTCTACTTTTTTAACAACTGCTTTGCCATATCTTTTTACAGTCAGAAGCATTTCTCTTGTTATATGCATTTTCGTTAAAACTTCATTTAGTTCAGGATTAGAAGTTTGAGATTCCTCTTCTTGAATAAAATTTTCAGAGTTATAAACAGGAGAATAGCTGGAAATAGGTCCATTCAATTTTATAGATTGGTTTTCAACTATTGGTGTAGCTAATGCATCTGTTTTTACTGTTTCAAAAGAAACTTTACTATTTGCAATATCTTTGCCTTTAAAAGTAATTCTTATATCATTCTTTGAAGCAGGGAGGATTGTAACATTTTCAAGATTTGCAACATTGTCGTACACAGTATTAATGTTTTCAGAAGCACTAACGTTTTTAAGCTCGATAGACATTTTGTCATTTGAAGAAATTATTTTCTTCATTTGAGCAGCTTCATCAGTTTTTAGGACTATACCATAGCCATTGTCTTGTGAATTAATTTCGACCTCTGAAAGAGTGTTAGCAAACACATTTGACATTGAAAGAAACAAGGCGAGCCCTGCTAAAGATAGATTTCTTGAAAATTTCACGATACTTCTCATTTTATTTCCCAATACTCCCCCCAAAAATTCCATTGGGTATTTACTCAACTTTTGTAATTCAATGATATATTTTTAAAGCAGCAAAAACATCAATCACGGGGTTAAAAGAAATAAAAAATTTTATTAACCATATGGTCAATATTAAACTTGACTGTATAGTATTTGCATAAGACAATAAAGTTAATAATAGTAAAGAATTTGGGGAAATATGTTCGATTCATTATCAGATAAATTACAAGAAATAATAAGAAAGACATCCGGAGCTGACAAACTTACAGAAGAAAATATGTCGGATGCACTTAGAGAAATTAGACGAGCACTATTAGAAGCCGATGTAAACTTACGTGTTGTTAAAGCTTTCGTCTCATCAATAAGGGAAAGAGCAGAAGGTGAAAAAGTTGTTCAAGGTGTGGACCCAGCCCAACAGCTTATAAAAATAGTAAATGATGAACTTGTAAAACTTTTAGGCGGCCACAATGAACCATTAAATTTGAACGGACATCCATCTATAATAATGATGCTGGGTTTGCAAGGCTCAGGTAAAACAACCTCCAGCGCAAAACTTGCAGTTAAGCTTAAAAAGGAAGGTAAAAACCCTTTGCTAGTAGCTTGTGACGTATACAGACCTGCTGCAATTGCGCAATTAAAAACTTTAGGTGAACAAACAAAGACAGAAGTCTTTTCAATTGATAATTGCACAGATGTACAAAAAATAGCACAGGAAGCTATAAATTACGCAAAATCAAACGGTTTCAACGTTGTAATACTTGATACTGCAGGACGCTTGCAAATTGATACACAAATGATGGCAGAATTATTGATTCTTGACAGATTATTCCACCCGCAAGAAAAACTTCTTGTAATAGATGCAATGACAGGCCAAGAAGCAGTCAATGTAGCAGAAAACTTTAATGAACAGCTTGAAATCACAGGTCTTGTATTAACAAAGCTCGATGGTGACTCCAGAGGCGGTGCGGCTTTGAGCGTTGTTTACTGCACACAAAAGCCAATAAAACTAACAGGTGTTGGTGAAAAGCTTGATGCATTACAAGACTTCTATCCTGATAGAATGGCAACAAGAATTTTGGGAATGGGGGACATTGTTTCTCTTGTTGAAAAAGCACAGGAAAATTTTGATGCAAAGCAAGCTCAAGAACTTGAAAAGAAAATGAGAAAAGCAGAATTTTCTTATAATGATTTTCTTGGGATGCAAAGACAAATGAAAAACCTTGGTTCTATTGACCAAATACTTGGAATGCTTCCTATCCCCGGGTTAAAAAAAGATGACAGACAAACAATCGCTCATGAAGGTGAAAAGCAGTTAAAAAGAATAGAAGCTTTTATTCAAAGTATGACACCAGAAGAAAGAGATAATCCGTCACTAATCAATACAAGTCGCAAAAAACGAATAGCCAAAGGCTGTGGAATGGAGATTACAGAAATTAATCAATTCATTAACCAATTTGATCAAATGAGACAAATGATGAAAGGTTTTTCAAAAATTTCCGATAAAGTAAAATCCGGAAAAATGAAATTACCCAAAATGCCAAAAGGTTTTGGAGGAAAAGGCAGATTGCCATTTTAACAGATAATTCAGTATAAAAAACGCAGGAAGTATATCCTGCGTTTTTCAATATTCATAATTTACTTTAATTAACCAATAACAGGAGCATTATAAACTCTTGCACCAAGTTCTTGATCAATTAAAAGCAAGGCATGTTTATCATCGCCAATAAGTCTCAATTTTGCACAAATTTCTGAACAATTTGCTTCTTCTTCAACTTGTTCTTTGATATACCATTGTAAAAATGAAATAGCAGCTCTGTCTTTTTCTTGTTCTGCGACATCAACAAGACCATTAATCAAAGAAGTAACAAGTTGTTCATGTTTGTATACAGCTTCAAAACATTCAAGAGGACAAGACCATTGATAAGGCGGTTTGTCTATTGCTTCAAGTTGGACTTTACCGTCTCTTGAAATCAAATAATCAAAAAGTCCCATCATATGTGCTGTTTCTTCTTGAACTTGTATACGCATCCAATTTGCAAAACCTTTCAAACCCAAATCTTCAAAATATGCAACCATTGAAAGATACAAGTTTGATGAGTACATTTCGTCTTTAATTTGTTTATTAAAGGCAGCTTCCATTTTTTCTGAAATCATTTTCATCTCCTAGTTCTAGTTTCGGAGTTTTATTCCTCCGATGTCCATAATCCATGTATATTACACAATTCTCGTGCGATTACATTCTCGCAATCACATTTTAATTTTAGCACAGGTTCTTCATTTGGATGCAAATATTTTCTTTTCACATATTTTTTATCATCTGAATTCACTTCAACAAACATAATATAATGATTATCTTCCATTGGATGAGGAGTAGAGCCGACTCTAACAGTGACGCCTTCTTGAGTTTTTTCTATAACAGGTACATGTTTCTCGCCCAACATTTCTTCTGATTTTGTTTTGGGTTTAACTTTTTCCATAGGCTGACCACAACAAACAAGTTCACCTTCTCCATTTAGTACAACCTCTACAAAATTTCCACAAACATTGCATCTATAAAAGTCTAAAATTTCTGTCATAAAAAACCTTTCTATATTTGTAAACAAATTTATTATAAGTATTTCGTTCAAAAAGTTTATTCCCTGCAAGTACTGATGTATGTTATATTATGTATACTAAAGATATAAATACACTGGGCAAGATTATGACTAAGAAAAAAGCATTAATATATTTACTAATCTTTTTAATATTGATTTGTGCAACAAGTATATGGAAACATTTTTATTTAAAAAACCCTACCGACACTTTCCCTGATGAATGTAAAATGGTAATAGCACCATCTTGTCAAATGTATTTAAATAAACTTTCAAAAGAAAAGAAATTTGAAGAATCAGTAAAAATCCAAAAAGTCAGAATTAGCGAAAACGAAAAAATTTTAGCTTTTTATAAGCTCAAAATGAGAAATAAATTTTTACTCTTCAAATCCTCAGAAGAAGCAGAAAAAGAACTATTAGCGTGTATAAATGAAACAAACTGCAAAAGAGATTACTTCTTGTTAAAAGCATGCGATTTTACACTTAGAGATATTGCTATAGACTCTATGCTGGTTGCAGAAATTGAACTTAAAGAATTACAAGATAGAAAAGCTGCGTTAAAGACACTAAAACATGCAGAAAAACTTATTAAGAAAAACAAATATTTCTTTGCCAAAGATAGTGCAATAAATGCTATAGATATACAAATTGCACAAATTGATCCGATAAAACAGAAGAAAAAATAATTAATTTTTAACAAACATTAATGGCTTGTTTTATAGCCTCTTCCATACTGGTAGAGTCAGCTATTTCTTTACCAACTATATCGTAAGCTGTTCCATGAGCAGGTGAAGTTCGTACTGCACAAAGACCAACAGTCATATTGACTGCTCTATTCATCGCCAAAACTTTCATCGGGATCAAGCCTTGATCATGATAACAAGCACAGTATACGTCATAAGGTTGTTTGTCTTTATTCAAAAAAGCATGAGAAGCTTTTACAAACAAAGTATCAGATGGTTTTGGTAAGTCAACATCAATACCGTTTTCTTTTAAAAATTTAACAGCAGGATAAAATTCTTTAATCTCTTCATCGCCTAATATACCATTCTCACCGGCGTGAGGATTGAGTGCACAAAGTGCAATTTTGGGATTTTTTATAGAAAATTTGTTTTTCAATACATCATTTATTCTTAAGATTTTTTCAATCAAAATATCTTTTGTAATAACAACATCCTTTAATGCGACATGCCTGCTTAAAAGTAAAACCCTAAAATCATCACAAACAAAAAGCATTTCTGCTTTTTCATTTTTTGTAAAATCTGCAAGATTTTTTTCTAAAACTTCTGTTTGTCCTGAAAAATTTTGTCCAGCAAGATGCAGCGCATTTTTTGAAACAGGAGCTGTTACAATAGCATTTACTTGATTGCTTTTAACCAATTCACAAGCTTTAAGCAAGCAATTATATGAAAATTCTCCGGCTTCTTTTGTTTCTTGTTGAGGATTAAACCATTCACTTTTATAAGGAATTTCTAATATATCATAAGATTTGTTCAAATTAGGAAAAAGCTTTTTTGCTCCAATTATCACAATATTATCTGAATCCAAATTAAGGTTATTCAATGCTTTTGTAATAACCTCAGGTCCAATACCATTAAAATCACCGGTTGTAATACATATCTTTTTTTTATTCATGGTGTTCAAAGTATTTAATTATATCAATTAAAGTATTAGAGTTGCCCAAATTACCGGACTTTGTCACAATCCATTGAGCTTTTGAATCCAAACAAAGCGGAATAGCCGGACAAATAGCATCAATAATCTGTAAACTATTACTATTTATAGCTTTACAACATTTGAAAGAAGTCTCTCCACCAACAGTAATTAAGATTGCATCTCTATTAAATAAAACTTTCTTCGTCAAAGCAGCAAGATAATCGCCAATTTTTGAAATAAACTGAGTTTTAGATAATTCGTTATCAAAAAGGATTTGAGAAATTATTTTTGAATCAACAAGCAAATCAGAGGTATGAACAATGACTACATTATCTTTTACCAAATTTTCAGAAACACGTGTAATAATATCATCATTTACACCTTCTAAAATATCTTCCATTTTTAAAGCAATTGAATATGTATTATCTATATCTTCATCATCTTGAAGTTTTTGTATCTGAGAAGCTGTAATTTGTGTCGCACTTCCAGATACAATAAGCTTAGGTAAAGACGGTAAAGTCTTTACCATTTGATGATTTTCTTTTTCAGGCAACCAAACATTGCCCAAAACTTGAGCACAACCTGCCGAACCACAAGGAAGAATCTTGTATGAACTTTTTTCCATTGCAAGGACAACCTGTTCAATATCAGTTACTGACATTGCATCTACAACAATAAGTTTTACACCTTTTTCTATGAGTTCGTTCATTTTTTTCAAAATTGGTCCAGCACCTTTAATAACAGTGCGTAATTCAATTAAATCAACAAGCTCATCTTGCTGGTTTTGCAACTCTGAACGCAAAACTGTTGGAATATGTGATTCATAAATTGGAAATCTTGGATCTCTTGCATATTCCGTACGTTCTATCGGTATACCTTTCAAAAGATGGTAACCGCCTATTGTTGTTCTTCCTTCTTGTGGAAAAGCCGGTATAATAACAGCGGCATCCCAATCAAGAACATCTAACATTGCTAAAGCTTCAACTGCTATATGACCTCTGATTGTTGAATCCATTTTTTTATAAAAATATTCAACATTTAGGTTTTCAACTAAAACTTTAGTAGCTTGTTTCACTTTTTCATAGGCATCAGGGGCACTTATATTTCTTGTTTCTGTTGGTATAGCCCAAACTTGAGTATTATTTTTATTCTCTGGAATAAAAGAATAATCCAAAAGAATTTGAGTATTTGCACCTCTTAAATGAAACTGCAAAGCTGTATCATCTGCACCTGTCAAATCATCAGCTATTATCCCGATATTATTTGATATAAACATATTTACTAATCAACCTTATAAATTTTGCTTGAACTTCTACTGTTCAGACTTACCAGCTGAAAGAAGTCTCAAATTTGAAGCACGAACAAAAAATCTTTCTTTCTGTGCCCCTGAAGCATCAGTCCATTTGCTTGAAGCCAATCTACCATCTATAGCAACCAATTTGCCCTTTTTTACATATTCACCGGCAACTTCAGCAAGTTTATCCCACAATTCTATATTAAACCAGTCTGTCACCTCAGCTTTTGTTCTTGAATCCCATCTGCCGACAGCTACTGAAAATGTAGTTTTTACTTTACCAGATTCAAAATATTTCATCTCAGGATCCTGTCCTGCTCTACCAACAACAACAACTGAGTTTATCATCCAAAATTCCTTTATTAGTTTATTACCAAATTTACAACCAATTATAGTTTAAAAATACAAATCTTTCCATTTTCAATACAAAATTGTAAAGTTTGTATAAAAAAGCCTAACACCCTCAAATACCAGATAATACACAATAAAGATGAGTTAATTAATTATAATCACTGATATAATATAGTGGATAAATTATGATAATCTGGATATTTGTATGCAATGCCCCAAATGTAACACAGAAATAGGTGAAAATGATTTAGTTTGTCCGAACTGCAAAAAAGTTCTAAAACTTCAATGCCCTGTTTGTGATGCATATACAAAAAACACAATATGTGAAAAATGCGGTTCTGTTGTTATAAACAAATGCTATAAATGCGGAAAGCTTAATTCTGCAGCTTTAAAGAAATGTCCAAAATGCGGGTTAGATGTTAATGCAAGTATTGGACTTAGAGAATCAGTCATAGAAGAGTTTGCAGTATTAACTATTGAAATAACAAATTTTGAAGATATAAAAAATACTTTCAAAAGTGAAAAAATTACAGAAAAATTCAAAAAAAATCTTTATGCTTTAATAAAAAAAACAGCTTTACAAAAAAAATTACGAGTACAGTTTATTAAAGACACTTTTATTATAAGATTTTGCAAGGATTATAGCTTCGTAGAATCTTGTTTCAATGCTTTGGATTTCTCCATTTATGTAGCTCAATCTGTAGCTGAAATAAATCAAAAGCTATTTGATGCAAAAGGAATTTCCCTAAAAACACAAATGGCAATTCAAAAAAGAGATATTTACTCAAAAACTGAAGAATACAAATCCGGTATTAACATCAATGTTGTATACAGTTCAAGTGGAAATTCTCATATTTTTAAGGATATCGAAATTATTGCAGATTCATATATTTATCAAGCAGCAAAAATAAAATATCCATTCCAATCATTGAGTGCAATATATATAAAAAATCAAATGGTTATGTTTTTTGAACTTGAATGGCACAAAATAGTAAAACTTGAACAAAATGAAAATACAGAAGCAAATTTATTAAAATTGCCACCAAATGTTGATTATGTTCCGGAAGAAGAAATTGATGAATCTGAATTAATCAACTTCAAAGGTTTAAATTGTACATTTTTAAAAGCCAAAGGCGAAACAATTCTTCAAGAAATAGAAAAAATAAACACAAAAAACATCACCAACCCTATAATTTCTATCAAATCAGACAGCAAAAACTCTATTCTCTCTTTAATAAAAGAAGAAGAAATTCAACAGATATTTAATAATCATAAAATTTTAAGATTTTCTTGTCCTGAAAAAAACAAATATTGTGCTTATGGACTTTTAAAACAAATGCTGCTTGCATATTACAATACACCAGAAATAGAAATGTTATTGAATCCAAGTTCTATAGAAAACATAACAAACAATGAATATCTCGCAACTATGTTAAAAATGAATGTTCAAGTCAATACTCATCCTGAAGACTTACGTTCAAATTATTTTGAAGCCTTCACAAACTTTATTTCGAGCATTCCTTTCAAAACAATTTTTATAATTGAAAATTTTGAATTTGCAGATGATAGCTCTATAGAAATAATTAAATATCTAATAGAAAACAAATCTTTAGGTAATATTGGATTTATTGTATCGTGTGATAAAGATTTTTCTCTTCACAGAAAAATATACAAACTTATGACATCTAACAATTATTTTGAAATTGATATGATGCCATCTGCAAATAAAACCATTGTTCAAAAAAAGCTAAAATTTATAGAAAATATAAAAGATTCTTTTTATCTTGAAAAAGTATTAGAAAACACAAAAGGTTCATATATATATTTTGACCAAGCTATTAAATATCTTTTAGACAACAATATTTTAAAATTGTCTGATGGAAAATATAAAATTGAACAAGAAAAAATGGTAGTTGTTCCGAAAGACCTTGATGAATTAATACAAAAAAGAATTTTAGGACTAAAAAATATAAAAAATGCTTTTGAACTATTTGGCTCAATATTGCTAAGCTCAGAATACATATATGCAGAAACGATAAAAAAAATAGGAATTGAAGACTCATTAAAAATAATAAAATATCTTGAACAACGACATTTTATAAAAATTATAGATAATAAAGCAATATTTATTGAGCATTACAATATTTATAGAAAAAATTTCTTAAAAATCTGTGAACAAGAAGAACTAGAATCAATTGCAAAAAATCTGATAGATAAACTATACATAAATATCACAATACCAAATGTTGTCAAAGCTGAACTTTTAGAATATATAAAACTGAAAAAAGAAGCATTTGCACAATGGCACTCTATGGCTATGATATCAAGTCAAATAGGAGATTTTTGCGCATATCTCAATTGTACAAACAAATTTTTATCACTAGTAGACAATGTAATCGATGAAGACACAGACAGAACTGTACAACAAGTCAAAATGGATGTATATGCAGAATTAGCAACAATGCTTTACAAGTATTATCCGGAAAAAATTATACATTTTCTACAAATGCTTTTAACTAACTTTGAAGAACAACAAGATGATCAAAAAATTAAAGAAATAGCAAATAAACTTGTCCAAAGTTGTATTATGAGCGGGAACTATAACAATGCTCTTGAATATATAGGTAAAATAATTGCAAGAACACCCAAAAGTAGTTTTAATCCAAATGATAAAGATTTTAACTTGAATTATTTCCTCGTCAATTTGGTTACACTTGAGATATATTTCAATCTTGGCAGACTCAATGAATGTATTGATCTTGGAGATGAAATATTTAAGTATATAAATCTAAAAACAATCAGTGAAAAAGTATTACCTGAAGGTTTTTCAAAAAAACAATTTGATGATGCGATTTTAGACGCCTTATTTTTTATAAATATGTCTAGACTTATTCAATTCAAACCAGACAGAAGAGAAAAAATAATAAATGTAATTTCAAATCATCCACAGAACTATTCTTGCTTTAAGCTCTTATTACTTTTAGATGATTTCACGCAAAACAAAGATATCGCTAATGAATTGCAAAAAATATTAAACGAAGGTTTAAATGATAAATATTCAAAAATAATATTCCCGATACTTCAAGGACTTGTTGCATTAAGAAATAAAGACTTTAACGGATTAGGGAATTATGTTTACAATTCTAAAATAAAAGCCGCAGAAATACATCTTTATCTTTTTGAATATCTTTGCGATTTACTTATTGGTTATGCATATTTAAATCTTGGAAATTTGAAAAAAGCAAAACAAATTTTTTATAACATTCTCGATTTATCTTCTGATAAATGTTTGAAAAACTTGAGTTATATAACTTGGTTTTTTATAGCAAAAGCAGAAACAGTCGAAAAAAATTATACAGTTGTTGATGAAATATTAACTAATTCAATTTTAAAAATGGAAAAAGATTCAAACCTATCAGAATTTTTTATGCTATTATTTAAAGTTTTCACAGCCGAATTAATGATAAATACAAATTTACAAAACAAATTTGAACAAATACTTTACAGTGCTGAACAAGCTTTTGATATATCCGTAAAAAATAAAATCTTTGTTTATTTACCACAAATTGCGGACATGCTCATATTTTTATATAATCAAATTGTATCTTCACAGCAACCTGAAAATATTGTGAATCAATATAATATGAAAATTAGATATGTACAAGATACAATGGCGGCTATTTTTAATATAAATAAATAAAAGAGGAGGCAAAATGAAAAAAATCACAACATTGATTATTTTTTCATTTTTGGTCATGTTTTCCACCTTAATGGCAATTGCACAAACAAAAATAGAAGAAAATGATTACTTAAAAATAGAGTGTACACCTAAACAGCTTCAAAGTCGACTAGGCGAAATATACACAGGGTATGAATACAAAATAAAAAATATTTATATAGAGCCTATCACTATAAGAAAAGTAAACATTATAGGCAATGCAAATGCAAAAGTCGCTTATTTATCTGTAAAAAAAATTCCGTCTTTCTTCGCTATTAGTACAAAAATCGGTAACAAAAATGCAGAAAATGAAGCAAATAATTTTGACATAATTCTCAAAAATGAAACAACAGTAAAACCGAATCAAGAAATCACGATAAAAACAATGGCATTAAACGGGCACTTGCCATCATTGAGATTGACCTATAAAAATCCTTTAACTGATGAGGACATGGATTTATATTTAAAATAAAAATTTTTATACATTTCCAATACCAATTTCTGCAAGTATATCTTGGAAATTTTTACTTAATAGTTCCGCAAAAACCATTGGATCAATTTGTGTTACAACAACAGCAAGCAAATCATCCGGCAAATCATCAACCATTTTTATAAGATCTTCCGGCTCCAATTTATTCATGTTTTTAACAATTTCACCTTTGTCTAATTGTCTCAAAGGGAAAGTTAGAGCATTTTTCGAAAATTCCGTCAATAGCTTCGGATCTTCTTTAGTAAGATTCAAAATCAAAGCAGATTTTTCTTCTCGTTCAAAACACTTTAAAGCAGTTTTAAACTTTTCAGGCTCCAGATTATCCATAAATTTGACAACCTGATCTTTACTCATGTTAAGCTCTTCTCCATCTTTTAGAGTTTTGCCATATTCGACTTTCATAAATTTTTCAACCATTTTATTTAACTTTTCTTCGGGAATGGTTTTTACAAAGTCCAAAATTTTATTTTTATCTAATTTATCAGAATCAAAAAATTTGTTAATTTCTTTTTCCGGTATCATTTTCAAAAACTGCTCTATAGAGAAAGCTTGAAAAACAATTGAACAAATTTTATTTTTTGGCAATTTATAAATAAGATTCAAAATCTTTTCTTTTGTAAAAAACATCAATCCCATCTGCAGATCTTCTGTTGTAAGGAATTGAAGCATATATTCCAAATCTCTGGAATTCATATTTGATAAAATTGCATATCTGTTTCTGGCACTTGAAAGTTTAAAAAGTTTTAGCAATTCTTTTGGATCATTCAACACTTCTTGTTGAAAATTAGCAGCTTGTGTATTGCCTTGTGCTGCTTCAACTTCCATAATTTCATCAATGCTTTTCATGCCATATTGATTTAAACGTTGAGTTCCAATCTCAAAGTTTTTTGTCAGATAGCTTAAATCAATATCCAGTCTAATCATGATGGAAACCTTATTTTTTAACTCCGTAAATAATTTGCCAAAACTCTATATATTATTAAACGGATTTTTTTAGAATAACTTAATATTAAAAAAACAAACTGTAACATTCCTTAATACAATATAAAAATTTAAGCAATTTTTTAGAAAATATATACTTTATATATACAAGAGATATTACCTTTTATGTTTTAAGAAAAGAGAGTGAAATTATGGCTATTGAATTTGGAATGTTACAAGCAATTAAAGCAAAAGGGCTTCAAGCAAAAGGACCTAATGCAAATCAACAAAAAGCAAACATAGATAAAGCACAAAGCGTATTTGATGAATATGAACAATATAAAACACAACTAGCACAAGCTAACGAAAACGGAGGCGAAACCGGTTCAACGACAAACATGGCCTTTGGTGCAACATCAATGAGCGTTTCTGAATTAGAAGCAAAAATGACAGAATGCGAAAATGAATTTAAACAATATTATGCAGCTATGAATGAAAAACCTGAAACAAAACCACAACAAGGTAGCGAAAATGAAGATGACAATAACAAAGTAAAACCAAAAGAATTTGGCGGATTAATGGCATAAAACAAAATTGCTAATAAATAAAAAACGGCATTAAAGCCGTTTTTTTATTGTTTTATTTCTTTTGGCCCAGCTATTTTATCTTTAATTTTATTCGCAAAATAAGCAGCCAAGCCTGAACCTACAACAGCCATTGTATAAGTTAAAGCACCATATCTGTTTGTTTTAACTACTTTTTTATAATTTTCTGGAGACAAAAGATGTTTTGCTAATTTATTACCTTTTGCTGTTGCAATCAATTCTTCACCCAAAATAGGAAGCATTGCTACAGAGGACAACAAACCAACGTGTTCTTTTATAAATGTAGTTGTTTTATCAAAAAATCCTTTTGGCTTTTCTCCATCAACTTTTTTACGTTTTCCAAGAGCGATAGCTGTAAAGAATACAGGAAGTACCATAAGTGGCATTCTTGCTTTTTGTATAAATTTCAAAGCTTTAGATTTATTATAATTAATAGAATGACCTATTTCATGAAATCCGGCTGTTCCTAATTTTTCTGTATTAATATATATACTATTTGTATCAGTAGAAAAACATGCATTAGTTCCCTTTTTTACAGACCTACTCACTTTTGTTTGTTCTTCTATAAATTCTTTAATTTTTGACCAAAAGCCTTTGTTTTTAGACTCTTCTATTACACTACCTGCATAATCAACTATTTTTACTCCTGCATCTTTCATCCCCGAAATTGCCAAAGCTTTATCCAATGCTTTTTTTATTACACCAGAATCACAAGATTTGGCAATATTACCCATTTTCGACATTGCTGGTAAAGCCGGTAAAGAAAATGCAACCTGTGCGACTGCAGATGTAACACCACCAGCTATTGAACCTGCAATAACTTTACCTGTTTTGGCTTTTTCATATGTTTTCCCATCATCAGAAATAATCAATCTTTTAGGATTATAACCTTTCACACCAAAATCAGACATATAAAAACCTTTCTACATAACACTTACATATATATAAAGGGACAAAGAAACAATTTATTTACAAACTTTTCTTCAAACATGCAACACATATTTAAAAATCCTTAATATTACAATCTTATAACCGTACAAAAACGAATTAACATTTTGTTACATAACACAAAAAAGTTATTTTTTACCCTACTATCTAATAAAAAATAGAATAGTGGGTAATTGTTCATATTAGACTTTTTATATTAAATATAATCAATAAATCTTTTTCATACTTCCAACTATTCTTAATTCCAGACACGGGCAGTGATTATCATTGCCCTTTTTATTTTGTTAAAAATTAAAACATAGCGTAATATCTTATAAATATTCCAAAAAATAAATTTAAATAAACAATTAAAATAAAACTTAAATTTAGATATATCAAAGAATTATTTTTCAAAATTTTCTTTTTATCTCCAATCAACAAAAATAGCCAAACAAAAAATGGCAAAGCTATAGGAATAAAATATCTGCCCTGTAAACCTTCAAAAGGACTTATTTGAGTCGGTACAGCCCAAGAGACATAGATGATTGTGCAAATAACTACAAAATTAAGTAAACAAACCAAAGGTAGCACAATTTTTTGGAATATATTCGCTTTGTAGCTAATATTATCTTCACTGAAAAATAAATTCAATCCCAAAACTATATAGTATAGCCAATAAACAAAAGGAAACAAAAACACATCCAGCCAACCTAATATACCTATAAAACTATATGTAACAGCAATAAAATAAGCACAAAGAGTTCTAAAAAGTACTCCAATATAAACAATTGGATGAGCTGCTATAAATTGCACTTGTTCAACAGGATTTGAATTATTTAAAGGTACAAACAAACCATAACTAAATTTTGACCATAAAAAAGAAATAATAAATGCAGGTATGAGTACACTGCAAACTTTTGCAAAATATTTATCAGCAAATTTTTCTTTCGGAATAAATAAAACAAATAAAGATAACAAAACACTTTGTTTTATCAATGCCAAAACTATTGCAAATATTGCAAGAAAAAATAGCTGTTTCTTATTGATATTTTCTTTTTGTGCACTAATTTTCAAAATATAAGAAAAAAATAAAATACTTAACGCTATCAAAACCCCATCAGCAGAAACTGATGAGCCTAATGCCAAACTCATTGGCATCAATAATAAAAGAAACACTATTTGTTTGCAAAATGGAATCGTCTTTATTGACAAATATCCGCAAAAAATATAAAACAACAATAATGAAATCTTTGCACAAACCATTATCCAATATATGGAATTTGTAAAAATTTTTGCAATAAAAATTCCAATACTTTGAGGAAAATAAGCAAAACAAGAATACATTGCATGATATTTTTGATTGAAAAATTGAAGTTTTGATATATCTAACTTTATATTTTTTGAATTATTTATATCATCAAATGATATTCTTTTTGTCGTATCAAAAATCAAATAATCATACCTGTTTTCAAACTCTTTTAATGCAACAGGAAGATTATCCCCAGCAATCCCATCTGACAATTTTGAAACAAAATGTCCTTCTGAAACAGAATATGCTTTCAAAAACTGTACCGGTTCATCCGGTGATTGAAACGGGGGAATAAAAAATATTAGAATGAAGCCTAAAATCATTGCCAATAATACAAAAATATATTCAATTTTAAAAATTTTTTCCATTCGTAACCCCATAATAATAATTTTAATGCTAATATAGAATCATATAAAAAGGAACTCTATTAATGATATCACAAGATTCAACAAGCCAAAATTCAACAACTATTATAGAAGATTCAGAATATTTTAATAAAAATCTTAATATCAGTTATATTCCACCCAACACACCTAAACCAGATAATAAAATTATTTTAAAACACTATTTTTCTTCTATACAAATATATGGGCTAATAATTATTTTGTATTGGCTAAATCCCTTTTTTTCTCAATCACCATTAGAAATAAAACTTTTTTATAGCTTCTTTTATCTTGCTTATATTCTTATAGCACCTATAATATATTTTTCTGTTCGTCCAAAATCCATTTACAATTCACACTCTATAGAAATTTGTAATTACATAGCAAAAATCTTCTCTTCAAAACAAAAATTAATATCACTAAATCCAGAAGAAATTAAAAATTTCCTTAATTTGTACAAACCAACATACAAAGAAAAACAATCTTTAATGCTTATATTTATAAAATCATTCTTTGGTATACTTATGGTTCAAAGTTTATATAACAATTTTTTAGAAATAAAAGCTAATATACCTTATTACTTAGAAATTATAAAATCTCTTATTATACATTTTAAAACACAAACAATAACTTTAGCTCAAGCAGTACCTAATGATGCCAGACAGTTTTTATACAGACAAGCTATATTAATTCTCTATTCAATAGATTTATCTATTTTTAGTTTTGGTTATCTGACAGAACTTACAATATTGAAAAACAAAATAAGAACAGTAGAGACTACAGCTGCCGGAATATTTTTCTGTCTTGCTTGTTACACACCATTTGTTCTTTCATCAAATGCTTTTTTAGGATGGGGACAGTCAGATGTAACTTCGGCTTTTGGAGATGAAACTTCTCTTCTAACTTGGTCAATAAGATTTATAGCATTATTTTTCCTTATGATATATGTTTCAGCATCAATAGCACTTGGAACCAAAGGAAGCAATCTTACAAATAGAGGCACTGTATCTTGCTTCCCTTATAACATTGTTAGACATCCAGCATATGTTGCTAAAAATACATTTTGGATAATTACTACATTAACATTATTTATAGTAGACTTTACAAAACCTGATTTTAATTTTGGAGATTATATTTTGAAACTAATTTTAACTGTACTGACTCTATCAAGCTGGGCTTTGATCTACTATTTTAGAGCACTTACAGAAGAAAGACATCTTATACAAGATCCTGAATATAGAAAATACACCCAACAAGTTAAATATAGATTTATACCTTGGTTAATATAAAAAATACATCCTAAAATTAGAATGTATTTTTAAGATATTAATAGCACAATTAACAGAATTATTAACTTTTATATTTCCAGCCGTTTTCCATAATTTCACGGGCTTTCCCAACAGGAATAAATTTCCAGTCACTTGAGTTAGCATTTGTAGAAAGGTCATCATCTGACGCACCACCTGAAGAAGATCCTGAAGAAGATCCTGATGAAGAACTAGATGAAGCTCCAAGACCAGCAGAACTAGAACTAATATTAACAGAAGATGTAGATTTTGAAGATGATGTAGTGATAGGCTGTTGAGGATTTTCATTCATCCAACTGCTTGTTTTTGATGATGTACCTGAAGATGTGCTAGTCCCACTAGTTATATCAGTAATAGGAGATTTATAGCTCGAATTACCTGGACCCAAATCATTTATGTTAGAAGAAGATGAAGACCCAAGAGTTCTTGAAGAACTTGAAGAACCAAAAGACCCAGAAGAACTGGAAGAACCATAACTTCTTGAAGAACTAGAAGAGCCAATGCTCATTGAAGAGCTAGAAGATCCAAGAGTTCTTGAACTAGAACCTCTGCTAATAGCATATGCTTTTGGCATGAAGATATCAGATAAAAGATCAATTACATTATTAGAATTAAAAGACAAAACAGTACTTAAAGGTTCTGTAGAAAGTCTATATTGATAAATATCTAATTCATAAGTATTTGGAGCATCTAAAGCATTAGTATCAATAAAAAACTGCATACCATTGTTCGCAATTGAAATACCACCTTCTAAAACAACAGCATTATTTGGCTTAACAGGTAATGTATCAGTAGCAATACAATCAGAAATATTTGTAGAGGAGCATTTTTTAATAATGTTAAATCTAGGAATCATATAATCAGTAAAAAGATTATCACCACCAACAGAAACAATATCTATATCTGGATTATTTGCAATAACATAATCCAAAGAAGAAGATAATGTACTATATCCTTTCTTGAGTTGTACACCTATGCTAGAAGACTGCGAATACTTCTTAAGTCCTGGAAGAGTTAGAGCAGTAACAACACCAATAATAACTATAGTTAGCAGAACTTCAGCTAAAGTCATAGCAATAATTTTCTTCATTTTCATAAATATCCTTAATAAATTAATAATCCATATATTAAATATACCATCTTAAACAAACTAATATCACAGTTGCGATCAATTAGTTTTACATATGGTTACAAAAAAACAAAAAAGGATCTTTGAACTATTCAAAAATCCTTCTTTGTTAAAATTAGAATCTGGCAACTAGCTATCTTCCCAGGCGGTCTTCCGCCAAGTAGTTTCGCCGCAAGCTGTCTTTACGACCGTGTTCGGGATGGGAACGGGTGGAATCCAGCCGCTTGGTCACCAGAAAATCGATTTTGATTGGCTTATGATGAAAAACATCACCAATCAAACCGGTCATCTGACCGTACACTGAAAGCTACATAGTAATTATAAGCTTAGCAAAGCTAAACGCAATCACAATTCCTAATATAGGAAAAGCCCTCGTCCTATTAGTAATGCTCGACTACATATGTTGCCATACTTCTATCTGCATCCTATCAACCACG
>CALUSQ010000010.1 GCA_944323475.1 Candidatus Gastranaerophilales bacterium
GCAGCGAAGCGAGCCTTGTGAACTTGTCTGCGAAGTCGAAGACGTAGCTAAAAATGAACAGGCGCAGCGAAGCGAGCCTTGTGAACTTGTCTGCGAAGTCGAAGACGTAGCTAAAAATGAACAGGCGCAGCGAAGCGAGCAAAATTAGAAAATAAAAATAGTAAAATATTTATTTACTAAGCCCAACCTAAATCAAAATGCCATCTTTCTGTTGTTGGATTTTTAAAGTCCCCACCCCATCTCATGCCGATGGATTTAGCATAATCACCTAAAAGTTTGTAATCAGCATCTGTGCCATTTTTTATACTTATATCAATAGCTTTGCCTTGTGTATGTAAAGAATTTTTAGCAGCATTTGGATTTGTTGCATACAATCTTGCTTGTTCTTCTTCCGTTCTATATCCACTCGTTATAGACACAGAAAGCCCTTGAGATAAAGCATAATCCAAAAGTTGTTGAGTTTTTTGCTGCATTTCTGGAGCCAATTTTGAAATATGATCATTATTATCAGAAGGGTTATATGATTTTTGAGGTGTAATTCCCATCATCAATCTTTGTTTACACATTTCAATTGAAGCATCCCAAAGCTTACCCCAATCAATATTTTTAAAATTATTATTTTGTACATTAAAATAATTGTTAAATGAACTATTAAACCCAAAAGGACTAAAATTAAATGTATCCATATTCATAGTCGGATTACTTGCCTGAGGAAACATATTAAAAGACATATATGGCATCATATAAATTTCTGTATTCAAATCAGGAATAGAAGAAATATTAGAAAAAACATTTCGTCCATTTAATGCTAAATTTGAAATATTAAAGCTATTTTCAAATGACATAATCTTCCCTTTAAAATATCCCTTACTTATATAAAGTAAATTTGATGAAAAATATTGACAAAAATGCTATAATGTAAACATATGTTAAGCAAAAATATAGAAACATAAGAACAATTAAATAAAAATATTTGTATGAAAAAAATAATATACATCTCATTAATACTGATATTATTTTGTACAAATCTATTGGCCCTCGCATTTTCAGAAGAAATTAAAGAATCCCCACAAAAAACAGAAGCGGAAGAAGAAATGTTTGCACCTGTAGATTTGGACCTTACTGATTATACACAAATGAACAAACAAACAAAAAAGTTCAAACTAAGTGCCGAAAAAGAAGGAAAACCGACTTATGTAAAAAACACAGGACAAGTTTGGTCAGAAGATAAAATTTTCTTGCAAAATTATTATGGAGATGAATCTAATATAAGAATGCTACCTAGTTATGGAACTATAGGTAACTATCTTAATAGAGATTTAGACGAAAATACCAGTATAACCGTAGGACAAAGTAGTGTAGATAAAATTAACGGAGAAACTGTCAATTTTGCATATGACAATTACTCATACTACGCAGTAGGGTCAAAATTAGACAGACAAGGAGAAAAATTTAATTATAGTCTAGGTGCATACAATGAAACAGACACTACCAACCAACAACTTGCAGCAGTAATATCTACCAAGCCCAAAAGTATTTTAAACTCAAAGGGAAAATTTTACGTTGGAAGTGGCGTCTTTTCTACTCTTATGAATGATTTAAATTTCACAACTACTGGTGCATTTGCTCAATACACTAACAAAAGACTATCCATTGGTACTCAAATATCAAATTCTGCATACTCAAAAGAAGGTTATTCACAATATAATAAGGCTCACCTTTTAACAAGATTCCAAGTAAATGAACATCTAAGTCTAAAAAATAAGATTATAAAAAACTTTGATGTAGAAGAAATTCAAGGAGAGCTTGGTGTAGTCCTAAATCCATTAAAAGACACTGATAGATGGGAGCTTGAAGTTACAGCAGCAAACTACCAATCTCAAAATGTTGTCACTCGACAAAGATTAAAATTTTCAACATCATTCAGATTTTAATTAAATAATCTTTTCTAAATAAGAACTTCTTGGGACATTAATTTGTTCTGATGTATCAAGATTTTTAAGAGTAACAGTATTTGACTTAATTTCATCATCCATAAGAATAAGTGCATATTTCGCAGATTTAGCAGCTTTATCCAATTGCTTTTTGAATTTTCTATTAGCATAATCAAATTCAGCCGAAAAATTATTATGACGAAGTTCTTCAACTATTTTCATTGCCTCAGATGTGTTTTCAGAGACAACAAAAACATCCAATCGATTAGGTTCAGATTTACTTATAAGAGAGAACAAACGTTCCATGCCCATAGCCCAGCCGACAGCAGGTGTTGTTGGTCCTCCCAATGTCTCAACGAGAGAATCATATCTGCCGCCCCCGCATACTGCATTTTGAGACCCCAAATTGTTAGATTTAATTTCAAAAACTGTACGATTATAATAATCTAATCCTCTAACAAGTAATTTATTAATTTTAAAAGGAATATTTAAAACATTTAAATACTCTTGAACCTTGTCAAAATGTTCTTTGCAATCATCACAAATGAAATCCCCTAATATAACTTTTTGGATTTCATCCTTTTCAAAAATTGCTTTACAAGAATCAACTTTGCAATCAAGAATTCTTAAAGGATTTTTTTCGTATCTAAAATTACAATCCTCACAAAGATCTTTTAAATAAGGTTTTAAAACATCTTTTATAGCATCTCTATATTTTTTTCTACACTCAGGACAACCAAGAGAATTAATTTCTATTTCCAAATCATTTAAGCCAAGTTCATTAAGATATTTTACAGCAAGATTAATAACCTCAGCATCTGCAGAAGGTTCTGCAGAACCAAACATTTCAACACCAACCTGATGAAATTGTCTTTGACGACCTGCCTGAGGTCTTTCATATCTAAACATAGGCCCTTTGTACCAAAGTTTTACAGGCTGAGGAAGTCGAGAAAAACCATGTTCTATAAAAGCTCTTACAACACCTGCTGTATTTTCAGGTCTCAAAGTCAAAGAACGTTCACTTTTTTCAAATGTGTACATTTCTTTGTTAACAATATCTGTTGAATCACCTACCCCACGAGCAAAAAGCTCAGTAGCTTCAAAGATTGGTGTTCTAATTTCTTGAAAATTTGCTAACGAAAAAATTTTTTTTGCTTTATATTCCATATCCTGCCATATGTAACTTTCAGTAGGCAAAATATCTTTTGTACCTTTTTGCGCCTGTATCACAATTAACCTCACAATTCATACTCTAATTATATATAAAAAACGGCTATTTCAATATATCAAAATTTATAGTAAAATCATCAAGTAAAATACTAACTGATGAATCGAGGGAAACATGGATTTTAAAAGTGGTCTCAATGCCAAAAATATCAGTTTTTTGATTCTTGTTTTATTCATAATATTCTTAATTATAAAAATGACAGATATAGCTCTTCTGTTATTTGTAAGTTACATAATATCTTGTGCAATTAATCCATTTATAGACAAACTGTCTGAAAAAATGCCAAGAAATCTTGCTACAACAATTATGATATTACTGATTACTCTTGTTGTACTTGGTGTATTCATACCTATAATAATAATGTCTATTAATGAAATTACAGAATTTTTGCAACAACTTCCACAACAAATTGATAACATTCAAAAATTTCTTTCAACACTAAAAATTTCAGGACAAAATATAACTCAATATTTGAATTTTGATTCAGTATTAAGCAATTCAGCAAATATTGCAAAAGAAGTTATAGACAAATCTATAAACTTTACTATAGGCTTTATTGGTATTTTAACAATACTTGTAACTATAGGTATTATAGTGTTTTTTCTTTCAAATGACAGAAAAGACATTAAAGAATTTAGCCTAAAGCTATTTCCATGTTTAATGAGAAAAAGAGCTTCAGAAGTTATTGATGAACTAGAAACAAAAGTAGGCGGATATATAATTGCACAGTTACTTTCAATATCAATTGTTGGTGTAATAGTAGCAATCTTTTTACTTGTATTGAGAGTAGAATACGCAGTATTCTTAGGATTTATATCAGCTATATTAGATTTAGTACCGATAGTTGGTCCTATACTTTCTGGACTTTTAATATTACTTGTAGCATTTCCTAAAGGATGGATTGTTTGTATAATCGCAATCAGCTCTTTGCTTGTAGGACAATTTATTGAAAACAATTGGGCAAAACCATATTTCTTTTCAAAATACATGGATTTACATCCGCTAGTAGTAATATTTTCATTTGTAATCGCAGCAAAATTTTTGGGTGTAGTTGGTGTTTTAATTGCGCCTGCTATAGCGGCAGTTGTTGTAACGCTTTTTGAAGAAATATACGTAAAAACAATGAATGATGACAACGAGAAAAACACAAATGACTGATATAACTCTTTATGACATACCGCAAAAAAAACCGGAAATAAATATATGGATGGCATTTCCTTCAATGGAATCATTTGGTATGTCATCGTTAGGCTATATGTCTATAGTGAAAAAACTTGATATCAGAAGTGATTTTTATGTAGAAAAAATATTCACAGATACTACAAAAACTAAAATCAAACCTAAACTAGTTGATGTAATGGGATTTTCTGTATCATTTGAAATAGATTTTTTGGGTATATTTAAAATACTTGAAAAATATTCAATACCATTTGAATCAAGCAAAAGAGAGAAAAACACTCCGCTTATTTTTGGCGGAGGGCCTGTATTGACAGCCAATCCTGAACCTTATGCAAATATATTTGACTTTATAATAATCGGAGATGCAGAAAATATCGATACAGAAATTATCGATATAATTAAGCAAAATAAAAATCTACCAAAACAAGAAATATTAAAAATTTTATCCAATATAAATGGTATATATGTCCCTTCAATGACAATATATGAAAAAGATAAACCATTAAAAGATAAAGACGGAAATACAATTCAAGTTGAAAAAATTACTGCACCTCTTGAAGAATGTATAACGACACCAGTACTTAGTGACAATAGTTTTTTTGGAAATACTTATATTATTGAAGTAGTGAGAGGCTGCCCCCAAAGATGTGGTTTTTGTCTTGCCTCATATCTAAATTTACCTGCACGCTTTTGCAGTTACGAAAAAATAATTGAAAAAATAGAAGAAGGTCTAAAATATACAAACAAAATTGCACTATTGGGTGCACTAATTACAGCACACCCGGAATTTGACAAAATATGTGAATATATTTTAGAACGAAAAAAAGATATACCCGATTTGGAACTTTCTGTATCATCTTTAAGAGCTGACTCAATTTCACCTATTATAATAAAGACGCTTGTAGCCTGCGGTCAAAAACACTCAACAATAGCAATAGAAGCAGGATCAGAAAGATTACGTAAAATTATTAATAAAAATCTAAACGAAAAACAAATTTTTGAAACTGTACAAACTGCTCAAGATAATGGATTAAAAGGTTTAAAAATATATGCTATGATAGGCCATCCTACAGAAACACAAGAAGATATTGATGAAATAATAAACCTTGCAAGAAGATTAAAAAACACATTCAAAACATTTGATTTTACATTTTCATTCTCAACATTTGTACCTAAAGCAAATACACCATTCCAATTTTGTAAAAGAGAATCAATAAAATCACTTGAAAAGAAATATGAATATTTAAAAAAAGAATTTCACAAGCTGGGAATAAAAATCAGAACCTCGAGCGTAAAATGGGATTACTGGCAAGCAGTAATATCTAGAGGTGACCGCAGTTTATACAAATTATTGGAAGAAGTATACAAAAACGGAAGCAGCTTAGGTGCTTTTAAACAATCATATAAAAAACTTGAGCATGAAAAACTATTAGAAAAATCAGAAAATTTTGCAGAAAAAAAACATGAATTTGATGAAATATTACCTTGGGATTTTATAAAAACATACCCATACAAAGAACAACTAATTAAAGAATACAAAAGACTTTTGGGTTAATATTAAAGATTGTAAATATTAAAATATTTTTTCTTAAAAAAAAGGGTTGACATTTCATTTCTTGATGTCATAATAAGAATGTAAGGTTTAAGTGTAGTCGAAACACTAAATAACATTAATAACCCCGAACACATATAAACTCCTAAATAATAAACACAAAAGAGACCATTAGGATGCAGAAAACAAACCACTTGGATTTTAAAATTTAAGTGGCTTTTTTTTATTTTATGCAAAAACTTATATTAAAGATATCATTTGATATATTAGTTTTAACAAACAAGTGTAATCGTGACAATAAATAGTGCTTTGATTTTAAATCGTGAAAATACTATAATCAAATAATGAAAGAAATAAACACTAAAATAATCGAAGAAGCAATATATTCACTATGCATTACTGCCAATACCCAGTATAGTCCTATATTGTATAAAAATATTTATACAAAATACAAAGATACAAAAGACAAAGAATACAAAATAAAATTATTAAATATACTAAAAAATGCACAACTAGCAGAAGAAATTCACAGGCCACTATGCCAAGATACTGGACAGGTATTGGTATTTCTTAAAATTGGGCAAGATATACATATTACAGGCGGCGATTTAACAAAAGCGATAAATTCTGCAGTAAAAAAAGCATACAAAAAAAATTTTTATAGAAAATCTGTCGTAAAAAATGCATTATTCAACAGAGAAAATACAAAAACAAACACTCCTGCAATAATTTATACAGAAATAGTCTCTGGTGAATCTATAGAAATTAATTTGTTAATTAAAGGTGCAGGCTCAGAAAATTACAGCATTACAAAAATGCTAAAACCAACAGCGCAAAAAAATGAAATTTTCGAACTAATAAAAGACACAATCTTGTCAGCAGGAGAAAAAGCCTGCCCTCCTATGGTAATAGGAGTAGGAATAGGCGGCACAATGGACTCTGCTGCAATAATGAGTAAAAAAGCTTTTTTTGAAGAAAAAAACACAAAAGAAGAAAAAATTTTAATAAAAGAAATTAATAACTATTTGGCTAATTACAACAATCTTATACTTGATATCAAACTGCAAACATCACAAACACATATAGCATGTATGCCAGTAGCAATAACCATTAACTGCCACAGTACAAGACATGCAAATTGTAAAATCAAAGATAATAATATAATTTATACTCAAAAAAAACTACCCAAAATTAAAATTACAAAAGAGACAATTAGTTATAAAGAAATAAAAACAGATGAAATTGAAAAAATTAAAAATCTTAAAAATGGAGAAAATATACTTCTAACAGGATATATATATACAGCAAGAGATGCAGCACACAAAAGAATAGAAGAATATTATAAAAAAAGAGAGAAATTTCCTTTTGATATAAAAAACAAAATTATTTTTTATGCAGGTCCTTGTCCTGCAGCTAAAAATGAAATAATAGGACCTATAGGTCCAACGACATCTACTAGAATGGATAAATTTTGCAACTTGCTATATTCAAACGGACTTTTAGCAACAATAGGCAAAGGTGAACGAACAAATGACGCACTAAAAGTAATAGAAAAAAATAAAGGTAAATACTTTGTTGCTGAAGGCGGTATAGCTTGCTTGCTTGCTAAATGTGTAAAATCGTCTGAAATAATTGCGTTTGAAGACCTAGGAACAGAAGCAGTCAGAAAACTATATGTAGAAAAATTTCCAATAAAAGTTAAATACTAATAAAAAAGCTCCTTACGGAGCTTTTTTATGAAATTCTTTGGAACATATAACCAATACCGCGAGCAGTAAGAATCAATTCCGGATTAGCCGGATCTGTTTCGAGTTTTGAACGCAATCTTGAAATATGAACGTCAACAACTCTCGTATCAATTCTATGATCAGGCGGATAAGCCCATACATATTGAAGAATTTCATTTCTAGAATATGCTTGACCAGAATTATTAACTAACAGCTCAAGAAGGCTAAATTCCATACCTGTAAGACGAATACGTTCATTTTTTCTAAACACTTGACGTCTTGCAGTATCAATCTTTATATTGCCTGTTGTAATAACATTTTTTGTTACTTTACCTGTAGAAGGAGCTATTTCTCTGTTTGTAGAACGTCTTAAAACTGATTTGACACGAGCTTCAAGTTCTTTCGGGCTGAATGGTTTAACCACATAATCATCAGCACCTAGTTCCAAACCTGTAATTCTTTCTGAAACATCACCTAATGCAGTTAATATAATAATCGGAACATCAGAAGTTCTTCTGATTTCACGACATACTCCATAACCATCCATTTTAGGCATCATAACATCAAGTACTACCAAATCAGGGTTTTCTTTATTAAATACAGCAACTGCTTCTTCACCATCAGCTGCAGTAACAATGTCATAACCAATCATTCCTAATCTTGTTTCAAGAATTCTTCTGATACTTGCTTCATCATCAGCAATCAATATTTTTTGCTTGGTTTCGCCCTGTTCATTTACTTCATTTGTTGGACACATGTTAAAAACCTATCTTTCTTTACCCTATGCATAAACTAAACATCAATATTTTAAATAACATTAAATAATTTAACGTTATATTACAAAATATTGATTTATTTTAAATTATATTACAATTTATTTATATAGTCAACTTAACTCAAGCAGAGAATTGACAAGTTTGCAATAGTTCTTTGCTGGTGCTATAAAGGTATAGGATAAGTAAAAAGAGGGAAAAATAATGTCTAACATTGAGGTAATTTTACCTGACAATTCAAAAATTTCATTACAAGAAGGTGCTAATGGTTATGATCTTGCACAAAAAATAAGCGACGGTTTGTTAAAAAATGCTGTTGCACTTGAAATAAATGGCGAAATGAAAGACATCCGAACATCCCTCACGAATGGTGACAAAGTTAAAATTTTAACAGCAAAAGACCCAGAAACTCTTTCTATATTGCGCCACTCTACATCTCACGTAATGGCACAAGCTGTAATAGCACTATTTCCTCAAGCAAAACTTGCTATAGGTCCTGCTATTGAAAACGGGTTTTATTATGACTTTGATCTTGAAGGTCACACTTTCACAGAAGAAGATTTAACTAAAATCGAAGATAAGATGAAAGAAATAGTAAAAGAAAATCTTACTTTCGAAAAATACCTGGTTCCTGATGTTGATGCGCAAATTAACGCATTCAAATCAGAAGGCGAAATATACAAAGCGGAACTTCTTGAAGAACACAGAGATCACAAACCAACACTATTTTTAACCAAAAATAAAGAAGGTAAATCATTGTTCAATGACCTTTGTGCAGGTCCACACTTACCCAATACGTCTTTTATAAAAGCTTTTAAACTCATGAAAGTTGCCGGTGCATACTGGAGAGGTGATGCTAAAAACAAAATGCTTCAAAGAATATACGCAACTGCTTTTTGGACAAAAGAGGATTTAAAAGCATACCTAACAATGCTTGAAGAAGCTGAAAAAAGAGATCACAGAAAATTAGGAGCAAAACTTGATTTATTCTCAACAAGAGAAGAACTTGGGGCAGGTCTGGTGTTGTGGCACCCAAATCTTGCTGTAGTAAGAGAAGAAATAGAAAATTATTGGAGAACAGAACACAGAAAAAGAGGTTATGTAATTGTTAATACACCTCACATTGCAAAATCAAAACTATGGGAAATTTCTGGCCACGCTGATCACTACAGGGACAATATGTTTTTCTTACAGAAAGAAGAAGATTCTGATGACCAATTTATTCTAAAACCAATGAATTGCCCATTTCATATTTTGATTTATCAAGCAAACAGACATTCATATCGTTCATTGCCGCTAAGAATGGCGGAACTGGGTACAGTATATAGAAGAGAACACTCAGGTGCTCTTGGTGGACTAACAAGAGTCCAAGGTTTTACTCAAGATGATGCTCACGTATTTTGTACACCAGAACAACTGGTTGATGAAATTAATGAAATTATTGATTTTGTTGCAGATACAATGGCCATATTCAAAATGGATTTTGAAGTTGAACTCTCAACTCGTCCTGAAAGCTATGTCGGTGAAATAGAAAACTGGAACAGAGCTGAAGCCGGTTTGAAAGAAGCAATGGACAGACGAGGAATGAAATATGAAATCAACGAAGGCGATGGAGCTTTTTACGGTCCCAAAATAGACTTTAAAGTAAAAGACGCAATTGGAAGAACTTGGCAATGTGCTACTATTCAATTAGATTTTAACTTGCCTGAACGTTTTGACATAAAATATCAAGACAAAGACGGACAAATGAAAACTCCTGTTATGCTTCACAGAGTAATATTCGGTTCAATGGAACGCTTCCATGGAATATTGATTGAACATTATGCAGGTGCATTCCCTCTTTGGTTAGCACCAACACAAGTTGCAATTGTTCCAATTTCAAATGACAAACATACTGATTATGCTGAAGAAGTTTATAAAAAGCTAAGAGCAACAGGCATCAGAGCAACTCTCGATGACCGTTCGGAAAGTATGAATTATAAAATCAGAGAAGCACTACAAGACAAAAAAATCCCTTATGTTGTTGTAATTGGTGATAAAGAAATGTCTGAAAAATCAGTTGCAATAAGAAAAAGAGGTGAAGGTCCAATAGGTTCAAGAACAATTGATGAGTTTGAATCTATGATACTTGATGAAATAAAAAACAGAGTATAAAATATGCCAAAGCTTTTGAAAGAATTTAAAAGACCAATTAGTGGAGAATCTGTATTCATAGGACCTGATTCAAAAGAAGACATAATAATTATGGCGTTAGAATCAAGTTGTGATGAAACTGCTTGCGCAATTGTAAAAAACGGAAGAGAAGTTCTTGCAAATATTGTTGCATCTCAAATAAAAACACACCGCGAATTCGGTGGCGTTGTGCCAGAAGTTGCAGCAAGAGAACACCTTGATGCTGTCAATTTAATCATACAAGAAGCCTTTGAACAATCAGGTTTAAAACCTCAAGATATTACAGCAATAGCTGCTACAGTTGGTCCGGGTTTGGTTGGCTCCTTACTCGTTGGGCTTAATGCTGCAAAAGCACTTGCAGTTACATATGACAAACCATTTATAGGCGTAAACCACTTAAATGCACACGTTTGTGCTAACTATATCGATACTGATCTTAAGCCTCCAATGATTGCTCTTTTGATTAGTGGCGGTCATACACAGATAATAAAAGTCGATGATTACCTTAATCAAGAAATAATAGGTGAAACAATAGATGACGCAACAGGCGAAGCTTATGACAAAGTAGCAAGACTTCTTGGACTTCCTTATCCTGGAGGACTTAACCTTGACAGGATGGCGCCTAATGGTAATCCAAAAGCATTCCAACTTCCGGAAGCAAAAGTTCAAGGTGAGTTTGATTTCAGTTTTTCAGGATTAAAGACAGCTGTTCTAAATTTAACACGCAAATTAAAAAAAGAAACAGGCTCAATACCCAAAGAAGATGTTGCAGCAAGTTTTCAAGAAAGAATAACTTCTACTTTATTTAAAAAGACATTAAAAGCAGCAGAAAAATATAATATTAAACAAATTGTCCTTGGTGGAGGAGTTGCAGCAAATTCTGAAATCAGAAAAAAATTCTTTTCACTTGAAAATGAAGGCTACAAAATTTTTGCACCTGCAATGAAATATTGTACTGACAACGCATCAATGATAGCGAGCTCCGCCTATTTTCTTGCAAACACAATGGATTCTTTAGAAGTTGAAGTTTTTTCAAGATGCTAAATAACAAAAACTTTTTTGTTGGTATTTTTACGCAAATATGATAAAGCCATTAATAACTAATAACGGTCTGCCGGTCCGTGTCATCATAAAAGCATCAAAAGAAGAACGCATAAACATAATTAATAAAATGCTTGAAAAAGAGTATGATTTTTTATGCTCAAATATAGATCCACAATCAATAGAAAATAAGATTATTCACGTAAAAGCAATTCGCCAATATTTAAAAATTGCATTAAAAGGCTTTGACATAAAACTCAAAGAATTAACAACATACTCAAAAAATAAAGATCCAATAGCAAGTGTATATTATGATAAAGATTACTATCCTAGAAAGATACGGATACATTTACCAATGGAGCAAACACTAAAAAGCTTTTTTATAAAATATAATCAAAAAAGAACTCCATTATCTAAAATTATTAACTACTTAAAACAAGGTCCAATTTACTCATTTAACAGTGATAATTTGGAAGTATTATTGCACGAATCTATTCATGCATTTCAAGTAATGTTAAATATAGATGGGCAAAGTTTTGAAAAGAATATATTAAAGTATATTAAAAACGATATTCTTAAAAATCAAACCATAGACAAAAAAACATTGATACATATGCAAGCAAAATATTATAAAATCAAAAGACATATTTACAAAACACTAATATATACGTTCGAGAAAGAGCCACAATTTAATAAAGATAAGTTTTTGATAAATCTTAATAATGAATTGAATAATGGTGATATAAGAGATAATTATTTAAAGATTATATTTTTAAAAAGCTTTTTAAGAGACATACAAGCAGAAATAATGGCATACAATAAATCTGAGGCAATTATAAATTTAAAAAAAACAGGCGATGAAATAAAAAACATAGACAAATATATAAAAAGAACAGATATAGAAACAGAACTTCATCTCATATCAAAAGAAAAAACAATAAAAGAAGAATTAATAAAAGCAATAAAAGAAGAAAGAACGAAGCATAATACTCTTGCCATAAGGTAATTAAAATGCTATATTTGAAGAGTTCTAGATATTTTTAGAGATACGGTATGGGTATTAAAAATAGAAATTTGTCAGCAAAAGACCGCATAGTTCTTGCTTTAGATACAGATTCTATGGAAGAAGTTGAAAGACTTGTTACATTATTAAAAGACTATGTCGGATGCTTTAAAGTAGGCCCACAGCTTTTTACCTCCTGTGCATATGATGCAATAGATATGATAAAAAGACTCGGGGGTGATGTATATTTTGATGGCAAATTTCATGATATACCAACAACTGTTGCAAAAGCTGGTTCTAATTTGATAAAAAGAGGAATAACAACATTCAGTGCACACTTGGCTGGTGGTTCTAAAATGCTCACAACTACTGTCCGTGTAGCTAAAGAAACAGCAAAAAAGTTTAATATGCCAGAACCCACTATCTTGGGAGTAACACTTTTATCAAGTTTTGGACAAAGAACATTGACTGAAGAACTCAATGTTAAAATGAACATTGATGAATATGTATCACATCTAACATATCTGGCTAAAGAATCTAAAATTGATGGTGTAATAGCAAGTGCATCCGAAGCAAAAAAAATAAGACAAGAGTTTTCTGATGAGTTTATAATTTTATGTCCAGCAATTCGTCCAACTTGGTCTGTAGTTAATGACCAAATTCGTGTAGTTACTCCTGCTGATGCAATAAGAGCAGGTGTCGATTACATGGTAGTAGGCCGTCCTATTACTGCAGCAGAAGACCCGATTGCTGCAGCAAACCTTATTATTGATGAAATTGAAGAAGCATCCAAAACTATAGAAGTTTAACAAATTTATAATGACTGGAGGTATTAATGATTATAGGTGTCCCTAAGGAAGTAAAAAGCTGTGAAAGCAGAGTGGCTTTAATACCTTCGTCAGTAAAAACACTTGTAAACAAAGACAATATAGTTTACATACAAAAAGATGCCGGTGCAGCAATTGGATTTAGTGATGATCAATATGAATCTGCTGGTGCTAAAATTATAGAAACAGCCAAAGAAGTATACGATAAAGCTGAAATCATAGTAAAAGTAAACGAACCACAAAAAGAAGAATATGAACTGTTAAAAAGTAATCAAACATTACTCACTTTCTTCCATTTAGCAATTGAACCGGAATTAACACAAGTTCTCTTGAAAAAGAAAATAACAGCTATTGCATATGAAACAATAGAAAAAGAAGACGGAACAAGACCTGTATTATTCCCAATGAGTGAAATAGCAGGAAGAATGGCAGTACAAGTCGGTTCAAGATATCTTGAAAATCCTCATGGTGGTATTGGCAAACTCATAGGTGGAGTACCTGGCGTTTATCCAGCAAGAGTATTGATTATAGGTGCTGGTGTTGTTGGCACAAATGCTGCCAAAATTGCTATCGGGATGGGTGCAAATGTTACAGTAATAGATGTTAATCCTGAAAAGCTCAGTTGGATCGACAATAAATTTAATGGCAAAGTTAGCACTGCAATATCAAATGAATATAATTTAGAAAAATTCATAAAAAGGGCTGATTTAGTTATTGGTGCAGTACTTATTCCATCAAAAAAAGCACCTATAATAGTAAAAGAATATATGGTTAAAGAAATGAAAGAAGGCTCTGTAATAGTAGATGTATCAATTGACCAAGGCGGTATATTTGAAACAATCGAAAAACCTCGTTCATTAGATGACCCAACATTTAAAAAATACGGTGTTGTCCACTATGCGGTACCTAATATTCCAAGTTGTGTAGGAAGAACAGCAACTATATCCTTGAATAATTATACTATGCCATACATTGAAAAACTTGTTTCAAAAGGATTCATTGCAGCAGTAAAATCTACTCCTGAGTTATATAAAGGTATCAATACCTATAAAGGTAAGCTAACAAATCCTTATGCAGCAAAAGCTCTCGGAATAACATATTCCGAACTTTCAATGCTTATTGGCTTTTAATATCTTATAAACCAACAAAAATTTGTTTCACTCTATCAATACAAGCTTGAGAGCTATGTTCCCATTCACGGAAAGAAATTCGTGTAACTTTGTAGCCTGCTCTCTCAAGTATAGTTTGTTTTTTAATATCAGATATATTGGACTTTTGATTATCTTCAACACCATCAATTTCAATAATAACTTCGTTGCCTAATTCATCTTTTAAAATCATATCAGGATAAACACCTGCTGTTTCAATACCTGCTTTAACATCAAAACCTTCCATAACAAAAGCCTGAGCAACTGTTTGTTCAAAAGAATTTTTAAATTTGTTCTTTTGAAATTCGTCAGTTTTGGCAGAATCTATATATCTTTGTACATATTCAAGGAAATCTTTCAAAAGCCCAGACGGGAGTTCTTTAGGATCTCTAGAAATATATGTAATCAATTTTTTTCTTGCTCTTGTAATTGCAACATTAAAAAGATTTGGTTTTTGCAAGAATGTTAAACTTTGAACAAAACTATTTTCTGCAACTGCCCAAGAAAGAATCATCACATCTCTTTCATCACCTTGGAAAGTGTGAGCTGTACCAACTTCAATCTGATGTTTTCTGATAGTTGTCTCAGTTAGAACCTTGCATAATGCTTTTTGTATAAGATCGACTTGTCCTCTAAATGGCGAGATTATACCAATTGACACAGGGTGGTCATCGTTCCCTTCGTCTTCAAGAATAAGCTCATGAACACGTTTTAATACAGCTTCACATTCTGGTATATTTCTTGTAGCATCAGAGTCAACTTTACCATCCATAACTCTATGCAATTCTAAAACATCATTTGTTCCAGAATCTTTCGTCATAATACGAATACGATTGCCATAAAACTCTTGATTACTAAACTGAATAATCGGATAATAACTTCTAAAATGTTCATCTAATAAAACAGGATTTGTTGAATAATAGTTTGCCAAATCAAACATCGAATTTGTTCTGAATCTCCACATAAGCTGATACTTATCCGGAATATTATATTGACTCAAGAACGATTGTTCTTTTGCTTTTTCCAAAAAAGATAAATGTGACAATTGTTTATCATCTCCAACAATTACAGCCTTTTTAGCTCTAAATAAAATTGGAAAACAACTTGCAATATCGCATTGAGAAGCTTCATCAATAATTGCGACATCAAATAGACCTGACTTCATAGGCAAAGAGCCCGAAACAGCATATGTTGTAACACACCAACAAGGAAAAGCTTCCAAAAGTGGTGTAAAATCTTCTTCTTCAAGAAGTCTGTTTTGCAAATTTTTCTTACGTTCAACAATTGCCTTTGTATGAATAATTAGTCTTTGTCTTTTTACTTGATCTCGCAAAAGACCTTTTAAAGATTCACGGCGCTTGTTTTTCAAAATATCGACAGCCAAAACTTTTTGTTTTTTCTTTAGTTGCTTTATTTGAGAAAGAAGTTGATGAATATTGCCTATTTTGTGTATTCTTGTCTCAATAATTCTAGCTTCACAATCCATTTCTGCTGCTTGCAATTCAAGAGATAATCTCATTATTGCTTCAGGATCATTTGGAAGAGAATGAAGACCAAGTATTTTTTTTAATTTCATTGCATTTAAAGTATTTGAAATATTTGTAAAAATCCCAGATTTTTCAAGATTTTTTTCAATACTTGTAAGTACTGTTTTTATCTGTTCTATTTCATCTTTTTTAAGTTTCTTTTTAATATATTCTTTTTCACCCAAATCATTTTCAAGTGCTTGTCTTTTGCCAATTACATCATGCCATTCTTTTTCAAAAGAAATAATTTTTTCACATTTGCTTTCAAGTTCTTTAATAGCAGCCAACAATTGATGCATATCATCAACATCAACCATAATTGCATCATCATAACCTGTATCAATATCAATTTTATTTGCTATCAAATCCTGCAATTGAAAACTGAGCTGTTTTTGATAATTCAATCTTCCAGCTCTTAATGCAAGAAATGGTGCACCAAGCTCATTCAATCTTTGCGCTACAACATCAACAGCCTTGTCCATACGAGAAGCAACCAAAACAGTTTTGCCATTAGCAACCAAATGTGCAACTAAATTTACAATAGTCTGCGATTTACCTGTACCTGGTGGACCATATACTGCCAACAAAGGGTTTTGTTCAATTTTCCTTATTACTTCTTCTTGAGAATCACTCAATGAAAGAGGTGTACAAGCAGCAAAGTCTTTTAGTTCTTTTTTATCTTTAGAAGACTTGTCAAAAAGCTTGCCAATACCTCTTAAATATTCTTCGTTTACAACAGACAATGCAGATTCTCGAAAATATCCGCTCGGCTTTTCAGCTATTTGAGTCAATTCATGCAACACACCTGCTGTTATTGATGGTCTTTTTGTAAGAATAACAGCACTTTGATTAGTTACAGAAACTTTATCCAATTTTATTGATGGTCTTGAATCTTGAGAATCATCAACAAAATCATCTACGTTATCGGCATCAATTTTTTGATAAAAAGCATCAGCAAAATCATCTTTTACAAAGTTTTCATCATCATCGTCATCATGATTTAGAGAAATATCAACATCAGGAAGAATTGATTTCAAAGTAGTTAAAAATATATCAAGCTTTTCTTGATTTAATGGCAATTCCGGAACAACTTCTAACAGACCATCAAGCATATGTTCCATTTCATCTTCATCATCACTTTTTCTCATAAGCGCAGTTAAAGCACCAGTATTAAGCGAAATAACATCATCTTGAAGTGTGCAAGTTATATTTACTCCGTCCCTTTCTAATTTACAAGGTGTATACAAAAGAGGGGTCAAAAATTCATTTTTTCTTTTAGAACGAGAATTTTTACCAACAAGAAACAAATGTCCGTATATCAAATATTTGTCCTTTTGACTCATCTCACTTTGAATCATAAGTTCTGTCAAATCACTGTCAGAACCATCTAAATTTAGTGGTGAGTCAAAATTAGAGAATAAAGACTCTTCACCTTTTAAGAAAATCCATTTGTTGTCTTTATCTTGCTTTAAGTTCCTAAATGTAGAACTTTGCACCTCTTCACGAACACAATCGTGCAGATAAAGACTTAATCTTTTTATAAAACTGTCATGAAATGCTGATTGAATAATTTTTGTGGCTTCTTGTAACATAATTTTCTCTATAAACTTTGTAAATCCCTAATAATAATTATATAAAATAATCTTATATATGTATCATATGAAATAAGTAGATTTTACGTTTATTTTAAATTACTTGCAAAATAAAAGAAAAATCGCCATAATAAAGAAATTAAAATTAGCCGATAAGGAGAGAAAAATGACAACAGAATATGTTTATTTAAATGGCGAATTTGTAGATGCAAAAACAGCTTCAATCCCTGTTAGAAACCATGCTTTTTTATATGGCACATCAGTTTTTGAGGGTATTAGAGCTTATTATAATAAAGAAGAAGACCAACTATATGCCTTCAGAATGAAAGAACACTTTGAAAGATTAATACACAGCTGCAGGATTATGCATATGGATCCCAAATTCACAGTAGAAGAATTTTGCAGTTTAACAAAAGAACTTTTAAAGAAAAACGGATACAAAACAGATGCATACATCAGACCTCAAGTATATAAAAATGCATTAAAAATTGGTCCAGGTTTAATTGATAACCCTGATGCAGTATTAATATTCTCATTTGCAATGGGAGATTATATTGATCTTACAAAAGGTTTAAAAGTTTGTGTATCAAACTGGAGAAGAAATGATGACAACGCAATTCCTCCTAGAGCAAAAGTTTCTGGTTCTTATGCAAATACAGCATTAATTATTACAGATGCAAGACTTGCTGGTTTTGACGATGCAATAGTACTTGATCAAGCAGGTAAAGTTACAGAAGGCTCAGCCATGAATTTGTTCCTTGTTGAAGGCGATACACTTGTAACAACACAAACAACAGATAATATCCTTGTTGGTGTAACAAGAAATACAATACTTGAACTGGGCAAAAATGTTCTCGGTTTAAAAACTTGTGAAAGAGAAATTTCAAGAACTGAATTATATGTAGCTGATGAAGCATTCTATTGTGGTACCGGAGCACAAGTAAGCCCAATTACCTCAATAGATAACAGACCAGTCGGTAATGGTATAGTCGGAGAACATACAAAAGAACTGCAAAAACTCTACTTTGATGTGGTAAAAGGCAAAGTGGAAAAATACAAAAAATGGTGTACACCTATTTATGATTAGTTTTTTAGGACTTTGCGTAAAAAATTTAATAAAATCATTGAAATACATATTTGACGGAAGAACAAAACTATCTTCCGTTATATCTCAAGCTGCAATGATTAGTTACGACTCTTTGTCTATATCATTGACAATAGTTTTTATTGCAGCAGCAGTTATTTCATTACAAATATCAAAACAGTTTCTTATGAGCGGTGCAGAAAGTTATGTAGGAGGGTTCATTGCAGTAGCTTTAGTCAGAGAAATTGCACCCGGATTTGCAGCACTTGCAATAGGAGCAAGAGCTGGTACTGCAATTTGTGCAGAAGTCGCTAATATGAAAGTTACAGAGCAAGTCGATGCAATAAAAACACTAGGAGTCGATCCTGTTGGATATTATTTTGCACCCAGATTAATTGCTTCTGCAATAACAGTTCCTATGGTTGTTATCATCGCAGAATTTATAGGTATAGTTGGCGGTATGATGGTTGCATATTTTGCAATTCAATTACACCCAAACAGATTTATGAACACCGTATGGTTGCTATTGCAAGCAAAGGATATTTATATAAGCATACTTAAAGCTTTTGTATTCGGAATACTCATAACATTGGTATGTGCTACTCAAGGATACAAAACTGTAGGTGGCGCAAAAGATGTAGGCATATCAACAACAAAATCTGCAATCGAAGCAACTTTTTATTTACTGGTTGCCGACTTCATTATCAATTTGCTGTTTTATGTAAATATAAGCTTTTAAATATTTTAAACTACCTATATCTATCATAAAAAGATGCTTCAGGTCTGGCCGAGTTTGAAAGAACAATCTCTCTATATTCATTTTTATCAATATCAACACCCATGTTTTTAATTTTAATTTCAGGTGCTTTTAATTTTTTATTATTTTTTTTGTTGTATTTGTTTTCCATAACTATTATTATAATCTTAAAATAAAAACTTAAAATACAAGAAAAGATTAAATAATGAAAACCAAAAATACAATACTGATAATACTTGTCATAATGTTGATTACAGCAGTTCCGATATTGTTGTTCACTTACAAACTGCAATCCTCAAAACAAAAATTACATGTAGACAAAACAAGATATGAAAACGTAAACAAAGTTTGCTTTGAAAACAAGAATTACATTACATGTGAAAAGATGTTAAATGAAGATTTAGAAATACTATTAAATGCACACAAAAATAATTCACAAATAATACACTCACATTTATCAATATTGCACCCCAAAAGAATTTTAAAAGCAGCATACAAAGAACAAGAAAATATATCACTAATTGAGCCAGAAATACTAATCAAATCATTACTATTAAAGAAAATTACTTTTTATAATAATGATAATCAAATTAAAGCCGGCCTAATTGGTGAAAAAATAGAAACATATATAATAAAGAATTTTTCAAAAGAGAACAAATCTGCATACTTAAACGCACTTGAGATACAAGACAAAAACTTTCAAGAATATTCACAAAAAATGAAATACAAAAAAAAGAAAAATATACTAAACAATGAAACTGAAATTCAGAAACAAAATACAGCCAAAGAATCAACAAATATAAACACTACCGGCTACAGTTATGAATTTTAATATTAAACAAATTATTATAATTGTTTTCCCATAATCTCAGATTTCTCTGCAGTTTTCTTTACTGTTTCAAAAAGAATTTCAGAGATATTGCTTTCATTTAAAACTTTATTTCCCTCTGCGGTTGTACCACCTGGTGTCGTAACATTAGTTATTAACTGTTGTGGATCAACACCTGTTTCCAAAATCATTTTTGCAGCGCCAAGTGCAGTTTGAGCAGACAATTTTAAAGCAATATTATAATCAAGACCAAGTTTTTCACCAGCTTTTGCAATTTCATCTATAATATAGTAATAAAAAGCCGGACCGGAACCACTTACGCCAGTAATGGCATCTATATCTTTTTCCTGAGCATCAACAACTTCTCCGACTGATTTAAAAATTGATTTTACACAATCAAAATCCTCGTCTGTTGCATTTTCACCTTTACATACGGCACTCATTCCTACACCCAATAATGCAGGTGTGTTAGGCATAACTTTAACAACACGTGCCTTTTTCTCTAAAATTTCTTCTACTTTATTTGAAGAAATACCAGCTGCAATGGTTACAATAAGTTTGCTGTCATCAATTTTATCTTCAATCTCAGTAAGCACTCCTTTTACAACAAACGGTTTTACAGCTAGTAAAATGATATCAGCTTGTGAAACCGCTTCTCTGTTGTTGTGAACAATTTTTATACCCAATTCTTTTTCGACTTTATGAGCATATTCAATATTAGGTTCAGAAGCTACTATATGATTTTTATCAAATAAATCAGATTTTAAAAGACCTTTTATTATAGCTGTGGCCATTTTTCCGGCACCTATAAAAGCAATTTTTTTATTCATATGTGTAAACCTTTATTAATTCCTCTATTATGCATATTTGACAATCGTCTATGTCTTATTTATTATGATATAACGCAAAAAAATTAATTCAAGGAGCAATAAAATGAGACGTACATTAGAAGGAACAAAAAGAAAAAGACAAAACGTCAGCGGTTTTAGAGCTAGAATGGCTACACCCGGCGGAAGAACAGTTTTGAACAGAAGAAGAGCAAAAGGTCGCCACAAATTAGCTATTGAAGCTAAAAAAAGAGCGTAATTTAGCACTAATATTTCAAATAAATATTTTTAAAAGGTTTGCACTCACTTAAAACATTGCAAACCTTTTTTATGTTTTAATAAATAATATGATTCCTAAAAAATACAGGCTAAAAAACAAAAAGGCATTTGATGCTACATATAAAAACCATAAAATAATCTCAAATTCTTATTTGACGATTTATATAGGTAAAGAAAAAAAAGACACAACACTACCAACTAAATTTGGGTTTGTAGTCAGCAAAAAATATCACAAAAGAGCAGTTAAAAGAAACCGAATAAAACGTCTTATGAGAGAAGCTTGCAGATTGGCAATTAAAAAAAATTCCTTAGACAGTTTAAATAAATATATGTCTATTATAATGATACCTAAAATCAACACTCTAAATATCAAATACATAGAGCTAGAAACCGCGTTTTATGAACTTGTAAAGAGGATAATATGAAAATCTTAAAATATGATGATTTAAGCTTTGCAGAAAAAGAAGAATTTTTAAAAAACATAGAATTTGAAACAATAACATCAGTAAATGAGATAATCCAAGATGTAAAAAAAAGCGGCGATGGAGCAGTTGTCAAATATTCTAGAAAATTTGGCGACGGGATGATTGAAAATATTGAAGTAACATCAGATGAAATTAAAAAGGCATACAAAAATGTTGATAAAAAAACGATTGATGCAATAAAAACTGCTATTAAAAACGTAAAAGAATTTTCAGAAAAACAAATTGAATGCATAAAAAATCTAGACACTAATATAAACGGAGCATCTCTTGGTCATAGAATAATTCCACTTAAAAAAGCAGGATGCTATATCCCGGGAGGGAATTATCCACTCCCAAGCACTGCCATTATGACAATCTTACCGGCAAAGGTAGCTGGAGTTGAAAAAGTAATCGCTTGCTCTCCGAAAATAAAAGATGTAACAATAGTAGCCTGTGACTTAGCAGGTGCTGATAAAATTTATAAAATAGGCGGGGTACAAGCCATTGCTGCAATGGCATACGGAACAGAAACAATAGAAAAAGTTGATAAAATTGTTGGCCCAGGCAACAAATTTGTCACTGCAGCAAAAAAACAAATTTATGGAGATTGCGGTATAGATTTTCTTGCAGGCCCATCAGAGGTACTTATTATTGCAGATGACACTGCAAATCCGGAATTTGTAGCAGCTGATATGCTGGCTCAATGTGAACACGACAAAGATGCACGCGCTTATTTAATCTGTTTTAGCGAAAAATTTGCAAAAGAAGTTGATAACATGGCATCTCAAATGCTTAACAAACTTTCTACAAAAGAAATAGCAAATGAGTCCTATAAAAAATCTTTTGCGATAATAGTTGAAAATCTCGAACAAGCAATAGAACTCTCAGAAGACAGGGCACCAGAACATTTGGAACTATGTTTTGAAAATGCAAATAATAAAATAAATTCTTTCAAAAACTACGGTTCATTGTTTATTGGTAACTATTCCGCAGAAGTTTTTGGTGACTATTGTGCAGGGACAAACCATACACTCCCCACAAATATGGTTGCAAGATACTCCGGTGGACTAAGTGTATTCGATTTCATAAAAATTCAAACATATCAACATGTAGACAAAGAAACAGCAAAAAAACTTTCACAAACAGCATCAATTATTGCAAATGAAGAAGGATTAATGGCACACAAAAAAGCTGCTGACATAAGAAGCTAAATTACTCTGACTTAATTATGTCATTTAATTTTTCTTTATAAAATCCGACAATATCAATGAGTGCATGTAATGTGAGAGCTGTTATTTCGACTTCTTGTTTCCATTGATTGTACGAACATTTTAAAGGCAATGCGACTAAAGGATTATTAGGAAAATCTTTGCAGATATCCGGTCTGTTTTCATAATCACTACACAAGCCATTATCACCGAGTTTAGGACAATAATAAAAATAGACCTCCGAATGTCCATGAAAATTTTGTTCAATCATATCTATATAATCCGGATAAATTTTTCTTGGTTCATCATGATTATTGTATGGAACAAAAACACTAACAAATTCTTTTGAAAATTTATCCCCTTTTTTTGCTCTTTCTTTGAGCTCTTCATAAGAATATTCAGAGCTAGCTAACTTACAACAAGAAGTACACTTTCCACAAGAAAAACACTGACGTCTTTTTTCAATAAGTTGTATTTTTTGATATATATCTTTTGAAATTTTGTTTTCCAAACAATTCAAAGCAGCTTCTTGCCAAAATTTATATCTGCAGCCAATAGGAAATTTTTGAAATAAAGTAATTTTATTAAAATCTATATCACAATTTTCTTTACAATGATTACACAAAGAAGCCGTTTTTAGTGCATAAAGCTGTTTATCAATTGCTTTTTGCGCATGCAAAAATAAATCTCGATATATTTTTTTTGTTTTAATTATTTCGTTTTGTAAGTTATTCACAATTACAATATAGCACATTGAAACAAAATGATATAGAATAAAAAACAGGGAATGGAGTAGAAAATTTTGAAAAGGATTAAACAACTATCCAGACAACTAATAAATCAAATTGCTGCAGGAGAAGTTATAGAACGTCCATCTTCTGTTGTAAAAGAGCTTGTTGAAAACTCTATTGATGCAGGAGCAACAAAAATTGAAATAGAAATAAGCAAAGACTGCTTGTCAATAAGAGTTGCAGACAACGGAACAGGCATACATCCTGATGATATAGAACTTGCATTTACAAAACATGCAACCAGTAAAATTTCATCATCTGAAGATTTATTTGACATTCACACAATGGGTTTTAGAGGAGAAGCTCTATCAAGTATTATCTCCATTGCAAAAGTAACTTGTAAAACAAGGACAAAAGACTTAGAAACAGGGACAAAAGTAGAATGTGAAGAATCTAATGTTAAAAAATCACCTTTGGGTTGTGCAATAGGTACAACAATGGAAATAAAAGATTTATTCTACAACACACCTGTAAGACAAAAATTTTTGAAATCAGAAAGAACAGAACTTGCCGCAATATCAGAAATCATACAAAGTATAGCTATAGCAAATCCACAAATTTCATTTACATTAATTTATGAAGGCAAAACGCCAATAAAAACATCTGGCAGTGGAGATTTGTTGTGTGTCTTGACAGAAATATACTCTAACTCTATTGCAACTGAACTAAAAAAAATAAACAAATCAGATGAAGTTTCAAAACTTTACACAAAAGGCTATTGTTCAACACCTGAGTTTACACGTTCATCAAAAAAATCTATATATGTATTTGTAAATAACAGAGTTGTAAAATGTCCTGTTATATTAAAAGCAATAGATACCGCATACAAAAATATGTTGCCTGCTGGGAAATACCCATTTGTATGTATAAATCTTGAAATACCTGCAAATGATGTAGATGTAAATGTCCACCCGACAAAAAAAGAAGTACGATACAAAAATCCTAATCAGATATTTAATTTTATATACAGTTCTATACTTGATGCTCTTTCAACAATACCCCCAAAAACACAATCAAACAGCGATGTGTTAATACCTTTTGGAAATTATAACAATGAGCAAACACAAAAATCTGATGACACATCGATAAATGATGATGCAGTTTATCTCGATGATATTACATTTAACAAAATTTCTACAAAAAATGAAAATACTCTTGAAAATTCATTAAATTATACCGACATATCATATGACAAAGAAGTAAAACAAATTGATTTTAACTTGCACATAACAGCTGAAATAAATGAAGAAATTAAAATTATAGGTCAATATAAAAATACATACATAATTTTTGAAGAAAACGAAGAACTTAAAATTGTAGATCAGCATATAGCTGATGAAAGATACATATTTGAAAACTTACAAAAAGAATTAAATAAAGAAATTCCTTCACAGCTGCTTTTGATTTCAGACGTAATATCTCTTGAGCCTCAAGATGTCATATTAATAGTAGAAAACAGTGAAAAGCTAAAGCGCTTTGGGTTTCAGATAGAACAAATTTCTGAAACAGAAATTGTATTCAAAAAAATTCCGCAAGTAATAGCTCATGTAAAAATAAAAGATATTCTTTCAGATATTTTAGAAAATTTGCATGGCGACTTAAATAATTTAGAAGAAAAAATGCTTGTTACAATGTCTTGCAAAGCAGCAGTAAAAGCAGGTACAGAACTCAACCTATGGCAGATGGAAGACTTAATAAAAAAATGGAAAACAACCAAATTGCCATATACATGTCCACATGGCAGACCAATTGTTCATACATTTAGTGAAAAAGAAATTGCTGCATTCTTTCACAGAAATGCATAATTATAAAAATTTAAGTTAAGAAATGTAAAAACAGTTATAAATTATGCACATTGACTATATAAAAATAATATACTAGATGGTACGATTAATGTGGAAAGAATATAGTATAAATTATAGTCAAAAAGGGGTGTATTTATGATTTGCTGTGCAGAAACAGACAAAAAAGATATGAAAAAATTCAAAAAAGTTTGCAAAAAAGCACTTAAAGAACTTGGAAAAAAGAATTTTGCGCTAATTATTCATGGAAACAGCTTCCCTGCTGAAACAGAAAAAAATACAGGATTTGGCACACCAAATTCCGAAGCAGGCAAACATTTAATGGACTTTGCTTCAGGAGTATTTAATGCAATCCAACTTGGCCCACAAGGTAAAACAAAAGCTTGTGACTCATCACCATACACTGGTACAATTTTTTCAAACAACCCTCTTTTTATTGATTTAGAACAACTTACCAAAAAAGAATGGGGAAATATTCTTTCTGAATCTACATATCAAAAAGTATGTAACGAAAACCCCAATAAAGATATAAACAAAACAGCATATTCCTATATTTTTAAAGCACAAGAAGAAGCTTTGCAAGAAGCTTATGTTAACTTTAAACAATGGAACGATAAAAAATTAAATAAAGAATTTGAAAAATTTAAAGAAGAAAATGATTTTTGGCTTTCAAAAGATGCTTTATATGAAGCACTTGTAATTGAAAATAACAACGATTACTGGCCATTATGGGACAGCAAAATAGACAGAAATCTTTTTAATCCCAAAACAGAAGAAGACAAAAAAGCATCATTCTTAAGAGAAAAAGAATTAAGATTGAAATATTATGATGAAATAAACTACTATGCATTTTGTCAATTTGTTGCTTCAAAACAAAACGAAGAAACAAAAAAATATGCTCAAAAAGATGATTTAAAAATGATTGCAGACAGACAAGTTGCATTCTCTGACAGAGACAGCTGGGCTTATCAATCATTGTTTTTAGATGGCTGGATGCTTGGATGCCCTCCTGATTATTTTTCAAAAGACGGTCAAGCTTGGGGATTCCCCGTAGTTGATCCGGAAAAAATGTTTAATCCTGACGGATCATTAGGAGAAGCAGGACAACTACTCAAACATCTTTATAAAAAAATGTTTAAAGAAAATCCAGGTGGGGTAAGAATTGATCACATTGTTGGTTTAATTGATCCTTGGGTATACAAAACAGGTAAAAAACCAATGCCGGAGCAAGGTGCAGGCAGACTCTATTCTTCTCCTGAACATCCTGAATTATCTAAATATGCAATAGCAACAATGGATGATTTGAACCTTGAAGTAGGCTCAGACAAAGAAAAAAGAGTTAAAAAGCTTTCAAAAGAACAAATTAAAAAATATGGAGCTATGATTGAAAAGATTGTTATAGCTGCAGCAAAAGAAGAAGGCCTCAATAAAGACGCAATCGTATGTGAAGATTTAGGCACACTGACATTTCCTGTAGAATCTGTTATGAAAGAATATGATCTTCAAGGAATGAGACTAACTCAATTTGTAAAACATGAAATGCCTGAACATCCATACAGATGCTGCAATATTGTAGAAAGAAGCTGGGCTATGGTAGGCACACATGACAACGAACCTATTTCAATGTGGGCAGATGAGATGATAAATACTCATGAAGGCTATCTCAATGTTGTAAATCTTGTAGATGATATGTATTCAGAACTTGAGGGCAAAGAAAGAGATGATTTGATAGTAAAATTGACTACTGATGCAACAGCATTGAAAAATGTCAAATTAGCCGAAATATTTGCTTCTAAAGCAGCTAATATTCAAGTATTTTTTACAGACTTTTTCGGTCTAAAACAAACTTACAATACACCTGGTACATCTGGTGACAAAAACTGGTCTTTGAGATTACCTGACAATTTTGAAGAACTATATCTAAAAAATGCTAAAGATTGCACAGGCTTAAATTTACCTCTAATATTAAAAATGGCAATTGAAGCAAGAGGTAGCAAATTTGCTTCAAAACATAAAGGCCTATTGAAAGATTTGCAAGAACTTATATAATATAAGTTATGAACAATTCTGCAGATAATTTAATTGAAACTAATGCCCTCATTGAACAACATCTTCATGGGGGCTTTGGTATAGACTTTTCCAATTGTACAGCAGCTGATTTTATTGAATTTTCCAAGAAAATCTTAAAATACGGCGTATGTGGTTTCTATCCCACATTGGTAACAGATACAATCGAACATATTCGTACTCAAATTTATGAAATAAAAAAAGCTATAGAATTTCAAGAATCCGAAAAACTTCAATGTGCCAAAATACTAGGTATACATTTAGAAGCAATCTTCTTGAATCCACAAAAAAAAGGAATTCATGACGAATCATTATTTTTAAAACCAACAGTCGATAATTTTCAAAAAATTGAAGATAAAACAATAAAAATAGTCACCCTCGCACCGGAACTTGATGAAAATTTTGAGCTGTGTAAATACCTCAAATCAAAGGGAATTCGGGTATCAGCAGGACATTGCAAAGGAGCAGATCTATGTGAAGTACAACAAGTCACACACCTTTATAATGCAATGGGAGAATTTTCACATAGAGAACCATCTACAGTTGTCAGTGCATTGACGAATGATAATATTTATACGGAAATAATAGCTGATGGCAAACACGTTCAAGATAATGTACTAAAAATAACTTTCAGAACAAAATCATTAAATAAAATAATACTAATAAGCGATGCATTGCCAATTACACATTCCAATAAAGAATCAATGGAATTTTGTGGAAAAACAGTATTTTTAAAAAACGGAAAAGCCGTTGATTCAAATGGTACAATGGCTGGTAGTACAACTTTTGTAAGTGACATCATCAAACGCATTGTAAAAGCAAACATGATTGACCTAAGAACAGCTGTCACAATGGCATCTACAAATATAAATAATGCCGCAATCAATGATATAGAAATATTAAACAATACAAAAATCTACTGGACACATGATTTGGATATTTGCGCAATGAATATAAATAGCGATATCATTACTTTTTAACCTTTTGTTAAGAAATATTAAGCAAAGTATATACTAATTTGGCAATTAATATATACTTTTAGTTTTTATATATATGTAAGAGAAAACAACAGAGGTCAGAGAGAAATGATAAACGCTACAAATCCATTCGCAAATTATACATTAGCAATCGCAACACAATATGAAGAAGCAAAATCAGCTATTGAAGAAGCAGAAAAAAAACCTGCAAGAAAAATCTACAGAAGCCTTGATTCAATGCTAGAAGAATGCGTATTTATCGGTGCAACAAGATTTGGAAACAATTTTATAGCTTAATAAAAGCAAAATCACAACCACAACAAAAAAGAGAAAAAATAGAGGAATTCGGCAACTAGACTTAAATTTTAGCCCCTGATAATATCAGGGGCTTTATTTTGTTAAAAATATCATAATACAAAAAACTAACAATGATGTTTGTCTGTTTTTATAACTTGAATATTTCTTGTTTCAGAAAAATCACAGCGTGCAGCTTTTATTTTTTCCCTTGTCTCTTCATCCAAGCTCTTACCGCTAACCAGCCTGTCAACAAAACCATTGTTAAGCTTTACGGCCTTTGGTAAAGCTCCTATATCATCTAGAATATCTTTAATTTGAACAAAATCATATGAATATGATTGTTTTGATTGATATACCAATTTTTCGCCTGTAGTTGCTTCCACCGGTTTTCCGCCTTCATCAAAATACAGTTTAAAAATTGATTTCAAATCCTGAAGTTCAGATTGCATAGTCTGAACAGCTTGTTGAATACGCAAAAAACGCTCAAACAAATAATCAATATTGTCTATCTGCTTCATTTGCCAATCATATTTTTTCTCATAAAGCTTTTTTAGTTTGGGATAAGCCTGAGCTAGACCAATAGTATCTGCCATAGCTCTATGTCTTGTATCAAATTCAACACCGAATTTAATCATTAAATTTTCAAGTCCATGAGACTCAAACTCAGGGTAAACTTCTTTGAATAAAAATTGTGAGTCAATTCTTTGATTTTCAATAGGTTTACCATAAAGTCTTTTAGAAGCTTCATTAATAAAGTTGTAGTCAAAAATTGCATTGTGAGCAACAATCGGATAATCACCAATAAACTCAAGAATCTTTGGCATTACCTCATCTTCAGTAGGTTGATCAGCAACCATTTCCTCAGTAATACCATGAACAGCCATGCTTGATTTTCTAATATGCTGTTGAGGATTAATTAATGTTTCATAACTATCCTTTATAACACCATTTTCAAGTCTAACAGCGGCAAATTCTATAATTCGCTCTTTTTTGTAATCTAGTCCTGTTGTCTCAACATCGAGAACAATTTCAATACATTTTTTTCTAGGCATTCAAATCTCCCTCTATATTATATTAACACAAATGAATATTCAGTCATCTAATTTAAAAAACTTATAGTTTGAAAAAAAATTAAAACATCGGGAAAAACAAGCTATCAAAGGGAGAAAGAGGGCTCCCAAAAGGTGAAAAGTGTCTTGTAACTTGACTTTTTATCTTTATGCAGTATTATGTACAAGAACAAGTTTTTTAATAAGTCTATGAATGTCAAAGTAGAGTTATTAAAAAATGAGTTTCACGGGGAGCACCTGTTGAAGATATTTATCTTTAATTAATGCACCAAAAGCAATCGCTTTTTCCCGTTTCAATTTACAAAACAGAGGATTAACATTTGATTAGAAAGTTACTAACACTAACCTTACTATTCATTTTTTGCCTTTTAGCAAATCCAAATCAAACACAAGCAGCAACATCAAAAGCCACAGTCAAAGATTACATTGTAAAACATTCTTTGGAGATGGGTATTGATCCTGCTTTGGGTTTAAGTATTGCAAAAATGGAGTCAGGTTTCGTACATGAAAAAAGAAGCTCATACGGAGCAGTTGGTGTATTTCAATTAATGCCATCAACAGCAAGAAGATTGGGATACAATCCATACTATTTGAGCGACAATATTCGTGGCGGTTTAATGTATTACAAAATGATGTACCAAAAATTTGGATCAATGGAACTGGCACTTGCTGCATATAATGCAGGTCCGGGAAACGTGAGCAAATACAAAGGAGTACCTCCTTTTGCTGAAACGAAAAGATTTGTTAGAGGTATCATGAATGAATATTACGCACAAAAAGCAAATCCTGATCCTGCAATTACAAAATATAAATCACAAGGTGTTTCAGGAAAATCACTTTCAATTGATTCTGAAAACAATGTTTTAAAAGGTGCAGGAATAGACAGCAATGACAGATTACCTTTTGTATCACTATCAGGTGCAATTTAAAACAAATTAATTAAAAAAAATAAAAAGCATTTTGTAAATTTTTTAGCAATATAATACAAAATGCTTTTTGTTTATTTTAAAATATAATAAAGTTATAACTTAGCCGAGGATGTATGTTTAAAGAAACTAAAACTCACGAGGTCACTACCGACGTAGTTATTTTAACGATTAAAGATGGAAAACTAAAAGCATTGCTTGTAAAACGTGCACATGAACCATTCAAAGGCAAATGGGCTTTGCCAGGGGGATATGTACGTATATCAGAAACATTGGACGATGCAGCTTTACGTATATTAAAAGAAAAAACTAACGTACAAAATATTTATCTTGAACAGTTATACACATTTGGTGACCCATTGCGTCACCCTAATTCTCGTGTAATTACATGTGCTTATTTTGCATTAATTAGATCTGATGATATTGTTCTTTCTTTTGAAGAAAATACAGAAATTACAGAAGTAAAATGGCATCCGGTTAATTCATTGCCGGCTTTGGCATTTGACCACAAAGAAATTATTGAATACTCACTTAAACGTACAAGAGAACGTCTTGAGTTCTGTCCAATAGCATATCAATTACTACCGCAAAAATTCACTTTGACAGAACTACAAAAAGCTTATGAATTAATATTAATGAAGAAATTGGATAAAAGAAACTTTAGAAAAAAATTCCTTTCTCTTGCAATATTGAAAGAGCTTGATGAATACACAAAATCAGGTTCAAAAAGACCTGCAAGATTATATTCTTTTGATAATATTACTCTTGACTCAAAAAGAGGTCATTTCTTCTCATAAAAAATTTATATAAAAGATAAAACAGATTATTTAAAACTTTTTCAAATTCTGGTATAAAGAATCTACAAGTTTTTTGCCTTGTTTGCCAAAATCAATAAGATAACTTTTTGACGAGCCCGATTCTTTAATCTCTTCTACATGCCCGATGCCAAACTTTCCATGAAAGACTCTATCACCTTTTTGAAATTCTTTTTGTGTAATCGAAGTTGAAGAAGAATAAACGGCAGCTGCAGCAGCTTCTTTTTTCTTGCGTTCTTCAAGTAACTTTTGAATAGGATTATTTTCTAATATTTTTTTAACTTTTTCTTCGTCATTAATTTTATTTTGTTCATTCTTTACAACAAAAGCTTCTCTTTTTGTAAAATTTGTCTTAGGTTGATCTTTTTGTGGATTATAAGTTGGTTTTGGCTTAACAACTTTGCTTATGCTTTGCATTTGAGGACCTTGCAAAGGTGCAACAAAGCCACTTCCAAAAGAATTTGTTTTTTCAACATAACCTGAACGATCAGACTTAAGTTTTGATACAGCTTGTCTAAAAGTAGAAGTTCTTTCATCAGACAATGAACCACCATCAGAAACATGCCTGTCTGTTAAATTGTAAGGAATTTCTTCTAAGAATCTGCTTGGCGGATAGTATACAGTTTTGCCCCACATCTGACGGCGTTTTGCATAAGTTATGTACAATTTTTGCTTAGCACGAGTAACCCCAACATACATCAAACGTCTTTCTTCTTCTAAATCTTGAGGCTTACTATAATCACCCAAAGAACGACTATGAGGGAAAATACCTTCTTCCAGCCCTGCCAAAAATACTGTTTCAAACTCAAGACCTTTAGCTGCATGCAATGTCATTAAAGTAACAGCATTATCAGTATCAGGAGTTTCATCCAAGTCAGTTACCAAAGCAACTTGAGCCAAAAATTCACCAAGTACATTATCTTCATCTTCCGGAGAAAAATCTCTTGCAACGTTAACTAACTCTTGAAGGTTTTCTATCCTTGAACGAGACTCTTCTGTGTCTTCAGCTTTTAATTCTGCAAGGTATCCTGTTTTCTCAATAACAAAAGCGACAAACTCAGGAAAAGACAATTTATCTTTGTTTTCATCAAGTTTATCCAAAAGCAATTTAAAATTTGAAAGTTTTAACTTTACAGATGCTGAAAAATCATCGTACTCATTAATATCTTCAATTATATCGAACAAAGAACAATCCAAAGAACCGGCAAGATCTTGAACTTTTTTGACAGTTGAATCACCAATAGAACGCTTTGGTACATTGATAATCCTTTTTAAGCTTTGAGAATCGTGCCTGTTATACAACAACTTAAGATAGGCAATAATATCCTTAATTTCTTTTCGTTCATAGAATTTTAAACCACCAACCATTCGATAAGAAATACCTTGAGAAATCAAAGCTTCCTCCAAAGCACGCGACTGAGAATTAGTTCTATACAAAATTGCACATTCATTTAAGTTAGATACATTATTTCTAATCTTGTTAACAACATAATAAGCTTCATTTGACTCATCTTGAGCTTCATATATCTCTATTTTTTCGCCTTTACCTTTTGTTGAATATAGATTTTTGCTTACTCTTTCAGCGTTATTTACAATAATTGCATTTGCTGCATCCAAAATGGTAGAAACTGAACGATAATTTTGTTCCAGCTTAATAAGTTTTGTATTTTTATAATCAGTTTGAAAATTCAGTATAATCTTATAATCAGCGCCTCTCCAACTATAAATTGATTGGTCAACATCTCCAACTACACACAAGCTTCTGCCTTTTAATTCCTCATCTGTTTTTCCATTGGAATACAAATGACGAATTAACATATATTGACTCAAATTTGTATCTTGAAATTCATCAACAAGAATATGAGAAAAACGTTCATGGTATTTATTTCTAACTTCTTCGTTTGTAGAAAGAAGATTTACCGTCAAAAGGAGCATATCATCGAAATCTATAGCATTATTTAGCAATAACTGTTTTTCATATTCTTCGTATATTTCTGAAATTCTTTGAGTCCTATAGTCTCTTGCTCTGGTTGAAAAAGTATATGCATCTTGCATTTTACTTTTTGCATTACTTATAGTAGCTTTAATGAGCTTTGGTGCATAAACCTTTTCATCAAGATTGAGCTTTTTCAATGCATTTTTAATTATTGTATTTGTATCCGTATCATCGTAAATAACATAGTTTTTATCCCATTTTTTTCCATCAGGACTTTGATAATTCTCAATATCAAAACGTAAAATACGACCGCAAATATTGTGAAAAGTACCAACCCACATTTTTTTGACAACTTCTTCTCCAATCATTTTGGAAAGACGTTCTTTCATTTCTTTTGCAGCTTTATTTGTAAAAGTAACTGCAAGAATCTTATAAGGACTTACACCTGATTTTACTAGATTAACTATACGAGTAGTCAAAACTTTTGTTTTGCCGCTGCCCGCACCTGCAAGTACCAGCAAGGCACCTTCTTTTTCGAGAACAGCCTCTTTTTGTCTGTCATTTAATGATTTTAATAACTCTTCCAATTAAAAAATCCCCGAATATTAAAGTGTAGTTTCGACTTTTTTATACAGTTTTATGAAAAACCCTTTTATTTTTGTCAATTTATGCTATTATTATGATAATCAAAAAAAAGTTCTAAGTAAAATATTTAATTTAGGATAAACTATGTCAGAAGAAAACAAAGAAAATCAGGAACAACAATCGTCAATTATGGTTCCTATTGATGATTTAGACAAAGTGTCTGAAGATGATGCAAATACAGTTGATCAGCTTGCAATGGAACTTGCTACTATACAACAGTCAGCAAAGAGAATAGCTATAATTGGCAGCCGTAATTTGCCAATTACACACCAGCAAATTATTGAAACATTATCATTTGCTTTAGTTTCACAAGGCAATACAATAATAACGTCAGGTGGTTCTTCAGGTACAAACGCTGCTACAATTCGTGGTGCTATGAAATCGAATCCTGAAAAACTTAAAGTTATTCTTCCTCAAACAATTGGACAACAGCCCTCTGACGTCCAAGATCAGTTGATTGGTGTACCTAATATAATTGAACATGCTGACAGAGCAATGATGACTCTTGCTGATGCAAGTCGCATTTGCAACAGGGAAATTATTGATGACTGTCAACAGCTCATTTGTTTCTTGTCACATACATCAAATACTCTTCACAAAGCTATTGATTATGCTGAAGAAACTCACAAAGTTATCACTGCATTCTATTTGGATTAATATATAATTCAAATATTGAAAAAGCTTCCTTTTTAGGAAGCTTTATTTTTATACAAATTACCAATATGGACAAGCTCTATAGTATTTGCAATTTTTACATCTATCAGTTTTATTGCAGAAGAAATTGTTGTTATTATTAATTTTGTTAATAATATCCAATATTTGATTTTTATATTTTATGTACAAATCATCATCAAAATGAATTTTTATAATACTGTCATTTGCCAGATCCATATAATAAAGAGAAAGTTGTTTTGTCTCTTTAACATAACCTTTAGATTTTAAAATTTCATACATACAAAACAGATAAAAAGTAGTTTGAAATTTTACATTTTCAGGATTAAACTTTTCACCTGTTTTCCAATCTAAAATTACATAATTTCCGCCATTTTCAAATAAAGCATCAATTCTGCCTGTCAGCCAGTATTCATCCAAACGCAGATTAAAAGCATACTCGCTTGCAAAATAATTCATAGAGGATATTTCGCTATTCTTAAAGTTATGCCAAAGTGTCTTTTCGGAAGAGGATAAGGCAGAAACCAGCTTTGAAACATCTTCACCTTTTAAATAAAAATTAATAATATTGTGAATATTATTGCCTTTTTGAGAAGATTTAATATTGCCTATATTTTCAACAATATGTACTTTATCAATATAACAAAGTTTATATTTTTGAGGGCACTCATCATACATCTGCAATTTGCCTAGTGTATATGTTTGTATTTTTTCATTACTATTCATTATTAACTCCGATTGAGTTTAACAGCTCATCAAACAATTCTGAAGGATTTGAATCTTTTACACGAGAATACTTCTTTATTTTTTTTGATGCTGTGACAAACAATTTTTTCTTAGCCCTTGTCACAGCGACATAAAAAAGACGAAGATTTTCTTCTACTTGTATCAGTTTTTGTTCGTCTTCATTCTTTATTTTATATTTAGAGTTTAAACCTTTTACTGCTTCAAGAAACCGTTCTTTTGATTTAATTTTTACATTATTTTTGTTAAAACATAGAGTTTCTTCATCAAAACCGGGAATAAAGACATAATCAAACTCATCGCCTTTTGATTTATGATAAGTCATAATCTGTATATCATCATGAGATTCAAACTTTTGTTGTTCATTTGAAAAGAAATTAAAAGTTGAGCCAAAAGAACGAAGAGAAAACTCATTAAGCTTTTCAAGCATTATATCTCTTGTTTTATACTGCTGCTCAAAATTTTTCAAAAATAAAGCAATCATATACACATTCGATTTTTCAATTTCAGTATCGTAATAATAATTACCAACTTTTAAAGTAAATTCTTCAATTGGCAAAAATGAATTTTCAAGCCAATAGTTCAAATCCCACAAAAAGCAAGACAACGAGTTTGAAGGCAGTTCATCACTGTTTTGCAATATAAAAGGAGTCTTAAGACTTTTAACATAATCTATATCATTTTGAGTTATATTTAATAACCGTTGGTTACAAAAAACTTTTATAAGTTTAATCACAACTTCATTACGCCAAGGGTGAGCACAATACTCAAGAAAATGTTGAACCAACAAAAACACAGGTTGTCTATTAAGACAATCACTCCTTGTCGAAACCGTATAGCCATAACCCGATAAAAATTCAGCATATTCCTCTATATTGTAATTATTTCTAACTAAAATAGCGACACTTGCTGTCGGATCAATTTTAAAAATATTTCTAATTTTTTCAAGTAAAAATTCTCTTTCTTTTATATAATCATCAAATATTTTAGACTCAATAGCATCGTTGTTCTTAGGGTTTTTGCCTGCTACCTCTTTCATTTTGATATCAAAAAATGCATTTTTAAAATCATTGTTAGATTTAGAAAATTCAATTAACTTGTTAGCTAAAGTATAAATATCTCTTGCACATCTTTGAGAATGATCCATTGTTACACAAGAAGAATTATTAACAAAGTTTCTAAAACCATCTAAATCTGCATTAGTAAATGTAGCTGTAATAGCTTGATTTATGTCTCCACATCTAATTAAATTTTTATATTTACCGCTCAAAATAGAAAGCAACCGTTGCTGAATAGCAGAAGAATCCTGTGCCTCATCTTCAATTAAAAATTTGCAAAGGTTTTGATAATAATCAGAAATATCTTTATTTTCCTCTAAAATCTTTACGCAATACAAAAGCATATCGTCATAGTCTATTAAATTTTTATTTTTTAAATATTTGTTATAAGTATCGTAGAATTTTAAAAACCTCTTCAATTCAACATCTTTTGTAAATGAAATTTTTGAAATATTAGAAAGCTTGACGGCAGATACAGCACTTAAATATTTATCAAAATCATCTTGAGAATAATTTAAAAATGCTAAAATCTCATGCATTATTTTTTGTCTTGTTGAATCATCACAAACTTCAAAATCTTCAGCCAAACCTGCTTTAACATAATTTGAATTTTCTTTTAAAATACGAAGTGCCAATCCATGTATAGTAGAAATATTAGGCAACTTTTCCAAATTAGGACAAGCAAGTTTTATTCTTTCTTTAAAATTTCTGGCAGCAGATTCCATGTAAGTAAGCACAAAAATATTTTCACTTTTCTCACCAGTTTGCAATAGCTTAATTATCAATGCTAAAAGAATAGTTGTTTTACCAGCACCGGGGACAGCTGAAATAGCCATATGACCGTTTTTATATGAAAGCACAGGCTTTTGGTCATCTCTTGGTTTAAAATTAAAATCAACAATTTTATTATCATTTTTTTTATCGTTATTTGTTTTTAAAATATATTCATCAATTCCGCCAAAATTTTCTAAACCTTGAGAATCAAATAAACTTGAATACGCAAAAACTTTTTTTGAAGCTAATAAAGAAAGCTTTCTAAGCATTTTATGTATTTTTAATTGCGAAAATTTAATATTATCATCATATGTAAAATCATCTTTATTCCATGATTTTTGAAAAACCCAAGCATTATACAAAGTACCAAAATCATCACGTATCCAAAATACAGAACTAGTATCAAGCCAAACTTGATATTTGCTTTTCAATGAAAAATCAATAACTTTCTGTGCCGTTGCAATAACCAACGCATTGCATTTAATATCTGGAGCTACAGAAGGGTTTTCAGATATAATAGAATTTTCAATTTGTTTTAACACAGATTTTTGAAAATCAATTTTATCTTTTTGGGTAAAAAAAACATCCTCAAAATCCAAAATTTGTTTATAAAAGAAATTAAACTTTTCTATATCAGAACCATCAATATTCTTATCAATCACTAAATTTTCATATAAAATATATAACTTTTCGCTTAAACAATTGATAGATTTTACTTTATCCATAGTCTCTATTAAAGTTTTTAAGCGATTGTTATAAAAATCATTATCTAAATCAAAATACGAAATTAAGCCTGTATTTGTATAATTTTCAACTATTTTAATACAATATTTCAAAGGAATTTTACAAATAGTACTTAGCAAAGTTCTAATTTCAAAAACATCAATTTTTTCCTCAAAAGACAATTTAAGAATATTTATAATATTTTTAATAATTTTATTATCACAAAGTTTTTCGCTTCCGGAAAGGTATTGATAATCTATTTGAAGAGGTTCGAATTTTTCTTTAATATAAAATTTTAAAGCGGAATCAATAATAGGAGAAACAATTGTTATTTCACTTGGTAAAACTCCATTAGATATTAAATCCACAACATTGTTTAATGCATTTTCAATCATTTCTAAACGTCTTGTATACTGCATATTTTCAGATATACAATCAAACGTTTTTATTTCGTCAAGATTTTCTATCGTATCGGCAGAACAAATTTTTTCTATAATATCAACAGTTTTAATATCAGTATTCAAAAATCCTAAACGTGATGAGCCATAGCGATCATAACCTATTACAAAATCCTCAACCTGAGGTTTAATATAAGAAACGAAATCAAGCTCTGCGGGTGTAATTTCATCTGCATCATCAATTATCAAATATTTTATATTGTTAAAATAGTTTGTATTTTTATAAATGTATTGAAATAGACTAACCTGACGAATATAATCAAAAGCTCTGTACTCAAGTGTTTTTTTCTTATAAAGTTCCAACGCTTTTTGTGCATCATGAGCAAAAGTTTCATTTAAAATATTTGAACGCAAATCAACTTCAGAATCAGATAGATTATTGTTAACAATAAGAGAATATCTTCTAAAAAGCTGATGAATAAGATTAATTTTCGAATTATAGTCTTGAAAACCTACTTCTTTAATTGCTTTACGGATGAAAAACTGAGAAATTTCTAATCCAGTAAGTTTTGGAGAAACAGTTGTTGTACCTTGTTTGATATGATTTTCTAAAAATGTCCAACAATTTTTAATCGTGTTATAACACAGACCATAAAAAGTATAAATTTGAGGATTTTCAAAATGAGTAATATCATTGTCTAACTTTAGTGCATTCAGAAAAATATCTTTTTTATATGAATTTTGTAACAACACAAGAATTTCACAAGCAGAGACTCCACTTTTAAGCAGATTTTTATATTTATCAATTAACAATTGAGTTCTATTTGTTCTTACAGAACCTTGTATTAACATACTTCCTCCAAAATAATTTTATCATTTTAAAATACAAGTTGCACTTCATGTAACATATTTCACATGTCATTTTAACTGTTGTAAAATATAAATAAGATGAGGATTAGGGAGAAGTATAGATGGAATTGGATATTATAAGAAAAGAAGATCCAGAAGTTGCAGCAGCAATACAAAAAGAATTGGAAAGACAAAGAAACACTATTGAACTTATAGCCAGTGAAAATTTCACATCACCTGCTGTAATGGCAGCTTGCGGCTCAGTTTTGACAAACAAATACGCAGAAGGCAAACCACACAAAAGATTTTACAATGGCTGCGAAAATGTTGATGTTATCGAGCAACTTGCACAAGAACGCTGTAAAAAACTTTTTGGTGTTGATCACGCAAATGTACAACCACACAGTGGTGCACAAGCAAATATGGCTGTATTTATGTATGCATTGAAAATAGGTGATACAGTTTTGGGTATGGATCTATCAAACGGAGGTCACTTATCACATGGTTCACCAGTTAATTTCTCCGGAATAAACTACAATATAGCAAGCTATGGTGTAGATGAAAATGGTTGTATAAACTATGATGAAGTTGAAAAACTTGCATTAGAACACAAGCCCAAAATGATTATTGCAGGTGCAAGCAATTATTCAAAAATTATTGACTTCAAAAGATTTAGAGAAATTGCAGATAAAGTTGGTGCATATCTTATGGCAGACATTGCCCATATTGCAGCGCTTGTTGCAGGAGGAGTCCATCCGTCACCAGCAGGATACGCTCATTTCATAACAACAACAACCCATAAAACACTTAGAGGCCCCAGAGGCGGAATAATTATGTGTGATGAAGAACATGCAGCAGGAATTGATAAAGCAGTATTCCCAGGTATGCAGGGCGGTCCGTTAGAACACATTATTGCAGGAAAAGCAATTGCGCTGAAAGAAGCTCTTGAACCATCGTTTAAAGAATATGCTGCTCAAATTGTTAAAAATGCAAAAGCTTTAGCAAACGGTTTAATCGATGAAGGAATGGATATTGTTGGCGGTTGCACAGAAAACCACCTTATGACACTTGATTTAAGAAAATTCAATAAAACAGGAAAAGATATTGCAAATGTACTTGAAAAAGTTGGAATAACAGCAAATAAAAATACTGTGCCAAATGACCCGCAAAGTCCTTTTGTAACAAGTGGTGTAAGATTGGGAGCCGCTGCAGTAACAACAAGAGGATTCAAAGAAGAAGATATGGTTGAAGTGGCAAAAATAATTGCTGGTGCTGTAATTGCATCTGACAATGAAGTTGCACTCAAAAACCTCAGAGAACGTTCTTTAAAACTTTGCAAAAAATATCCGCTTTATGAAGGGATGAACGTATAATGATATCATTTAAACTTTCAGACGCACATATACTTGGCGCAATAATGTCTTATTTATTAGGATTTTTTATTATGCCATTTGTAATTTATTTTGCAAAAAAGAACAATCTAATTGACAAACCAAACGAAAGAAAAATACATCACGGAGCAATTGCCCGTCTAGGAGGAATAGCTATCTGGGCAAGCGCAATGTTGACATTTTTGTTATTGGTAATTTTAAGTTACTACCCATATGGTAAATTATTATCAGGAATATTGCTTGGTAGCTCTTTGATGTTTTTGCTTGGCTTAATTGATGATATATACAGTCTTAATGCAAAATTCAAACTAATGATACAAATAGCAATAGCATCTATAGTATTCTTTTTAGGAATAAGTGTAGATACAATATACAATCCTTTTGGTGAACCGATTCATCTTGGTCTTGTTGTATCATATATTGTCACAATTTTATGGATAGTGGGTATAAGCAATGCTCTTAACTTCATTGACGGTGTAGATGGTTTGGCCGGTTCCATTGTCACAATAAGTTCTGTCACATTAGGTTTGACGGCAGTTGCAATGACCCCAACCAATGCAATAAGTGCACTTATTGCATTTATATTAGCAGGATCAATGCTTGCATTTTTAACTTACAATTTTCATCCTGCAAAAATTTTTATGGGTGACTCAGGTGCCCTGTTTGCAGGCTTTTTGCTTGCATCACTTTCAATTACAGGTGTAATGAAATCTGCTGCGTTGACAATGTTCGTACCATTTTTCATACTTTCCGTACCAATTATTGATATAACATTCTCATCACTAAGAAGAATAGCAAAAGGAGTTTCTCCTTTTACGCCAGATGCAGAACATTTACATCACAAATTACTGCACAGAGGCTTTTCTCAGAATCAAACAGTACTGATTTTAGCTTCAATTGCTACATTATCTGGAGCTGTAGCTAGTTTTATAGTAGGAGCTTCTTTGCGTTTCTTTATGTATGCTGTACTTGTGTCAGCGATAATGCTTATTTTGAGTTTTCTTGCAAGTAAAAACAAAGAATAGTTATTAAAATTTATTAATAATAAATTTTTAAAATAGCAATTAACTTAAAAAGAGAGACTTTATATAAATATGAAAGCTCTCTCTTCTTATTTAAAATTACAGACCCGATAAGGGTCTTTTTCTTTGCAGAAAAGTTATTTTGTACGACTTGCAAGATTATTTAATATATCTTGAGGTGTAATATTATGCATAGCCATAAAAGTCAACATAAAATATGTCAAATCTGCAGCTTCCCATTCAAGTCCATCACCTTTTTCAAAGTTTACAGACTCAAAAGCTTCTTCCATAATCTTACGTTTTAGATAAAACTCGTCTTTAAAAAGTTTAGTAGTAAAAGAATTATCAGGCAAAAGCATTTTTCTATCCAAAAGTAAGCTATATAACTCACTTATAGTAAATTCTTTATCACCAAAACAAGAATATCTGCCAAGGTGACAAGCATTGCCTTTTTGTTTAACCATAAACAGCAATGCATCCATATCACAATCAAAACGTGCCGTTACAAGCTCTTGAGTATTTCCTGACGTTTCACCTTTAACCCACATTTGTTTGCGGCTTCTGCTAAAATAAGTACCTACACCTGTTTTTAAAGCCTGTTTTAAAGATTCAGGTGTAGAATATGCAAGCATCAAAACCTGTTTTGTGTCATAATCTTGAACAATTGTTGGTATATATCCAAATCTTTTTTCAAAATCCATACATTTGCAAAAAGCATCTTCTAAAGAAACTTGATTTGTATAAATACACATACCAAGCTGAGTAGATACATTGAGCTTTTGCAACTCAACAATCTCTTCAACAGTAGAAATACCACCTGCAGCAACTATTTCTTTTGTTGTAGCCTTTCGAACTTCTTTTATTGCATCTATATCAGTACCGCCCATCATACCTTCTTTTTCAACAATGGTGAACAAAAAGCCTGAACAATAGTTATTGAATCTTCGTACAAATTCCAAGGGAGTATCTTCACTGAACTTTGTCCAACCATGTGTAGCAATTTTACCGTCTTTTGCATCAATAGCAACAAGCACTCTATCCTTCGGAAGTTTTGACAAAAAATCTTCATTTGCCGCAGTACCAATAATAATTTTCTTTGCGCCGTTTGCAAGCATTCTTTTTGCTTTTTCAACATCTCTAATACCGCCGCCTACTCGACAAGAAGCAACTTTACAAATTTTCTTTATAAGCTCTTCATTATTACCGTTACCAACAGCAGCATCAATATCTATTACAGCAATTTCGCCAAACCGGCCATAATACTTCGCAAGCTCAAGAACATCTTCTCTTTCAAGAACTTTTTCCATACCTTGTCTAAGCTGAACCGCTTTTCCGTCCATTAAATCTATACTTGGAATTATCATATACTTATCCTTTTCATAAAACCTTATACATTATTGAATAACACTATTTAATAGTTCATTATAAACATCAATAGTTATGTGACATATTGCTAATCTACGATCGACAAGACTTTTAATAGTGGCTTCAAAACATTTGAACAAAGCCTTATCAAGACCATTGTCACTTTTTAATAGTTCCAAGCATTGATGTCGAAATTCAGCATCACGAGTACGAGCTTCAATTTTGTCAGCAAGAAAAATAATCTTTTCAAAATCAGACATTCCACATTTTCCAAGTGTATGCCATCTTATCGCATCAAGAATTTCCTTATCCTCAACACCAAACTTCTCTTTTGCAAGATAAGCACTTACTGGTGCATGCAATGTTTTATAATTTAACAATTCACAATCTTGAACCTCGGGAATATTTTTATGAATGATATCAAGAAGTTTTTCATTAGAAAAACATTTTGCCGCATCGTGCAAAAGACCTGCTGTTTTAGCTTTTTCTTCATCTAATCCGAACATACCTGCAAGTTCAATCGCAGCATCCATCACACCCAGTGAATGAATATATCTTTCTTCGTATAAATTTTCTTTCAGCCAGTTTCTAATTTCATCAATAGTACTATTTGTATAAACCATATTTATCAATGTATTTTTCCACTCCATAAGGAACAAGCGATTTTATAGGAACGCTGTTGTGTATATTTTTTCTAATTTGTGTTGAAGAAATGTCATAAAAAGGCATTTTCATCATTTTGTAATTATAGCCTTTTTCTTTAAGTTTTAGCAAATATGTTTCGTCATCTTTTAAAGATTCTATATCTTCTCTAACAAAAAGTACAAAATCTACCATGTTTTTTAATTTTTCTGACTCATACCAACTTTCAATATTTTTAAATGCATCAGTACCGATAATAAAATTTATCATTCCATCTACAGGATACTTTTCATAAATTTCTTCAACTGTAGGTACAGTATAAGAAAGCTCATCTCTTTGAAATTCAATATCACTAACTTCTATATAATCTATGTTTTCTGCAGCAATTTGTGCCATATTGAGTCTATGAGATGACAAAGTTTCGTCAAAAGACTTGTGTGGAGGACGAGCAGCAGGAATTAAAATAATTTTATCAAAGTCAAAATGTTTTTTTGCATACTCACATATTTTTAAATGTGCATTATGTATAGGGTTAAATGTCCCTTGAAACAAACATAATTTCATATTCTAACAACCTCACTATCTGGACAGAAGAACATTGTTTGAAGGATGTAAGTCAGAATGAATTTCTTCAACTAAAGAAAGTATTTTGTTTATAAATCTCTTATAAGCAGCTCTGTCTGCTTCTCCTGATAACACAATATCTGCTTTATTCACAGTCGGATGAATATAAATTTTTGCTTTAGAAGATGCATTTTCATATACTTCATCAGCATCAACAAGACCTCTATCTTGAGCTCTTTGATACCATCTGTTTTTTTGAACATCATGTGATACATCTACATAAATTTTAAAATCAAAAGCATCAACAACTTTTTCTGTAAGAGTAAATAACCCTTCTGAAATAATTATTTTAGCTGGAACTGCTTTTGTAACATTATCTTTTCTTATTGCAGTACCAGACATATCATATTTGGGAAGAAAAACAGTATCACCAAACATCAACTGTCTAATATGCTTTTTCATCAACTCCAATTCCAATGCTTCAGGAACATCCAAATCATAATGTTTTGCAAATTCTGCAAAGCTACCTGCAGCCTTGACCATATCTGAACGATCATAATAATAATCATCAGTATTGATTCTCGTAATTACATTTTCAATACAATATTCATTTGCAAAATCCATAAGAGTTTCAATTATATCAAAAGCAATTGTAGACTTACCGCTCGCTGTTTCACCCGCAATACCAATAGAACAAGATCTCTTAATATGTCCAGATAAAAACAAAGCCATCTTATAGACGGCATTATTACTTACTTTTTTAAAAATTGAATCAGATGAATTAATTTCATCAAAGAAAATTTTATTAAGTCTTTTTTCAACAAACTGAAGAAGGACTTTATTACCACTCATTGTATTCTTACGAAGAGTATCAGGTAAAGATATGAATTCTTTTGTTATTGTATTTTGCAATTTTGAATTCCTATTTTTTTAGATTTTAACACTTTTTGGCTAAAATAAAAACCGAACAAAATAATTTTTGTCGGTTTCTTATAAATTGTTTACAATGTTATTTTTCTCATCAACAATAACAACAGAAGGTTTAAACTTAGACTTTTCTTCCAATGTCATCATTGCATAAGAAACAATAATAACCTTATCACCAACAGCAACCTTTCTTGCCGCCGCACCGTTTAAACAGATATCGCGGTTCCCTCTTTTACCTTTAATGACGTAAGTTTGAAAGCGCTCCCCGTTATTGACATCAAGAATTTCAACTTTCATACCTTCCAAAAGGTTTGCTGCTTCCATTAACTCTTCATCTATTGTAATAGAACCTACATATTCAAGATTTGCATCTGTTACGGTTGCTCTGTGTATCTTAGAGTATAAAAATTCTATCTGCATAGTTACCTCAAACGATATTTTAACAAAAAAACAAAAATCAATCACAAAAACTTTTTTAATTGTTAAAAATGTAAAAGAAAATTTGAAAAAATATAAAAAAAATATTTTAGAAGATTTATAATATAAGTAGCAAAGGAGGGAAATATGGCTATTCAAAAAATTAATGCATCTCAACCTCTAAGACCAAGTTTTAGTGCAAAAACTACAATAATTGCACCCAAAAATATGCTTACCAAAAAAGACAGAGATTTTTTAGTAAAAGTCGGTGAAAAAATCGGAAAAGATACGGACACTATCCAAATTAAAGTAGGAACGCTACAAGATAGCAATGTAGATCCAGGAGTAAAATCTTATACAGTTTCTGCAATATATGACTCACAAAGTACAAATGGCCGTTATTCAAAAAAAGTTGACAGTTCTTTTCTTTATTCTTTCAACAATCAAATTGTAGAAAAAAACAGGCCTAAAATCGTTATAAAAAGATTTTTGAATAGTCTAAAAGAACCTGTTTAAATTGAATATAAAAAAAAATTGTGAAATAATATCCTTGTAAGTCTTTACAGGGATATTATTTTTTATTATGAATGACAAAATTGTTATAAAAGGTGCTAATCAACATAATTTAAGGAATGTTGATCTTGAACTGCCTAAAAATGAACTGATAGTTTTTACAGGAGTATCTGGCTCAGGGAAAAGCTCTTTAGCTTTTGACACAATATTTGCAGAAGGCCAAAGAAGATACGTCGAAAGCCTTTCAACATATGCTCGTCAATTTTTAGGACAAATGGACAAACCAGATGTTGAAAGCATTGAAGGTCTTTCACCTGCTATTTCAATTGATCAAAAATCAACATCAAATAACCCAAGATCAACTGTTGGTACAGTAACAGAAATATATGACTATTTAAGACTTTTATTTGCAAGGATAGGTGTTCCGCATTGTCCAGAATGTGGAGATGAAATAAAACCACAAAGTATAGATGAAATAGTAGACAAAATATTAAAACTACCAGAAGGAACAAAAATCCAAATTATTGCACCTATAGTAAGAGGCAAAAAAGGTGAATATGCATCATTAATAAACGAATTAAAACAAGAAGGTTTTATTCGTGTAAAAATTGATGGAGAAATTTTTAATCTTGATGAAACAGAAATTAATGATATAAAACTTGAAAAAACAAAAAAACACAATATAGATGTTGTTGTTGACAGAATCATAGTAAAAGAAAGTGCAAAATCGAGACTTGCTGACAGTGCTCAAATTGCATTAAAAAAAGCTAACGGATTAATGACCGTTGATGTTATAGGAGACAAAGAACTAATTTTTTCAGAAAAACTTGCTTGTCCCAAATGTGGCTTGAGCTTTGAAGAACTAGCGCCAAGAAGCTTTAGTTTTAACAGCCCATATGGAGCTTGCCCGACATGTTCCGGTTTGGGTTATGACTTTGTTATAGATCCAGATTTGGTTGTTCCTGACAGAAAAAAATCAATTAAAGACGGAGCAATATATCCTTGGAGTAAAACAACTACATCATATTATGATGATGTTCTTTCATCAGTATCGAAACATTACAATATAGATTTAAACATACCGTTTGAAAAGCTTTCGGATGAAGAACAAAATTTAATCTTATATGGAGGAAAAGATGTAATAGATATAAGAGTAAAACATTTTGGAACAAACAGATATGAAAACCACAAAATGAAATTTTGGGGTGTTATTCCTTTTCTTGAAAAAAGATACAACGAATCAAATGGTGAATACTGGCGAGAAGAAATTCAAAAATATATGAAAATGACACCTTGCAAAGATTGTCATGGAGCAAGACTCAAACCTTATATTCTTGCAGTAACAATAAACGGAAAAAATATTTTTGAAGTTTGTAATATGCCAATCACTGAAAGTTTTAAGTTCTTTTCTGATTTGTTCTTAGAATTATCAGACTATCAAATGAAAATAGCAAAACAAGTTCTTGAAGAAGTAAGATCAAGACTCAAATTTCTTATCGATGTAGGCTTAGGATACTTAAATCTAAGCAGAATGTCACTTACTCTCTCAGGTGGTGAAGCACAAAGAATAAGGTTAGCCACACAGATAGGCAGTGGTTTAACAGGTGTACTTTATGTTCTTGATGAGCCATCAATAGGTCTTCATCAAAGAGATAATGATATGTTAATAAAAACGCTGCTGAGGTTACGAAATCTTGGAAATACGCTTATTGTTGTTGAACATGATGAAGACACAATGAAAAATGCAGACTATATAGTAGATATTGGACCAAGAGCAGGAGTACATGGCGGTAAAGTTGTAGCAAAAGGTACACTTGAAGATATTAAAGCTGTAAAAGAATCTATTACCGGTCAATACCTCAGCGGCTCTAAGCAAATTCCTGTTCCTACAAAAAGGAGAGAAGGTAACGGCCATTTTCTGCAAGTAAAAAATGCTCATTTGAATAACTTAAAAAATATAAACCTAAATATTCCTTTAGGAAAAATCGTAGCCCTTACTGGTGTATCAGGCTCAGGAAAATCAACTCTTATGCAAGACTTGATTCACGAATATGCTATTCACAAACTCAGAGGCAACAAACCAAAACCAATTGGCGTTGATGAAATTCTAGGATTTGAAAATATAGACAAAATTATTGATATCGACCAATCGCCTATTGGTAGAACCCCAAGATCAAATCCTGCAACTTACACAGATGTTTTTTCACATATACGTGACTTATATGCAATGACAAATGAAGCTAAAGTAAGAGGCTACAAACCTGGGAGATTCAGCTTCAATGTGAAAGGTGGAAGATGTGAAGCATGCAAAGGTGACGGGTTAATCAAAATTGAAATGAATTTCTTGTCTGATGTATACGTAAAATGCGATGTTTGCAAAGGCAAAAGATACAATAGAGAAACCCTAGAAGTAAAATATAAAGGAGCTACTATATCAGATGTTTTGAATATGACAGTAGCCGAAGCTTATGTATTTTTTGAAAACATACCCAAAATCAAAAGTCGTTTAAAAACCCTATATGACGTCGGTTTAGGATATATAAAACTCGGTCAAAGTGCAACTACACTATCTGGAGGTGAAGCGCAAAGGATAAAACTGGCCTCAGAATTAAATAAAAAAGCAACAGGCAAAACATTATACCTTTTAGATGAACCTTCTGTCGGTCTTCATTGGTATGACTTGGATAAACTTATAAAAATCATTAATAAACTTGCAGATGCTGGAAATACAATACTGATAATTGAACATAATATGGACTTGATAAAAATTGCCGACCATATTATAGATTTAGGTCCGGAAGGTGGAAACGCAGGCGGAAATATAGTGTTTGAAGGTACACCTGAAGAAATTATCAAATGTACTGACTCATACACAGGAAAATACTTGAAAGACTACTTGAAATAGATCTTATTTATCTATATATTTAAAAAACTCTTGTTTAGTTTTTTCAAGTTTGACATTATCAACGCCATAATCTTCAACAATCTTAAACACTTCTTTTAAATGTCGTTTAGTATCAATCTTTTCATTAAGAATATCTAACATATTATGCACATTTGATTGAGCATTAACATCACGATAAACTTCACCATCACCATATATTAAAAGCTGTATTAAATTACGTTTTGCCAATCCACACTTTGCACCATCAGCACTCGGCAATACGTTAAATTTTGCCTGAACTTTAGCCTTATTACCATTTGAAATACATTCAAAAAATGATTCCGGTATAACCCTTGAGGAATCTTTCTTTATAAGCAAAGATTCATTTACGTTGTATAAATAGCTTAATATAGCATCTTTTTCATTTTGTTTAAGATTTTTATAAGCATAACTAGAAATATTGGCTTTTAAAATTGAATCTTTTTGCAAAATTGCTTTGTTACAAAGACTATCTGCAAGATATTGGCTGATATAATCCCCTTCATAAGCCTTTATACCTCCTGATAAAGTAATAAATCCTCGTCCAGTATTACCATGTCCAACAGTTAACAAATTTGTTTTATTATTCAATTTTCGCTGTATCAGATTATCAGCTTTACCTTTATACACTTGATAGTAAACTTCCATATTTTTAGGAAGTTTTTTTAAAGATTTAAGTAAATTTCTTGATACTTTCATATACTTAGAAGCATCAGAATTTTTTATTATAGGTTGAATACTGTCCCCAACAAATACAGTCACAGAATGTCTAGCGCCATCTTCTAGATTACTTATTAACTTGGCAGCAGTGGGACAAGAAAATTCAACCAAGTCTTTTGTCAAAACTTTTGGTCTTTGAGCACAAGAACCAAGACCCAACATCAAGGCCAAAGCAGTTGATTTTATGTAACAATTTGTAGTTTTTAATACACCTATTTTCATAGCAATATTAATAAAATATAAATCACTAAATAAAAAAAATTGCTATTATTTTACAAATATATATATTGTCTTAAGTCATTGACTAGTTGTAAGAGGCTTACAAATCAGAATACCAGAAGGCTAGAACACGAATTGTTCAAGCTGAGGGAGAACATTGCATTTGAATAGCAACTATAAAAATTTACGCAGAAAAAAAATGCGTCACCCGCGATTCGAACGCGGGACCTATCCCTTAAAAGGGGAGTGCTCTACCTACTGAGCTAGTGACGCATTTTTATATTAAACTTTCAATAATTCGGCTTTAGTATTAATTTCCTGACCGCTTATCTAATGTAACAAGAACAAAATTTTACGTCAACAGTTTTTTAAAATAAAACTTTAAAAATTAATTTTAGACAAATATAGTCTGATCTCTACCGGGTCCAACACTAATTATTGAAATTTTGACACCCATCAATTCTTCTAATCTCTTTAAATATTTTTTAGCATTAACTGGTAATTCTTCATAAGATTTCATGCCTGTAATATCAGTTTTCCACCCTTGATGTGATTCATATACTGGCTCAAGAAACTCATGAATATTAACATTAGTAGGATAATAATCAAAGATTTCACCTGTACGTTTGTCTTTATATGCAACACATACTTTTATCTCATCAAAAGTATCAAAAACATCCAGCTTTGTAACAGCCATAGAAGTAAGTCCACTAACTAAAACGCCGTATTTAGCCACAACAGCATCAAACCAGCCTGTACGTCTTGGTCTGCCTGTTGTTGTACCAAATTCATGTCCAATATTTCTGATTTTTTCACCAACTTCATCAGTCAGCTCAGTAGCAAATGGCCCCTCGCCGACTCTTGTAATATAAGCTTTTGATACTCCAATAATTTCTTTTATTACGCTAGGCCCAAAACCACTGCCGGTACAAGCTCCACCAGCGACAGGGTTTGAACTTGTAACATATGGATAAGTCCCCCAATCAACATCCAACATTACACCTTGCGCACCTTCAAAAAGAATTGATTTATTACAAGCAAGAGCATCATGAAAAATCTTTTGCCAATCATTACACAGATATGGCTTTATTATTTCAGCATATTTTGAACAATAATCCATTATATCTTCTTTATTGTATGTTTTTAAACCGTATACTTGTGCCAACTCTTTGTTTTTCAATGGCAAAATTATATCGAGTTTTTTAGACAAACCATCAATATCAAATAAGTCTTGAACTTTTATACCATGTCTAGAAATTTTGTCAGTATATGTTGGACCAATACCTTTTTTAGTAGTACCAATTTTTGCAGAACCTTTTGCAGATTCTTCACTATAGCCATCAATATCTATATGATATGGCATGGTAACAGAAGCAAGGGGAGAAATTTTTAATCCGGATAAATCAATATTATCCTTTTTTAAGTCCTCAATTTCTTTTTCTAAAACTTCTGGATATATAACAGTTCCAGCACCAATGAAACATAATTTATTTTTATATAAAATTCCAGAGGGTATAAGATGGAATTTAAATGTCTTACCATTAGCAACAACAGTATGTCCTGCATTGCAACCACCTTGATATCTAATGATTATATCGGCATTTTCTGCAAGTAAATCTGTAATCTTTGCCTTACCTTCATCACCCCATTGTGCACCAATAACAACAGTATTTTCCATAACATACCCCTTAATTACTTACATATAAATTATAAAACAAAGAAAATTATATGAGAGTATATACTTTTAAAAAAATAAAAAATCAAGATATATCTAGACATAGGACACTTCCATCAATAATATGTAAAGAAATATTAAGGAAAGTATATACTAAAAAGGCAATTTTTATATACTTTTTTACTTTATATATATACGAGAGATAAATAAGAGGACAACGAGATGGGCTTTGTAATTTCTAACTTAACAACAATGATGACACAAGATGTTAAATCAAATTGCGAATATGAATTGCAACTTATAACTAATTCACTTACAGCATTGGCAAGACAATCTCAACAAATCGTTGAAACTCAATCAAAAATGGGTCAAGCTTATATGGAACAACACAAAGACGAAGAAGGCCAAATTGATGCAAGTGCAATTGAATGGGTTAACAGTACAGCCTTCAATGCAAAATATGAAGCTCAATTAAAAGCGATACAAGCAAAAGAACAAGTTTTAAATACACAAAAAGCACAACTTGAAACAAAACAAAAAATGTATTCTTCTCAACAAGAAAGCTGGGAAAAAACAATCGACAAAAACGTAACAAGCACATTCAAATATTTCCAATAATATAAATTTATAAAATAAGAATAAATATCAGGCAATACTAGACTAAGAGAGAGAAAACAAAATGGCTATATCAACTAATCCTTTTGCAAATTACACATTATCAATTACAACTCAATATAAAGATACACAGACAGGTGTCGAAGAAGCACAAAAGAAGCCACAAAGAAAAATGTATCATTCAATGGATGCAATGCTTAAAGAATGTGTATTTCTAGGAGCAACAAGATTCGGAACAAATTACATAGCATAGAAAACAAAAATAGATAAAAAAACTGTTTGAAAACTCAAACAGTTTTTTAGTTTAATAAATGATCTTTAGAATTTATATAGTCAGATATTATTTTAAATAAAGTCAAAAGTCTTTCTCTATCGTGCATATGCAAATAACCTATTAAAACTTCAAAACCGGTAGCTAATCTATGCAATGCTTGATTAACCTTTCGTGAAGAAGAAATTTGTATATTACGACCTCTTCTAACCAAATCACTTTCTTTTTCAGTCAAATGAGGTTCTAAAACATCTAACAATTCACATTGAAAAGAAGCTCTTACAAGAGAAGTGTTAATCTTATGCATTTTAGAAAGACTTGATGTCAGCATAATAATTTTTTCTCTGACAAAAACTTCATATACAGCATCCCCAAGGTGAGCATAACATTTCAAATTCAATTCTTCCATAAGCAAAAGTATATTAAACTTTTTAAGTTTTGTAAATAAAATTAATATTTAAAAGAAAAAATTGACTTACAAAAAACAAACCTTATATATGAATTATGAGCAATACAAACATGATAAATCCGGCAAACTACTATAATCCGTTTGCTAAATATAATTATGTAAGCAAGACTCGTGGTATATATATTCCAAAAAACACAGAGCCATTGCTTAAAACATCTTACGATACAGAAAAATCATCAAGTATCTATTCAGAAAACTATGATGCAGAAACAGATGTATTAAACAGCATGGCTAATGAAGATATAAAAAGCAATAAAACAGGATTAATTGGAATTATAAACAAATATTTTTTATCATCAGATAATTAACAAAATTTGCACCCCGATGTGTTTATGCTAGAATATAGGTATATAGAGTAGAATTAGGGGTGGAGAATTGAGCCAACAGAATTTATTTGAAGACGGAAAAATTGTTCCGGTTAATATAAGAGATGAAATGAAACGTTCATATATCGATTACGCTATGTCAGTAATTGTAGGACGTGCACTACCAGATGTTAGAGATGGTCTAAAACCTGTTCACAGACGTATTTTGTTTGCAATGAACGAATTAGGTATGACACCTGATAAACCGTTCAAAAAAAGTGCAAGAATCGTAGGTGAAGTTTTGGGTAAATATCACCCGCATGGTGATTCTGCAGTTTATGAATCACTTGTTCGTATGGCACAAGATTTTTCAACAAGATACCAAACAATAGATGGTCATGGTAACTTTGGTTCCGTTGATGGTGATTCAGCTGCTGCTATGCGTTATACAGAAGCAAGAATGCACAAAATCACACAATCTATGTTGGCAGATATTGATTGCGAAACAGTTGATTTTACACCAAACTTTGATGGTTCATTAGAAGAGCCTTCAGTATTACCGGTAAGACTACCAATGCTTTTATTAAATGGTGTTTCTGGTATTGCTGTAGGTATGGCAACTAATATACCTCCACACAACTTAAGTGAGATAGTTGATGGAACAGTTGCGCTAATAGACAATCCGGATATAACCATAGAAGGATTGATGGAACATATCAAAGGCCCTGACTTTCCTACTGCAGCAACAATAGTTGGATTACATGATATAAAACAAGCATACATGACTGGTAGAGGTTCCATAAAAATGAGAGCTGTTGCACAGTTTGAAGAAATCCCTGGTGGTGGTGGTCGTCAAGGCAGAACAGCAATAATAGTTACAGAAATTCCTTATCAAGTTAACAAAGCAATGCTTATAGAAAAAATTGCAGAACTTGTTAGAGATAAAAAAATTGACGGTATCTCAGACTTACGCGACGAATCTGACCGTGAAGGTATGAGAATAGTAATAGAACTCAAACGTGATGCAAAACCGGAAGTTGTAAAAAATAATTTATTTAAATATACACAACTTTCAACAACTTTTGGTGTGAACATGGTAGCTCTGGTTGGAAAGCAACCAAGATTGATGAATCTTTATGAAGTTCTAAACGAATTTGTTGAACACAGAGTTGAAGTCGTAACAAGAAGAACTATCTTCTTCTTGAAAAAAGCTAAAATCAGAGCTCATATTTTAGAAGGTTTGATTATTGCTTTAGGAAGTTTAGATGAAGTAATTGAACTGATTAAAAAATCCAAAACAACCGATGAGGCAAGAGTCGGATTGATGAGCAGATTCGGACTTGATGCAGATCAAGCCAATGCAATTCTTGAAATGCAATTGAGACGTTTAACAGGTTTAGAACAAGATAAAATTAAAGCTGAGTATGATGAATTGAAAAAGAAAATTGCTGAATACGAAGCTATTCTAGCTGACAGACAAAAAGTTCTAAACATAATAAAAGAAGAACTACTTGAAGATAAAGAAAAATACGGTGATGACAGAAGAACACAAATTGTTCCAGAAGCCGATGAAATGACAATTGAAGACTTAACTCCAAATGTACCAATGGCAGTATTTATTACTCGCCAAGGTTATTTAAAAAGAATCTCTCTTGATACATTTGAACGACAAAATCGTGCAACTAGAGGTAAAGGCGGCATAAAAACAAAAGAAGATGACGATGTAGACCAATTCTTTACAGCAATGATGCATGACAAGGTATTGTTCTTCTCTTCAAAAGGTACAGTATATAGCTTAAATGTATACGAATTTCCCGAAGGCGGCAGACAAGCAAAAGGATTACCGATTATCAACGTATTGCCTATTGAACAAGATGAACAAATCACAGCTGTTGTTCCAGTCAGTGATTTCAAATCAGCATCAAATCTTATTATGCTTACGCAAAAAGGCTATATCAAAAGAATCTCCCTTGATAACTTTGAAAACATTAGAAAAAGCGGCATAATTGCAATCGGATTAGAAGAAGGTGACACATTATGCTGGGTAAAACAAGCACAAGATAATGATGAAGTAATCATCGGAACCTCTTGCGGTATGGCAATAAGATTCCCGATTAATGATTTAAGACCACTGGGAAGAAGTGCCAGAGGCGTAAATTCAATGAAACTTAGAAGCGGCGATAAACTTATCGGTTGCGACATAGTCCCAAGAAATTACGATGCAGACTTACTTGTAGTGACATCAGATGGTTTTGGAAAACGTTCAAAATTATCTGAATTCAGACCTCAAAATAGGGGTGGAATAGGATTAATTGCCACAAAATTCAAAACCTCTTCATCAAGACTTGTTGCATTAACAATCGTTGAAGAACAAGATGAAATTATGGTTGTAACACAAAATGGTGTAGTATCAAGAATAAAAGCTGATTGTATTTCTCGTCAAGGTAGACCTGCAACAGGCGTAAAAATTCAAAACCTCTCAGAAGGAGATATGGTATGTACAATTAACAAAATTGTAGATCCTGATTCAGACGAAGATGAAAAAATAGAAATTAACACGCATGTAGAAGATAATACAGATAGTAATTCTGTACAACAAAATATGTTAGAAGGATTTAATTCTTTAGACAATACAGATGAATAAAAATAAATTCTTGTATAAATAAGCAAAAAGCTGTGAAAAAATTCACAGCTTTTTGCTTTACTATTTCTCATGTTTTTACGAAAATAATCTTGTACGGATGATAAAAAAAATGAGGTGTATTATGAAAAAATCAGTTCACGATTTAGGCGACATCAAAGGGAAAAGAGCTCTCATACGTGTAGATGTTAACGTTCCTATGGACGAAAACAAAAATGTAACTGATGATACAAGAATCAGAGCTATCTTACCTACATTAAAATTTTTAAAAGATAAAGGTGCAAAAATTATCCTTATGGCTCACTTGGGAAGACCAAAAGGAGAATGGAAAGCAGAAGAATTTTCACTAGAACCTGTTGCTAAATATTTAGGAAAAGTTTTGGGTGAAGATGTATTATTCGTAAAATCTCCTGTTGGAGAAGGTGCTGATAAAGAATTGGAAGCACTTAAAGAAGGCCAAGTTGCACTATTAGAAAACATTCGTTTCTATAAAGCAGAAGAAGCAAAAGATGATGATATGACTTTCGCTAACGAATTGGCAAAATTAGGTGATTTTTATGTTAACGATGCATTCGGTGCAGCACACAGAAACCATACATCTACAGCAAAACTTGCTAAAGTTTTGAAACCTGCAGTATCAGGTCTATTGATGGAAAAAGAATTAAGATGTTTGTCACAAGCTCTTGATAATCCAGTTAGACCATTCACAGCAGTTGTTGGCGGTGCAAAAGTTTCTTCAAAAATTGGTGTATTAGAAAACTTAATCGACAAAGTTGATAACTTAATCATCGGTGGCGGTATGGCTTATACATTTGTAAAAGCAAACGGCGGTAAAATTGGTAATTCAATTTGTGAAGATGATCAAATGGATGTTGCAAAAGCAATTGAAAAGAAAGCTGCTGATAAAGGCGTAAAAATCGTAATGGCTACTGATGTATTAGCAACAAATGATTTTTCTGGTAACGGTACAAATAAAGTAGTTCCTGTTAATGAAATACCTGATGGATTTGAAGGTGTTGATGCTGGCCCAGAAACACAAAAAGCATTTGCAGATGTTATTAAAGCATCAAAAACTATTTTGATGAATGGTCCAGT
>CALUSQ010000011.1 GCA_944323475.1 Candidatus Gastranaerophilales bacterium
TCAGGGTCGACTATTGTAACACCTTTGGCAAAAAGTTTGTCCATAACACGGTTCTTCAAAATTTTTGCTGCCTGAGCTAGTTGTTTTTTTGAATTTATACCAAAAGATTCTTCATTATTTTCAAGAACATAAGATTGAGCTTTAAGATTATTTTTTATAGTCCATTTAACAATATCTGTCAGATAATATTCATTCTGCGCATTATCAGAATCCATCTCCAAGAAAGAAGGTGAAACCTTAGCCCAATCGAGCAAATAAACACCTGTGTTTATTTCTTTTATTTTCTTTTGAGCATCAAGCGCATCTTTTTCTTCAACAATAGCTTTGAGGTTTCCGTTTTCATCTCTTACTATACGCCCGTAATTTGTCGGATCTTCAAAAATTGCAGACATTACAGTCAAAGCAGCATTAGCTGTTCTGTGAGCTTCTACAAATTTTTTCAAAGTATCTGCTGTAATCAATGGTGTATCACCGCAAAGAATAAGAACCTCACCATCAAATCCTTTTAAATCTTCATAAGCTTGAAAAGCAGCGTGTCCTGTACCAAGCTGAGGAGACTGCAAACGACATTTTGCATTTGAATAATTTTTTGTAACATATTCTTCAACCGCCTCTGCCTGATGTCCTACAATAACATAGTTCTCTTCAGCCATGCCTGTACCGTTTACAGCATCTATAACATAACCCAAAAGTTCTTTGTTAAATATTGTATGCAAAACCTTTGATTTTTCCGATTTCATTCTTGTACCTTTACCGGCAGCAAGAATTATTGATTTAATTTTTCTTTCCATAATCCAAAACACCACTTTAGTTTTATTCTATTAACAATAATATCTTATCAAATAAAAGTAAGTATACGAATTTCTTAATAATTATCAATCGGTTATAAAAAAGATTCTATAAAAACAACTTGTTAAATTTTAAAAGCAGGTTTTCTTGTTATTTCAGAAAAAGCTATAGCAGGTTTAGAATATTTTTCATTTTCTGATATACGTTTATAGTAATCTTTTACCATAACTATCTGGTTTTTAACATTTTTAAATCCGCTTTGTTCCAAAAATTTCTCATTTTTAGATGCATTTGTCTGATATTTTTTATTTAAAAAATAAAGATTAAATTTCTTTCTTCTCATCATAATCTGGCTAATTGCAAAATTAATCACATCACCCAAATAATCATCAAAAGCACTTATCAAATCCGCATCAAGTATAAAGTTTTCATTGTCATCAGTTTGAATAGAAAAATAGCCTTTTACAGCGTGCTGACTACCGTCTTCTATAACAAATTTGAAATATGATGTTTTGTGCAAACCGCTAAATACAATATTTTCAAACTCTTTTGGATTTTTTGAAAGTGAATATCTAAAATGAGGAAAAATCAAATCATTATGAATCGAGGCAGCAGCCTCAGAATCAGAATCCTTAAAAGGTCTAAAAAATCCTCTGTCCAACTCCGAATCCTGCAGCTTAAACTCTGTCATTTTCCACAACTGTTCTGAAGCACAAACTCGAAAACCACAACCTTTTGAAAAAAGTTCCAAAAGTTCTTCATGGTCTTCGTCAACTTTGACAGAAAAAGTATTTGCACCCATAGCACCATATCTTGCAATAGCGAAACTAACCAGCTGTCTGCCTATATCATATCCGTTTTCATCGAGAAAAAGCTTTGTTATTCTCCAGCTTTGAGGATTTCTTTCTTGTGCCGCAAGTGTAATTAGACCGCAAATTTTATTATCTTCGATTGCAACATAAGAATCTGTAGCAAATTTAAATCTAAGAGGCAAAAGCCTGTTTATCCAACTTAACGGAAAAGGTACATATGACTTGTACCCAAAACCAACATCAGCACTGCTCATGTTTGATATCATTGATATCATTTTTTTGAGCTTTGGAATATCCTTTAACGCTAAACTTCTAATCTTCGCCATGGTAATAATAATAACATTTTTTTCTTGATGTTACAAAAATTAAAAGAAATATTTAAACATAACAAATAATTTTTTCATATAACTTATAAAATTAAGAAACAATCTGGAGAATATAATGATTAATAAAATAAGCTTTGGCTCAACTTATCAAATAGGTTTAACAGAACCAGGTATCAATCCCGCAAAAAAAGAACGTATTAAAGAATATATAAAAAACAATTATGAAAATTACCTCATACCATCATCAAATTCCGGTTCAGTAAAAGTTTCCATGGACGAAACCTTAGACGCAAAATTTGAACAGACAATAAAAACAATGGGATTTAAAGTATTTAAAAAATTCCCGTTTCATAATGTAAAATCATCTGACATTCCAGATGTCATAGCTGCTGCTATTTTGGATTACAACTATCAACAGTTTGGAAAACAAAAAGCAAAAAAGAATAAATCGAAATAATTGTTGAATAAAAATTAAACATGATACAATATAAACTGATTAATAAGTTATAGATTTATGAGGAGTTTAACTATGGCAACAGAACCAAAATTGATTGCAACAATACCAAGAAGCGCAACTGAACAGCTTCAAATTTCTATTAACGAATACAAAGGTAAAAGCTATCTCGATTTAAGAATTTATTATACAACAGATGACGGAATCAATTGGTTACCTACAAAAAAAGGTGTTACAGTATCTCCTGACAATCTTGAATTGCTTAAAGATGCTGTTGATGAAGCAATGAAAGAATTGATGACAATAGAAGAAGAATAAGTTTTTAAATAAATATGGATAAAACTTTAAAAAAAACACAAGAACAACAAGAGGGCATGTTGAATAAATATGCCCTTGTTCTTACATCCATAAAAGGTATTGGAGTAAAAACATTCAGTTATCTTATCCCCGACAATTTAAAAGAAACAATCAAAATCGGACAACCTGTATTAGTCCCCTTTGGAAGAATGGGGCTAATTAATGCCTATGTAGTAGGTTTTTCGAATTATCTTGAAGAAGGAATAAAAGCAAAAAATATATCAAAAATCCTCGATTCTACTCCAATTTTTGATATAAACTATTTAAAATTTCTTGAATGGGTTGCAGACTATTATTTTTGCTCTATCCAAAATGTGCTTGAATGTGCTGTACCGATAAAATTTTTAAATACAGAAAAAAAAGCATTATCTCAAAAATATGTTGAATTTATCAAATATGACAATGCGTCAAAAAGACAAAAAGAAATTCTTGAAAAGCTTGAAAACAAGGACAAAATAGCTCTTTCTGATTTTATCAAAGAAGCAAAAACAACTTCAACAACCATAAATAAGTTAGCTGATTTGGGTTATTTAAAAATTACAGAAGAAAAATTATACAGAAATCCTCTTGAAATATTTAAAAATGTTCAAACAGAAGATTTTCCAAAACTCATGCCAGAACAAGAAAATGCTTACAAAGAAATAGAAAAAAAACTAAACACATATGCTCATATTTTGCTTCATGGCATAACATCTTCCGGAAAAACAGAAGTATATTTTAAAGCAATAAAAAAAGTACTCGAACAGGGTAAAAATATTTTGTTTCTTGCACCTGAAATTGCACTTGCTTCTGTTTTGACAAAACGATTAGCAAAACGTTTTGGGACAGAAAAAACTGCTATATGGCATTCAAGCATATCAGAGGGCGAAAAATTTGATGTATGGCAAAAAATTAAAAACAATGAAATACGAATCCTTGCAGGAGCTCGTTCAGCAGTATTTGCGCCTCTAAAAAATATCGGACTGATAATAATAGATGAAGAACATGAAAGTGCATACAAACAAACAATGCCTGCCCCAAGGTATGATGCAAGAACTGTAGCTCAAAAGCTTGCAGAACTAAACTCCTGCCCACTTATATCAGGCAGTGCCACTCCAGATGTAAACACTTATTATTATGCCAAAAATTCAAACAATCTTCTTGAACTGAAAAAACGCTACAATGATTATCCAATGGCTAAAGTACGAATAATTGATATGAGAGAAGAACGCTTTAGAGCAAACAACGGCGTTTTCTCTCGTGCATTGGTAAGTGCAATTGAAAATAACTTGAAAGAAAAAAAACAAACAATAATATTAATGAATCGAAGAGGCTTTTCTACATATACACAATGTCTGGCATGCGGAGAAGTAATCCAATGTCCCAAATGTGCTATTCCATTGATTTTTCATTCACAGACTCAATCTTTAAAATGCCACTATTGTGAGCATGAAGAACCCATGCCTGAAAAATGTCCAAAATGTGGTAGTGAAACTTTGCGTAACTGCGGAACCGGTGTACAAAAAGTTGAAATTATTGCACAAAAACTTTTTCCGGAAGCAAAAATAGTACGCCTTGACAGCGATGCACTATCAAAAAAGAATATGCATATAGAAATTCTGAATGAATTTTCAAAAGGCAATATAGACATTCTTATCGGCACTCAAATGCTGGCAAAAGGATTGGACAATCCAAATGTTACACTTGTTGGAGTAATCAATGCTGACAACAGTTTCAACCTTCCTGATTTTCGTTCCAGTGAAAGAGGTTTTCAGCTTTTAACTCAAGTAGCAGGTCGAGCAGGAAGAGGGGATAATCCTGGAGAAGTTTATTTTCAAACCTACAATCCCGAGTTTTTTGCACTTGAAACCGCAAAAGAACAGAACTATGAAAGTTTTTACAAAACAGAAATTCAATCAAGAGAAGACTTTGACTACCCGCCTTTCAGTAAGATAATAAGAATTATTCTCTCATCAAAAAATCAATATAGAGCAGAACGCTCAGCACAAGAAATAGCTATGAGACTTAATGACGTTGTAGACAAAATGCAAATATCAGAACCTCTTGCCATATTAGGTCCATGTGCTTGTGTTATTGAAAAATTGCAGGATTGGTATCGTTTTCAAATTTTAATAAAAAACAAACTCGGGGACAAAGGCCATCGATTTATACATTCGTTTTTAGCACAAGTTAAACTACCCCAAGACATAAAACTCACTGTTGATGTTGACCCTCTTGATATTTTATAAAATATCGAATTAAATTGTTAACTTTTGCAACAAAGCAATATAAAAAAAGCAATTTCACTCTTTGAGGTGATTTATAAAAGTACGAAAAGTGTGAAAGTGTTCTAAAAAATTAAAAGTGAAGTTTAATTAATAACTCCATAAACTCTATAACCTAACTACCAAAATTACTAACCGAATCAATGCCTTTGCTCAAACAAAGGCTTTTTTTTGTTCTAAATTAATAAATTGATTCCTAAACTCTTCCGTACATATCTTCAAAACGAACGATATCATTTTCGTCCAAAATATCACCTTTTTGAACTTCAAGTATTTTTAAAGGTTCGTCATACGGATTTTGCAAAGAGTGTTTTTCTTCAACAGCAATATCAATACTGTCACCGTTGTTGAGTTCATAGAATTCTTCACCTTTAAGAACTTGAGCCTTACCTTCAACTACAACCCAATGTTCACTTCTGTGATGATGTAATTGAACACTCAATTTTGCACCCGGATTTACATATATACATTTTGTCAAAAATCCGTTACCCTCATTCAAAACTGTATAATAACCCCAAGGTCTGTATACTGTTTTATGAGTCAATTGAGTAGCATCGTGTCTTTCTTTTAGATGATTAACTATCTTTTTGACATCCTGTGATCTGTCTCTATCACAAACCAGTACAGCATCTTCTGTTTCAACAACTACAACATTATTCAAACCTATTGTTGTAATAAGTTTTGATGTGGAATAAATCATAGAATCTTTGCTGTCCAAATCAACAACATTTCCCATTATATAATTGCCGTTCTCATCTCTTTCTGAAATATCATAAACAGCTTCCCACGAACCAACATCTTTCCATTCACATTCTAAAGGAACCATAGCAAGTTTTTTAGAATTCTCCATTACAGCATAATCAATTGATATTTCAGGCATTTCTTCAAAATCCAAATATGGAATAGTAGGAGTTTGCGAAGAAATTTCTGCATTTTTTACTATTCTGACAATATCCGGTTCATATTTTTTCAACTCTGCCATCATAACAGAAGCCTTGAATACAAACATACCGCTATTCCAGTAAAATTTATCCGATTGCAAAAACTCTTGAGCTGTTTCTTTATCAGGTTTTTCAACAAAAGTTTCCACTTTCAAAGCCGATTCAGATACATCTTTTATTTTTTTATTATTTTTTGTTTTGATATACCCAAGCCCTGTATCCGCTCTATCAGGTTTAACGCCAAAGGTTACAATATAGTTTTGTTCTGCGAGTTTTACACCTTCTGCAATGGCTTTACCAAAAAGTTTGTTGTCAGAAATCAAATTGTCAGAAGGTACAGCTACAATAATCGGGTCTTCATTAGACTTTTTATCTTTTTGGAGTTTTTCAATGTATTTAATAGCAAGTGCAATTGCAGGAGCAGTTCCTTTACCTTCAGGTTCGGTAATTACACGATAATTTGATTTTCTACAAAACTTTTCTTGCATCTCAGCCAATTGCGTTTTGACTTGAGATTCCAATTTTACATTTGTCACGCTAAGAATATTTTTGTCATCTACATTATTTACCAATCTTATAAAAGCAGATTGAAAAAGAGTATAATCTCCTTCGATTTTCATAAGCTGTTTTGGATGTAGTTCTCTGCTTAACGGCCATAGTCTTGTACCTGACCCTCCTGCCAAAATCACTGCGTACAAATTACTTGTCATAAATACTAACTCCCGACGTTTCCATCTGTTCTGTTGAAAAATTCAACTCTCTAACAAAAGTATATAGTAAACCATTCTTACATAAAAGTCTTAATACAATATTGCAAGTGACAAAACTTAATATTTCATTTTTGCAAGCAAAATTAGCATCAAACAATTTTAATCTTTAATATGTTTGAAATGTTTGTAAAGATAAGCCACACCCAAGATAAAACAAATCAAAACAATTGCTATATCAAATTTGTGCCAAATATGTTTAAAAGCTTCCATATTTTGACCCATCTTTACACCGACATAAACAAGAACATAACTCCATATTAAAGAGCCTAAAAAAGTAAATGTAAAAAAGAATCTTTTCTTTGCTTTTAAAATACCTGCAGGCAAAGATATAAAAGTTCTGACAACAGGAAGCATCCTGCATAAGAAAAATGCCCAATCGCCATATTTTTCTACCCATTTATCGGCGTCTTCCAAATCTTTTTTGCTGACAAAAAACCACTTTCCGTATTTTTCAACAAAACTTCTACCCCCGAAATATCCAAGATAATAAGAAGGAATAGAACCCAAAACACAACCAAATGCACCTGCCCAAGCTGCAACGTGGAAATTAAATATACCTTTTGATACCATATACCCTGCAAAAGGTAGTATTGCCTCACTAGGCAACGGAATATTACAAGATTCTATTGCCATTAAAAGACTAATTCCCAACGGCCCCATTGCAGTAATTACGTTTTCTATAAAATTGATCAAATGTCCCAAAATTGCATCTAACATAAAAATACTTTCTCATTCTATACACAGCATAATTCTATCAAAAAACTTTTGTTAACTGATAAAAAATTTACTTTTCTATATAAATTGCTGAAAAACTTCTCCTTATGTGATTAAATATAACTTAGAGACAGGGGATGGAAATGCAATACGTACCACTACATTTACACACCGAAAACAGTCTTTTAGACGGAGCAATAAGAATCAAAGAACTTTGCAAATTTGCAAAAGAAAATGACATGCCTGCTGTCGCAATTACCGACCACGGCAATATGTATGGTGCCATTCAAATGTATGAAGAAGCCAAAAGTGCCGGACTTAAACCACTTATTGGCTGTGAATTTTATGTATATGACGGTGATATTACAGAAAAAAACCCTGCAAAAACTCACCCTTATCACCTAGTTTTAATTGCAAAAGACCAAACAGGATATAAAAACCTTGTAAAACTCGTATCTATAGCAAAATGCAAAGGCATGTACTACAAACCCAGAATCAATCATGAACTTATTGAAAAGTATCATGAAGGTTTAATATGCCTTTCTGCCTGTGTCCAAGGAGAAGTCGCTCAAGGATTTATTCAAGGCAATAAAGAAGCCTCCTACGAAGCTGCAAAATTTTATAAAAATTTATTTAAAGATGATTATTACATAGAACTGCAAGATCACGGTTTGGAAAAACAAAAAATGTCCAATCCCGGGTTGATAGAACTTGCAAAAGAATTAAATATAAAAATGGTCATCACAAATGACAGCCACTACCTAAAAAAAGAAGATGCAGACTGGCATGATACATTGCTTTGCATACAAACAAACTCTCTCAAAGAAAGCAATGACAGATTTCGTTTTCCCAATAATGAATTTTATGTAAAAACACCGGAACAATTGAGAGATTCTTTCAAATGGATGGAAGCCTCAATGTTTGAGGAATGTATTAAAAACACGGTAGAAGTTGCTGAAAAATGCCATTTGATAATAGAAATGGGGAAATACCATATTCCTTATTTTGAACTTCCTCCCAACTTCACATCAGAATCTTATTTGGAATATTTAACACTAGAAGGTATAAAAAAACGTTATGGCGCTTTAACCCCAAAACTCAAAGAACGTATGGACTATGAGCTGGGTGTTATAAACAAAATGGGTTTTGCGGAATACTTTTTGATTGTATCTGACTTCATTCATTTTGCGAAAAAAAATGATATCCCTGTAGGCCCAGGCCGCGGTTCAGCAGCAGGCAGTCTTGTTTCATATGCACTTGAAATTACAGATCTTGACCCGATTCGTCACAATCTATTGTTTGAAAGATTTTTGAATCCGGAACGTGTAAGTATGCCTGATGTCGACATAGATTTTTGTGTCGAGAGAAGAGGCGAGGTCATTGACTACGTTACAAAAAAATATGGCGAAGACAAAGTTTGTCAGATTGTCACATTTGGTACACTTGCCGCAAGAAACGCAATGAAAGCTGTGGCAAGAGTTTATGATATACCGTTTGCCCAAAGTAACCAATGGGCACAGCTGATTCCTCAAGAACCTAAAATAAAAATTGATGATGCACTAAAAGATGGTATGGAACTAAAAAAACTGTATGATACAGATCCTACCGTCAAAAAACTTGTAGATATGGCAAAAGCAATCGAAGGTTTAAAAAACAACACAGGTATGCATGCTGCAGGTGTAATTATCTCAAAAATGCCATTAGAAGATATTGTCCCTGTCGAACCATCTAAAGAAGGTTTGATTGTTACAGAATACACAATGATAGAAGACGAACATATCGGTCTTTTAAAAATGGACTTTTTAGGGTTGAGAAACCTTACTATCATTCATAGTGCATTAAAAATGATAGAAGCAAGAACAGGTGTAAAAGTTGATATCAACAATATTCCGCTTGATGATGCAGCTACGTTTGATCTTTTACAAAGGGGCGATACAGACGGTGTATTCCAGCTTGAATCTGCCGGTATGAAAAAACTCGTTAAAGATTTAAAGCCTTCTGTATTCGAAGATCTCGGTGCTTTAGTTGCTCTTTTCCGCCCAGGGCCTTTGAATTCCGGCATGGTTGATGATTTTGTTCAAAGAAAACATGGCCGTCAAAAAATTGAATATGCACACCCTGATTTGGAACCTATTTTAAAAGATACATACGGAACAATTGTTTACCAAGAGCAAATTATGCAAATATTCCAAACTCTTGCTGATTATTCTCTTGGTCAAGCAGATAATGTCCGTCGTATGATGGGTAAAAAACAGCTTGAAAAAATGGCTGAACAAAAAGGTTTGTTTGTTGAACATTCGGCAAACCATGGAATGACAAAGCAACAAGCAGAAGCTCTTTTTGAACAAATAGAAAAATTTGCTGCGTATTGTTTCAATCGCAGTCACTCTGCCGCATATGCTTTTGTAGCATATCAAACAGCATATTTAAAAGCTCACTATCCTGTAGAATATATGTCAGCACTCCTTTCTAGTGTATCCGGAGATCAGGAAAAAACTCAATTATACATATCCGAATGTCAAAAAATGGGCATAAAGGTTCTTGCACCAGACATTAATAAATCAAATGCAAAATTCACTCCGGATGGTAACAACATCCGTTTTGGATTGGCTTCTATTAAAAATGTGGGTGAAGGTGTTATTGAACTTATTGAAAAAGAAAGAAAAACAAAAGATGGTGAGTTCAAATCTCTTTACGATTTCTGTACAAGAATAGATACAAAAGCATTAAATACAAGAACTCTTGAAAGTTTAATCAAGTCGGGAGCTTTTGCAAATATCGAAAAAAGCAGAAAACAATTGATTGAAAACCTTGAACCGTTAATAGCATCTGCAAAACGTCAAAATGAAGCAAAAATGTTGGGACAAGGCAGTCTTTTTGCAGGCATGACTACAAGCACAGGTGTAGAACTTGATTCATACACATTGACAGGCAGTGATGAAGAATTTGATGACAAACAAATTCAAGCATTTGAAAAAGAGTATCTTGGCTTTTATGTAACAAGTCATCCTCTTTCTTCTATTGTTGACAAACTTCCTTTTATCACAACTCATTCAATTGCAGAATTAAAGGATATGCCAAATGACAAACCTGTCACAATATGTGGACTGTTAACACAAGTAAGACAAATCCCAACTAAAAAGGATCCTACAAAATTTCTTAAAGCAGGGATAATTGAAGATTTGACAGGTAAAGTTGAGTTTGTCGCATTTTACAAAACTTTGATAAATTACAATTCATTTATAGAATCTGAAAAAAAAGTTATACTTTCTGGCAAAATTCAAAAAAGAGATGAAGAACAATTCAATATTATCGTTGATTCTGTTAAATCAGTTGAAAACAGCAACATTGTTACATTGAGCATAAATACAGAAATGCCTTTCGAGCAATTGGTCAGCTTAAAAGATGTTTTATCAAAATTTAAAGGGCAAGATCCATTAATCTTGAAACTTAAAGAAGAAAATAAAGATGTAAAAATCCTCAGTGATTCTCATTTTTGGGTAGAAGCTTCAAATGAATTGACCCATGCAATCAATACAAATTTTTCTGAAAAAGTAGACATTAACATAAAATCTTTAGATAATTAAAAAAAGAATTAGGAGTTTTATATGTTTGAATTCATTGAAAATCATCACAATTTGATATTCAATACATTGCCAACATTTTTTCATAATAAATGGGTAATTATGACTATTAATATTGTTTTCTTTTTTACATTTGTGAAATTAGCAAATTTCTTTATTGATAAATTTGCAAATAAAATGATTACCTACAAAGATGATTTTGAGTATAAAAAACAGCTTATTACTTTAAAATCCATAATAAAATCAATAGTTGATACAATAATTATAATACTTGCAGTCATGTTTATTTTAAACGGACTTGGCGTAGATATTCGACCAATACTAACCGCTGCAGGGGTTTTGGGTGTTGCAGTAGGCTTTGGTGCAAAAAGATTTTTTGAAGATATTATTACAGGTTTGTCATTGATTCTTGAAGGACAAATCCGTGTAGGTGATTATATTGAAGTATCAGGCCATGAAGGTGTTGTCGAAAAAATTGACATAAAGCTTATCAAGCTTCGTGATATGCATGGCAGAGTTCACTATATCCGTAATGGGATGGTAGATACAGTGGTAAACTATACCCGAGAATTTTCATACTATGTTTTTGATTTAGGTGTAGCATACAATGAAAATATAGACAAAGTTATCAATGCTTTGACAGAAGTTGATAAAGATTTTAGAGAAAATTCTTCACTAAAACAATTTGTAATTGAACCAATGGAAATTTTTGGCTTAGACAAGTTTGATGATTCTGCAATAATTATAAAAGCAAGAGTAAAGACACTCCCAATGAAACAATGGGTTATAGGAAGAGAATACAACAAAAGAATTAAAGAAAAATTTGATGCATTGAATATAGAAATTCCATTCCCACAAAGAACTTTGCATATCAATCAGAATAATGAAAACTAATTTGTCCTATAAAATTTAGCCTAAAAGACTTTTGTGATATTATTAATATAAAGATACAATAAAAGGTAATAACTAATTGAAAGATATAAATTCTTATAAACTCGCAAGTGTAATAGCAAGAATACTAGATGACAAACTTGCAAAAGATATTACAATTCTGAATATAAGCAATGTTTCTGTCTTGGCTGATTATTTTGTAATCTGTTCAGCAGATACAAATACACAGGTTAGAGCATTAACAGGATATGTAAGAGATAGAATCAAACATCTTTTTGAACGTATACCATCAGGAGAAGAAAACGATCTGAAAAACAGATGGAACCTTCTTGATTATGGAGATGTTATTGTACATGTACTTCATAGAGAAGAACGCGAGACATATGCTATAGAAAAATTTTGGTCACATGCACATAAAATTGAACGCAACGATTGGGAAGAAGAATCAAAAGAATATTCAGAATATGAATAAGCTTATACAGTTTGCGTTAAACCACAATTTTTAATTGTATCATCGCTTGCTAAAATTGAAATTACTGAAGCATCCTTAAAGATATATTTTGCTGCATTTTGAATATCTTGAGGTGTCACTTCATCAAGTAGTTTCATATTTTCATTTATCGATAACAGCCCCAGCATAGAATCTTTTGCATTTGAAATAGATACTGTTTGAGATTCTGATGTTTCAAGAGAATTTAGGAGTTTAGTTTTGATTCTCAATTTTGCAGCTTCCAGCTCTTCCAAAGAAACTGGTTCATTTTTAAGTTTTTCAATATGATATCTAAAACCATCCAATGATTTTTTGACATTGTCAAATTGCTGTACACCAGCTATTTTGTCATCAGTAGTAGTTTTAATACCAAGAGAAATAACTCCGCTATTGCCCACAAAATCCAAATCAGACTCTACTCTGTAAGCAAGTTTTTGTTTTTCTCTTAAATCATTAAATAATCTTGAAGAAGAACCATCACCAAGAATTGTATTTAAAACTCTAAATACAACATGATCTTTAGGGTTATAATTGGTTTGAAACTTAAATGACTGAACAATATCAGCTTGATTGCGAGGTTCTGTTTTTAAAATTATTTCATCTTTATTTACAGGTGCATAACTTTTAAAAATCTCTCTGTTAAAAGGTTTAAAAGAACCCAATCCTAAAGACATTTTTTCAATAATTGTTTGTTCAATATATGGATTTTTTTCAAACGGAGCAGTAAAAGCAGCTTTTGCCATTGCATTATTTTTTAAATAACTAAAAAATCCTTCTATATCAGCTAAAGAAATTTTATCAATAGCTTCTAAAACCTCTTCTCTTGTTTTGAACATAGGCAAGTTAGGGAAAAGCAACCTCATCGAATCATCAAAAGCATTTTCATTAGTATTTGAAACAGCTTCTTTTACAAGCTTTTTTGCATAGTCCAAACTTTTGTCAGTCAATCTTGGTTCATTAAAAACTTCTTTTATAGAGTCAAGAACCTTGGGCAAGTCTTGACTCAAAGCTTCTACACTCACACTCATTGATTGAAAATCAGCATCAAATTTCAAATCTATACCTGATTTGTGAATGTAATCATAAAACTCATTGTAATTTTTATTTTTTGAACCTTCATTCAACATAACCGCAAATACTGCAGGCAAAGCAGGATTTACATCTGCAGGAGCTTTTGTCTGAAATACAATTTGTGCAGTTGAAATATCAGACTTGTTTGGATTTAAAGCTATTTCCATATTGTTTGCAAGTCGATATTCTTTAATTTTTGACAAATCAAAAAATTTGTCTTCAATTTTACCTTTAAAAGCAATTTTTGATTTAAAAGAAGGCTTTGAAGATTTCTGATTTTTTTCTGTATTTGTTTTTTCATAATTTGAAAGAATCTGTTTATCATCAAGTATTTGAGGATGAACAACAGAAAGAGAGGCTTTGTTCAAATCCATATACTTCTTAGCAAAATTTGAGACATCTTCCGAAGTAATTGAATCTAAAATAGAAAGATAATTTTCTATATACGCCAAATCATCATCTAATAATGCATTGCCTATCAAATTGTTTAATAAATGAGAATTTTCGGAAATTTTTGAAAAAGTCATTTTCAAAATTTTCTTTGCTGTATTTAGTTCATCTTGAGAAAGCGGTTGATAAGCAAGTTTGTTAATTTCAGTATAAATATCTTTTATAACATCTTCTGATTTTTCAGGTGTGGATTGAGAAACAATCATAATAGCTTTCGGATCAGATGGTCTGTTTCCTACTCTTTCAATATTCATCATAGCTGCTGATTGAATTTTATTGAGTTCTTTGCTTATTCTTGCATTTTTGTATCCTAAAAGAGCAGTCATCAAAACTTCCATCACAATATTCTCTTTTGTAGAATTATTTGATGGTCCGGAAAAACCCAATGCCATTGTAGTAGAATGAGCTTTTGGCATTTTTACATCAACTCTTACAGGTTGTGTAATACTGTTAAAATTTTGATATTTTCTTTTGCTGACATCTGCAGTAGAAAATTTATTAAAATACTTTGCAACAGTATCTATAGCTTCTTGTACAGGTACTTCACCTGTAATTACAGTTGAACAATTATCCGGAGTATACCACAGATTGTAGTAGCTCAATGTTTTTTCACTGTCTAAATTATTAATATTACTTATTGTGCCGGCTACAAGATCAGGAGAAGTTGATTCAATTTGAAAAAGATTTCTAATACAGTTATTTAATGCCATGTTTTCAGGTTGATCACCAACCATACTTATTTCAGAAGTAACAGGCCCCTTTTCTTTTATCACCATATCTTGAGAATGTTCAGGATATTGAAGCTGCTGAGATTGAATAAAAGCAGATTTATCAAATATATTGTCCCCGAGCAGTTGTGAGCTTATAAAATAATCTGTTTGAGAAAAGCCTGTTGAGGCATTTGTCATGGCTCCCATTGAATTCACTATTTTGAAAAAATCACCTGCATCAAGTGTTTTTCCTTGAGGAGACTTCGAACCGTTAAAAGCCATATGTTCATTAAAATGACTTATACCTCTTTGTGAATCAGGTTCATTCATTGAGCCTACATTGTAATAAGTTTGAAGTACTGTAGGTCCTTTCTTTTCTAGAATTGCGACTTTTTGTCCGTTTGCAAGTTTAAAAAGTTTTACACTGTTTGAAAAAGGAAGTTTAACTTCTTTTATAAATGTGTAAGAAACAGGAGCCTGTGCAAGGATTTGCGCTTTTAATGCATCAACTACCGGTGTTTGAGAAGTGTTATCAACAGTATTTGAAGCAGCGCTTGAGATCTCACCATCAACTGTTCGAGGTTCAATCTGTGTCGGCACCGTCGGATTGATAGTATTTGACACATTATTGCGCTTTACCTGCACAGGTGTCTGTATATTATTTTTTAGGTTATAACCATTCAGCTTCATACAAACTTTTTATCGCTTTCTGATTTTTTAATGTCGATAAATATAAAAAATTTACAAAGTGACAGCTTGATTTTATAAATCTTAACAAAAACATTTTTGCTTTTGTATACACTCTAAAAATTATTCATAATCCCACATATAAATCTGTCCGCAATATCTGCAAACAGCATGTTGGTTCATAAAATTCAAATCAGGAATAAATGTATATCCATCAACTGTTATTACAATATCCTTTTTGTCATTATATTCCCACTTAAAATTCTTTGCCCCTTTATAGTCAGGCGCAAACATCAATTCAAACTTATCCTGAGATTTGCAATTTTTACAAACAAACATCAGTTTTCGTCGTCCTCATCCCTGTTTCTTCTTTTTGATTGTTTCATTGCTCTTTGAGACAACTTTTCTGCCGCAATCTTACCTGCATAGTTTCGTTTATTAATCTCTTTATACAAATTTGTACAACAAATGCTTCTCAAAGGAAGTGTAAAGCCTGTCACAGCAAAAGATACAAAAGCCATTACAACACTTTTTGAAATTTCATAGCTTTTAAGTGTATATGGTATGTGTGAGGCTTCCAAAATAGAATTAAAATCTGCTAAAGGCAGCATTTTTACATACTGTTCTACAGGATATGAGAAAAAGCCCTCGAGATTTCCTGTTTCAAACCCCCAGCATATCAACCCCGGAACTAACCAATAAGTAACAATTCCCAAAATTATTAAAAGAACTGCCGTTCTCCAAAAATTAAATTTTACAAGATTTACAGCTGTTTTTATTGCCTCAAAAGCACTTTTGTCTTCTTCTAGTGCAAATACCTGAAAACCTAGTGCCAAATAAACAAATACAACTGCCAAAAGTCCCCACAACAAAGGGAATGAAAGTATCAAATATATTACTGAGATAAAAAGTAAAAACAAAATATAAGAACCGCTTCTTCTTTTTATCAATTCTGCATGTATACCTGTATCATCAAGCTTGCCACCTTCTAGCAGTGTACTGGACATGGAATTTAAAGAAGCCAAAGCTACAATATAATCCCAAAAAGCTTTACAAAAAATAAAAAATCCAGGCAATGTTAATAATGCAAGTATCAAAAATACCAAAGGTATGTTATCAAAAACAGGACTTTTGGTAGTCAATGTAGAAACATGCAAAGTAAAAACATAAGAAGCAGTAAAAATCAATGATAATCCAATAATCTGACCAAAGATAGGAAACGCCATATATTTAAAAAACGTTTCAAAATTTAGAAAATATAATTTAACACCGTTAAAAAATATTTTCATATCATCCAAAAACAAATTTTTTGAATCCTTTTTTACCAAAAAAACTTCCTTACCTTATTAAATGATTTATCAAGTATGTTTATATTAACATGTAATTATGAACGCACAAAATAAAAATATAAAACAGATTTTAAGTGAATTAAAAGAAGACGATTTTAAAGGTCGAGTAGATTTGCACATGCATTCAACGTTTTCTGACGGAAAGCTTAGCCCTCAAGAACTTATTAAAGATGCAGAAAAAAAAGGTTACCGACTTATTGCAATTGCTGACCACAATACAGTAGAAGCATACAAACAAACAGACATATTGCAAAATCCTATTGTTATACCCGCAATTGAATTTGATTGTTGGTACAAAGGCGTTCTTGTTCATATTCTTGGATATGGTGTAGATATATTCAATAGTGAACTTTTAAAATATTGTGCAAAAAACAAAAAAGAAACCAAAGCAGATATTGTTAGACTTTTCAACCGCAGACACCCTAAAGATGTAATTAAAGCGATACATTCGGCAGGTGGCGCTGCTGTTTTGGCACATCCTGCATGCTATTGGGCTTTCAGTCTTGACCATTTTGTAAAATCATTAAAAGATTTAGGCTTAGACGGAATTGAAACATATTACCCATACAGAAGACATCGCGGAATTATCAAATTTCACAAAGCAGAAACCGTTAAAAAAATCGGTTTAAAATACAATCTGATACTAACAGGCGGTTCTGATTCGCATGGAGAAATAGAAAATATTTTATAGCAAAATTCCTGCAATGCAAGCTGAAAGATAAGAAGCTAAAGTACCGCAAATCAAAGCCCTAACACCGAGTTTTGCAAGATCTTTTCTTCTGTTTGGAGCAAGCTCACCAATACCGCCAATTTGAATTGCAATAGAACCTAAATTTGCAAACCCACACAATGCAAATGTAGCAATAATTATACTCTTTTGACTAAGTAAAGGTTTTAATGATGTCAAATCCAAATAAGCAATAAACTCATTAAAAACAAGCTTTGTACCCATTAAAGCACCAACATCCATTGCTTCTTTAAAAGGAACACCCATTGCAAGAGCAAATAATGAAAAGATACTTCCCAAAATTTCTTTTAAAGAAAGATGTGTCAAATCAATATGGATAAAAGACAAATTCATATGCAAAACATTTGCCATAAACAGCCCTAAATGTCCCAAAATCCAATCAACCATAGAAATCAAAGCTGTCAATGCAATAAGCATAGCTATTACATTTATAGACACTTTCATACCGTCTGAAGCACCGTGCGCTATAGAATCTATTAAGTTAACATGCGTTTTTTTGATTTCAACTTTGACTTCATTTTTTGTTTGAGACTCTTCAGTTTCAGGATAAACTATTTTTGAAATAACAAGAGCGCCAGGTGCCGCCATTATAGAAGCAGCTAACAAATATTCTGCAGGTATACCCATACCGACATACATAGCCATTACACCACCTGCAATACAAGCCATTGAACCAGTCATAGATGCCAAAAGTTCAGACATAGTCATTGTTGCCAAATATGGTTTAATCATAATTTGAGCTTCTACCTGACCAACAAAAGCAGATGCAATGTTAGACAATGATTCTGCACCTGAAACATTCATCAACTTGTACATTATCTTTGCACAAAATTCAACAACCCTTTGCATTATGCCATAGTAATAAAGAATATTTACAAGTATAAGTATAAAAATGATTGTCGGTACCAACTTCAAAGCAAAAATAAAACCGGTACCAGCTCCAAAAAGTTCTTCCATTCTTGTCGGGCTGTTTGTTAGCACACCAAATACAAAATTTCCACCTTCATTTGAAAAATCAAGAATTTTTTGAATAAAAAGTCCTATAGCATGAAAAATCTTTTGTCCCAAAGGCACTTTTAAAACAAAAACAGCAAGCAAAACCTGTAATATAAATCCTGGAACAATAGTCTTGAGGCATATCGCTTTTCTGTTGTTTGAAATAGCATAAGCAATGCCAAGAATCAACGCTATTCCTATTATTCCGACAAATCTATCCATGTTCTTTCCTTCAAATAAGATATTGCTTTAAAATTATTTTACTTAAACAACAAATAAATTACTAAACATTTTTTATATATTTTTGATATTTGTAACAAAGTTAACAATAATCTCAAGAATTATGCAAAAATAGAACTTGTCTTGTTTTATATAGGACAGTGAAGTTAAAGGTAAATGCAAAATATGACTGCACCAATAAGTCAAAATAGTGTAAATACACAACAAATGCCAATTGCTGCATCAAATCTAGGCGGTTCAAGAAAATTTGAACCAGGCAGTTTTGTTGTAAATCCGCCACAAAATGTTTACAAATACTCTGTATATGATGAATTGGATTTGGGAAAAGATCGTTTTAAAGAAATTCTCAATGAAATACAATCAAAAAAACCATCTAAAGAACTTCAAAAAAGCAAAAGAAAAACCGTTTTAAAAAAAATCTTAAATCTGGCCATTTTGGCAGGAATATTTATCATAGGTTATAAATACAGAACAAATATTAAAACAGCAGCAGAAAATATTTACAACCGTGTAAAAAATTTGTTTATAAAAAAATCTTAAATATAATAAGTCTATGGATCCAAAAAATATTAACAGGAATGAAAAAATATTAAAAAGTACCGAAAAGACACCCAAAGAAGCGTCTGTCGGATTTTTTCAACTGACAAAACAACAATTATCTGTTGATATTTCAAAATATGACAAGGCAATTGCAAAAAATACATTAACTTTTAACTCTAAGCCTGCTTCATTTTCTAAAAGACTAAACTCTATGGATTCAACAATGTTGGAAGAAACAGCATACAACATTCTTGATGACAATGAATTAAAACTAGAAAAAAGAATAGAAAAAATCCTTGAAAATTTAAAACAAGTTAGTGAAAAAATCATTGTTGCTGAAACGGTCAAAGACATAGCTGCTCTAGATGAATTGAATCTTCAAAAAATGATTCTTGAAAAAAATCTTGAAAGTGTACAAAATGAATATCGTTCAAAAAATATTGATACAAAATTCACATCAATATTGGTTAAAATAAGTGAATTTCCTAAAAAATTACACAAAAAATTAATAAAAAGATTCAGAAGTTTTTTAAGACACTCAAAAATTTTAAGAAAATGTACTCCTCTAATGCGTTCTATCGCAGTAAGAGATACTATCGGAAGACTGGATAAAATCAACAAATCCGTAGATGAACTTGTAAAAATGCAAGTTCCCTTCGGAGAACAAGAAGCAAGATATAAAACACTTGTTAACTATCTGTCTCGAGCAGGTTCTTTGCACTCCCAAATAATTAAAGAATTAAAAGGTTAAACAAATTATATCAAATTATTTTCAAACCATTCTATAGAGCGTTTTGAAAGCATTTCATTTTTGAGTTTTTTGTTTTTCCTAATTTTTTTATCAACCAAAAGCTCTTCCACTATTCCCCAATTAGAGTTTATAGGCTGAAAATGTTTTTGTTCAAAATCAGAAATATAATGTGTCAGTGCCCCAAGCATACTAACTTTTGGTAACTCCAAAAGTTTTTCATTAGTTAAGAATTTTGCCATATTAATACCGGCAAGCAATCCTGAAGCAATTGATTCAGTATAACCTTCAGTTCCCGTAATTTGCCCCGCAAAAAACAAATCTCGTCTTTTTCTGCATTGTAAAGTAGCATCAAGAACAGCAGGACTATTGATAAATGTGTTTCTGTGCATTACTCCGTATCTGAGAATATTTGCATTTTCTAACCCAGGTATAGAATGCAAAAGTTCTTTTTGACTACCCCATTTCAAATTTGTTTGAAAACCCACCAAATTGTACATTGTAGCAGACTTATTGTCTTGTCTTAATTGAACTACTGCATAATTTTCTACACCTGTTCTTTTATCAACAAGTCCAACAGGTTTCATAGGTCCAAATCTAAGTGTATCAACACCTCTGGAGGCAAGAACTTCTATCGGCAAACAAGATTCAAAGAACTTTGCACCCTTTTCAAAGTCTTTTTGCTCAATTCTTGGCGCATTAATCAATATTTCATAAAATTTTTCATATTCCTGTTTGTTCATCGGACAGTTGATATATGATGCCTCACCTTTGTCATACCTACTTGCATAAAAAGCTTTTTCAAAATCAATAGAATCCTTTTCAACAATAGGTGCAATGGCATCAAAAAAATGAAGATGTTCTGACCCTGTAAACGCTTTGATATCATCTGCCAAGTCGTCAGAAGTTAAAGGACCTGATGCAACTATCACAGGAATATTTTCCGGAATTTTTTTCAATTCTTGTCTTATCAAATTTATTTTTTCATTGTTCAAAATCAATTCTTCAACTTTTTTTGAAAACAAATTTCTATCTATAGCAAGAGCATTTCCAGCAGGCAAAGCAACTGATTTGGCTATCTCAATTAAAAAAGACCCCATCATAGACATCTCTTTTTTTAAAAGGCCGCTTGCATTTGTAACATCATTAGAGCCCAAACTATTTGAACAAACAAACTCTGCAAGATTTTCAGTTGCATGAGCACCTGTTGTTTTTTCGGGTCGCATTTCATAAAGGTCGACTTGTATATTCCTTTTTGCAAGCTGCAAAGCAGCCTCACAACCTGCAAGACCTGCGCCGATTACTGCAACTTTCAAAACTTTGTCAACCATTCCCCTTAATGCCTTTTTAAAAACTATTGAGCCATATCATCGTATGCTTCCAAATCATTGTAATTGTACATATTTACAAATTGGTACAAAAGTTCCGGCTGAAATTTCTTGGTACCTACTTCAAGCATAATACGAAGTGCTTCTTTTGTATTTTTGACCTTATGAGTAGTTTTGTTAGAAGTCAAATCATCAAAAAAACTACACAAAGCAACAACTCTTGTCAGTTTACTAATTTGTTCTCCTGAAAGTTTGAAAGGATACCCTGAACCATCATTGTTTTCATGGTGTTCAAGAGCAACCAAACAAATTTCTTCCGGCAAGTTCATTTCATATTTTAAAATCTTATAACCTATTTGTGTATGTTTTTGGAAAATTTTATTATCTTGTTGAGATAATGTTGTTTTTTCTAAAATTTCTTTAGGCAGTCTTGTCATCCCAATATCGTGTAAAAGTGCAGCTTGAGCCAATTTTTCAATAAGATCTTCTTCATAATTCAATCTATAACCCATTGCTGTCGCTAAAATAGCCGTATTTAAAGCATGACAGTCTTGATAATTACCCAACAACTTTAATTGTGAGCAATATTTCACATCAGGTATGATTGCTTGAACATCATTTAGAATTTTATCTTTGATTTCATCAACCATTTGAATTGCATCTTGGTTTGCATTTTCTTTTAAAGCAAACATTGTAGTAGCATAGTATGATTTCATATCAACTTGTGATTGAGCTTTTAACTTAGATTTACGATTAACAGTTTTGTCAAAAATAATTTCTTTGGGTCTTACATCTTCTACATCTTCCTCCAATGGAGAAATCAAACCGTTATTTGATTCATGAGAAGAACGATTTCTCGAACCGGCATCAAAATTTTTGGGTTCAGATTTGTACAAAACTTCATACTGACTAATTTGCAGTAATTTGCCTGATGTAAGTATTTCACCTGCATCAACAAGTTTTTCGCCATTTTCGTTGTATACATCAAACGGCAACATCTTAAATTTTATTAGCTCTTCAACAAGAATCTTTTCCATTGATACACATTAATCGAACTACTACATTATAAATTATATGTTATTTTGAAATAATTGAAAACACACTGTTTATATGATTTAAAATTATTGCTATAATAAACAGAAACAAATAAAAATGAAAGGCAGGCTAAAATGTTTATTAAATATATAGGACACAGTGCTTTTTATATAAAAACCGATAAATATGGGATATTGATTGATCCTTTTATTACACAAAATCCTGTTGCTAATTTTAATGAAAATGAAAACACTATCACAGATATATTGGTTACTCATGGACATGCAGACCATCTTGGAGATGCAATACCTATCTCAAAAAGAAACAATGCTCAAATCACTGCAGTATTTGAACTGGCAAACTATTGTGCAGAAAGAGGTGCCCAAGCAAATGGAATCAACATGGGTGGCAAAATCCAATTCCCTTGGGGTACAGCAAGATTTTTACCCGCTTTTCACAGCAGCACTACACCAAATGGGACTTATGCAGGAATGCCGACTTCAATTATTTTAGAAATTGAAGGTAAAAAAATCTACCATGCAGGAGATACTTGCCTAAATCAAGAAATGAAAACAGTTGGTGAACTATATACTCCGGATTTGGCATTATTACCAATAGGTTCAAAATTTACAATGGATATAGAAGAAGCTTCAATATCAGCTCAATGGCTTAAAGCTAAAAAAGTCATCCCTATGCACTACAATACATTTGAACCAATAAAAGCAGATACTCAAGATTTTAAAACAAAACTTGAAAAACAAAATATTGAAGTTATTATTCTTAAGCCATCAGAAAGTATAGAACTATAATGGAAAAGAATATAGCTTTAATGATTGTACCGACAGGAATTGGTGCATCAATAGGAGGATATGCAGGCGATGCAAGTCAAACTGCACAAAAAATTGCATCTCATATACCGCTAATTGTAAATCCCAATATCGTTAATGCAGCTATATTTTCAGGTATCAATGAAAATATGTATTACGTAGAAGGTTGGGCAATTAATCAGTTTGCAAAAGGTACTATAGGACTTTTGCCATCTCAAAATAACAAGATAGGTATAATTTTTGACAAAGCAATTCCTCAAAACATATTAAACATTCATATCAACACACTAAATGCAATAAAGACTGTTTACGGTATAGATATCATCGGTTACGAGATTACAGAAGATAAAGCCGAAATTGAATTTTTCAAAGAAACAAACGGAAGCTCTACAGGTACTGTAAAAAATCCCAAAACTCTCGAAAAAGCTGGACAAAAATTAATAAAAAACGGCGCAAATGCAATAGCAGTAGTTTGCTTTTTCAAAGAACCACCGGAAGATGACTATGAAAATGGTGAAGGGGTCGATATTGTAGGAGGAGTAGAGGCTGTAATCTCCCACTATCTCTCAAAAAAGCTGTTATGTCCTTGTGTACATGCACCAGCATTTGAAGATGTATCAATTACTGATAAAATAGTAAGTCCTAAAGTTAGTGCGGAATACATAACACCAACATTTTTGCCTTGTCTTTTATTAGGATTAAAAAATGCACCTTTACTTGTAAAAAAAGAAAATATAAACAAAGAAAGTTGTTTAACTTTCAAAAATTTACACTCTGTTGTGGTACCTCACAACGCACTTGGTTCTTCTGTTGTATTAGATGCAATAGAAAATAGCATCCCTGTTTATGCTATAAAAGAAAATTCAACAATTTTGAATGTAAACAGATATTCACTGCAAAAACAAAATGATATAATAGAATTAGAAAAATATGATGATTATATAAAACTTCTTGAGTCGGAGACAAGCAATGAAAAAAAATAACGAATCTTTTATGTCTAAAAAAGCTTTTACAATACCCGAACTTATGATTTTTATGGTTATAGTCGGTGTAATTTCTGTATGCATGATGACTATCATAAAACCAAATGAAAAAGCTCTAAAATACCAATATTACAATGCCTACAACACTTTAAAAACAGCAACATACAATGTAATGCAAGATGCAATGGATGCATCAGACAGTGATCAATCTTATTCTGAAACAGATAAAAAATTTCCTGAAACAGCAAAAGAATTATGTAAAAAATTGGCAGTAAATCGTGATACCAATGACAACTATGGATATATAAATACTGCAAAGTACAATTGTATCTCAGGACCAACTGTTTCAAAATCTGCAAAAGACAAAAATGATTTTACCGATGCAAAAATGGCATTTCAATCATCAAATTCTATGAAATATTATATTACTCAAAAAGATTCTTATAGTTTTCCTGATGAATTAGGTGCAAATTTTGAAATGGATTATTTCGTTGTATGGGTCGACTTAAATGGCAACAAAGGTCCAAATACTGCTGAAATTAAAAAAGGAAGATTGCCTGACATTGTTCCTTTTGTTATAACAAGCAATGGTAATGTAATACCTGTAGGTATACCTACTACAGACAGAAGATATCTTCAAGCTACAGTAACATTTGTATCTGATGACAATGAAGAATCATACTCTGATCCTATGAATTTTTACAGTGCACAGGTCACTGCTTTTGGCTCAAAAGAATACCCGAGTTCTGATTTTAATTCTATAAGAGACTCTTGGGACAAAGTATTTCAAGGAACAGCAATAGTTCCAACAACTTTTCCCAAAGATGTTTCTCAAAGTTCAAAATGCAGGGTAAACGCAGGTGATGTCCCAAACTGTCTTTTAGAAATAGTTGAAGAAAAAGGTTTTTATAACTAATGTCAAAATTTAAATAAAATATTTTTTAAAACTTCTGTATTGTTTACAGGAGTTTTAAATTATTTGCAGCTTCTTTATGAGAAGGATCCAATTCCAAAACTTTTTCATACTCAGCTTTTGCTTCTTCTCTTTTTCCTGCAACTTCATATGCAAGTGCCAAATTATATCTTATATCAACATTAGAAGAATCCAAAGAAACAGCCGTTTCTAAAGATTTTAGTGCATTGTCATGTTCTTTATCTCTGGATTGCAATATACCTAAAAATGCTTGGGCCCTAGCGTTTTTGGGATCTATAAAAACAGCTTCTTTATACAGTTTTTTAGCCTCAATATAATTTTGCAATTCATAATAAATATCTGCCAAGGTTTCGTAATATAAACTAACTTCTGGTGCAAGCTCTATCGCTCTTCTACATTGTCTTATAGCTTCAGAATAGTTTTTTATCATTCTATTTGCTTTAGCAAGTTTAAAATAGATTTCCGGATTCTCATTATTATACTGCATTGCTTCGGTAAACTTGTCAAAAGCTTCTTTAGTTTTTCCTTGATTAAGCAAATTAACAGCTTCTTCTGCCAGTATTGTACTCATATTATTATGAATCACTTTAATATCAGAAGGGACTGCAACCTCTATTGCATCCTGACAAACTTTTTTTGCCATTTCAAAATCTTTGTTCATACAATATGCCATAGCCAAAGTCTGACTGAGTAAAAGATTTGTAGGATCATTGACTATTGTTTCATTTATTAAATTTATACTTTCCTGTATTTTACCTGTATAAATATATATTTTTGCAATTAAATTTTTTATTGCAAAAACGTCTGCAGAAGGTAATTCTAATGCTTTTTGTGCATAACCTAATGCATCATCATAAGCATGTACATGGAATAACAAATCAACTATTTCTTCATAATAAGAATAATTATCCGGTTCTAAATCAATAAGTTTTTTTGAATAATAAATTACATTTTCAGTATCTTTGAGTTTCAAATAAATTCTTCTTAACTCCCTAACAACATCAACATTATCAGATTTGTGATCAAGAACTTTTTTATAAAAATTTATAGCCTTATTATATTCACCATAAGTTGTGTATATATTTGCCATTACTTCATAATATTGAATCTTTTCATTTTCATCATCAATATAAGTAACAAGCTGTTTGTACAATTTTAAGGCAGACTCTTTTTGCTTGTTGTTGTAATAAAGTTCTGCTAAATTTCTCATTGAATTAACGTCATATTTGTCTTTACTAAGCAAATATGAATAAAAATGAATAGCTTTTTTGTTTTGATGAGTATTTTTATATAAATTTGCCAATTGCAAATATAAACTAATATCATCAGGATAGAACTGTACAAGAACAAGCAAATTTGAAATTGCTTCGTACTCTTTTTGTGTTTCTATATAAGATTTTACAAGCAGTTTTCTTAATTCGTGATGATAAGGATTTTGATTCAAATATTTTTTAGCCAACTTTTGAGCAGTCGAAAAATCCGCATTAGCAAGCAGCGCTTCTACCTGCTTATATACTTCATCAGGAGTAATTTGTAAATCTTCACCTTTTGAAGATTTTTTGACGGATACTGCCTTTAATTGTAAATATACATATGAAACTGCTGCCATAAAACAGACAAATAAAACTATAAGAATTATATTATTAAGCATTAACTAAATACCTCTTTATAACTCCATTAACCCGGAGGCCATTTTAAAGGTCTGCCGGAAAGTATATGCAAATGGATATGAAAGACTTCCTGACCTGCACCTTTGCCTGTGTTTATTACTGTCCTGTAATCTGTTATACCAAGCTTTTTAGTCACTTCTCTTACAGCATTTAACAAAGCACTTTGAACTTTTGTATCATCAAGTTCGTTTAAAGAAGCATAATGTTTTTTTGGAATCACCAAAACATGAACAGGAGCTTGAGGATTTAAGTCATTAAATGCAACTGTGTAATCATCCTCATAAATAAGTTCTGAAGGTATTTCTTTATTAGCTATTTTACAAAATATGCAGTTGTCCATAATTTCTATTCCTAATCACAAAAAACTATTAAAACTATTATAAATCATTGCATATTAATTTGAAAGCATACAAACGATGGAGAAAAAAGAAATGTGCCAGGGGGGAGTCGAACCCCCGACCTTCAGCTTCGGAGACTGATGCTCTATCCGACTGAGCTACTGACACAAAGTGTTATATAACTTAAATATTATAAATCATAGCAAAGATACTAACAATTTTTTTATATTATAATTAAGAAAAAGCAAACAGGAATAAAATAATGAGTACAAAACCCATTGTCGCCGTTGTAGGAAGACCAAACGTAGGAAAATCAACTTTCGTTAACAGGATTGTAGGTTCTCGTCAATCAATCGTTGACGATCAACCTGGTGTTACAAGAGACAGAATATATTTTGATGTTGAATGGCAAGGCAAAGAATTTACTTTGATAGATACAGGCGGTATTATTCCCGGTGATGAAGACGAGATTATGCTCAACATCTTTACTCAAGCCAAAGTTGCCTGCGATGAAGCAGACAAAATTATATTCCTTGTTGACGGGAAAGAAGGTATAAACCCAATAGACTACGATATTGCAAATGTATTGAGAAGAAGCGGTAAACCAATATATTTAGCAGTAAATAAACTGGATGCACCGGAACATTTTAATATGATTGCTGATTTTTATGCACTTTCTGTTGGTGAGCCTCATCCTATATCTGCACTCCATGGTTCAGGCGGAGTCGGAGATTTGTTGGAATCAATTACGGAAGACTTTGAAATTGATGAAAATACTGAAGATTCTTCCTTGATAAGATTGGCAATTGTAGGAAAACCAAATGCAGGAAAATCTTCTATAGTGAATGCTCTTTTAGGAGAAGACAGAGTTATCGTAAGTGATATATCAGGCACAACAAGGGATTCTATAAACTCAAAAGTTAAATATGAAGGTGAAGAATATATCTTAGTAGACACAGCAGGTATCAGAAAAAAAGCTAAAGTAAATTGGGGTGTAGAAAAATTTGCCGTAGATAGAGCAATCAAAGCTATCAGAGATTGTGATATTGCAGTACTTGTTATTGATGCAATTGACGGACTTACTGACCAAGATAAAAAGATTTCACAAATCATTGTAGAATCAGGAAAAGGGTTAATTGTTGCCGTCAATAAATGGGATCTTGTTGAAAACAAAGACAAATCAGGTGACCCAACTGCAAAATACACTCAAAAATTGTTACACGAAGCACCTTTCTTAGACTTTGCACCAAAAATATTTATTAGTGCAAAAACGAAACAAAGACTTGTCAATATATACAAACAAGCTCAAGAGGTCTATGCACAATGCAACAAACGTATTTCTACAAGCATTTTGAATAAAGTTCTTTTAGAAGCTATGGCAATGAATCCTCCATCAACCAAAAGAGGTAAAAGACTAAGAGTATATTACGTAACTCAAGTACGTACAGCACCTCCAACATTTATCTTGTTTGTAAATGATGAGGATTTGGTTCAAGACAGCTACAAAAGATATCTCGAAAACAAAATGAGAGAAGCTTTTGGATTTTTCGGTACTCCAATTCGGATGTCTTTTAGAGAAAGAAAAGAAAAAAATTAAAAATATAGAAATTGTTAAAAATTAGTATTTTGATGTAAAATTATTCCAAAGAAGACAAAGAAAGAGGAAGTATGTTACACATCATTTTTGCTGCAATTCTTGGTTACATAATTGGTTCAATCCCTACAGGATATCTTATTGTCAAAGCTAAAACAGGGCAAGACATAAGACAGGTAGGCTCCGGTTCAACAGGCGCAACAAACGTAAAAAGAGTTTTGGGCAAAAAATGGTTTTTTACAGTTATGATACTTGATGCAATAAAAGGAGCAGTACCCGTTATCCTTGCTTACTTTTTCCTTTCTGCATATGCAAAATACGGGCTAACACCTGTTATCGCAGCAATATTTGTTCTTTTAGGACATAGTAAATCAATATTTTTAAATTTCACAGGCGGAAAATCCGTTGCATCAGGAGTCGGAACAATACTTGCCTTAAACCCACTTGTTGGTATATGTGTTGCTCTTATTTGGGCAGTAATCACATGGATATCAAAATATGTATCTTTAGGTTCCATAATTGCATTAGCTCTATCACCTTTTCTTATGTGGGCTTTCAAACAACCTTTAGGGTACATTGCATACTGTGCAATCGGTGCTGTATACATAATTTGGCTTCATAGAGAAAACATAAAACGACTTATCAAAGGCGAAGAAAACAAAGTGAGAAAATAATATGCCACAATTCAAGGGTTTCAAAGTAGTTCCTAAAATAGCAATAAACGATAAAGACACTTTATCATTGGTATACACTCCGGGTGTCGGGGCTTCTTGTTTAAAAATCAAAGAAAATCCTGAAGCAGCTATGGTTTACACAAACAGAATAAACTCTATCGCCGTAATTTCTTTTGATTATGAAAAATCTTTAAACCGAGCCATTTTTCTAAAAAGTGTATTATTAATAGATGCTTATCCTTTAGTAATAAATAAAAATACATCAAAAGAAGATTTTAAATTTGCTGTTGAAAACATTGAAATAAATTTTTGTGCAATAGATTTATCTTTAATTGAGGATTTTGTTGAAGATATCTCTTTTGATGTAGATATCCCTGTTTTGAAATCAAAAGTAGAAAATTTAAAAGACTTTTTTGGCGCAATTTCCAGAAATGTTTTTATGATTGATACCACAAAGCTCAAAGGGGATGTCTCTGAACGCTCTTTGCAATTGCACGAACTTGCCGGAGGTGTAGTTGAAACAGAACTGACAGAAGAAAAAAGAAAAAAGCCTGTCGCAATCGTTTCTGATGGTACAGCTGTGCTTGGATATGGTAACATCGGTGCACTTGCTTCTCTCCCTGTAATGGAAGGCAAAGCAGCTCTTTACGCTGAACTTGCAGATGTTGATTCTTTCTGTTTTTGCGTAAAAACACAAAAAACTGAAGAAATAATCAAAATTATACAAATGTTTGAAGGTTCTTTCTCCGGTATACATCTTGAAGATATTGCAGCGCCAGATTGTTTTGAAATTGAAAATACATTGGCAGAAAAACTCAATATTCCTGTATTTCATGATGACCAACACGGTACCGCCATTATCGTACTGGCAGGGTTATTAAATGCTTTGGTTCTTGAAGACAAAGACATTTCTAAAATAAAAATTGTTATAGCAGGTGCAGGTGCAGCAGGCAATGCAGTTGCAAAACTTTTGTTATTTGCTGGTGCAAAAAATATCGTTATGGATGATATAAACGGACCTATATATAAAGGTCGTAAACAAAATGACAAATATCTGGAAGAATTGGCTCAAAGCACAAACCCAAATGATGAAAAAGGTGAACTCAAAGATATTATTAAAAATGCAGATGTATTCATAGGTTTGTCAAAAGGCGGCTTGCTAACTGAAGAAATGATTCAATCAATGGAATACAGACCAATTGTTTTTGCATTAGCAAACCCCATACCCGAAATAATGCCCGATGCAGCAAAACATGCCGGCGTTTATATAATTTCTACAGGTAGAAGTGATTTTGAGAACCAAATAAACAATTCTCTTGCATTCCCTGGGCTGTTCAAAGGTCTTATAGAAGGGGATATAAAAAAAATTACAAACGAAATAAAACTGGAATGTGCATTGATGATAGCATCAATGGTGCATAAAGATGAACTTACACCGGAAAATATTATGCCTGATCCTTTAAACAGAATGGTGCCGCTAAAAATAGCAAACACCATAGTTAATAAGTTTAAGAAAGGTTAATTAGGTTAGGTTGGTAAGGTAGTTATAATTTTTTTTAAGGTCTGGGTGTTCTATGAAAAATTTTATTCCAAAGATTTTTGCCTTTGATAATCCCCAAAGTCAAAAGACCAGATAAGAGTATACTTGCAGCAATAGTTTTTACTAAATCATATTTGCCTTTATTCACAACAAGTGTATTTTTATCAGGATGTTTAGGTTGAACTGATTGATAAACATCACCTTTTGGTAATTGTCTTGGATTTTGCAATGTAGGCAAAGGATCAGGCAAAAGTTGCCCAGGCAGCATTTGACCTGTTGGCGGCCATCCTCTTTGTGCTACATAATTTTGCAAATATGGTGATGGGTTGTCCGTAATATAGCCCATAACATCTTCTGCAACAATTCCATGTGTTGTCAGCTGATCAAAACAATTTGGCAATATTGGATAGCCTGTAGCATAAGCTTGATTAATTCCGTAACTGATAGGTTGCATAATTCCATTCCACACTATTTCTTTAACACATAGAATTAAAAACAATTGGCCATAAATAATTGCCTTGGTATTGCACAAACTTTAAACTATCTTAACATTACATTTTTAAAGACATCATACAAAACAACTCTTAAATCCAAATCACAAGGTCCTGAAATTCCACATTTTTTGTTCAACATTTCTATCGTTTTTTTATAAGCTTCATACTCTTTTTCAGATATTAAAGCCACGTAATCATTTATTACCTTTTTATCAAATTTGCCATAAGATTCTTCAAGGCTTTTTATTATTTCGGTTTTAATGTATTTTATATACTCTTCTGCCGTAAGGCCTGTCATAGATTGATAAATTTTATCCAAAACTTCCAATGAAGCAGATTTTATCGGTATAGGCATATTATTCTCTTTTTCTAAAAATTTATATAAAGGCATTGCCATATTATATTCAATAGCATTAAAAGCTTGCGGCATTATTTGCAAAGTTTTGATTTTTTCTTCATCCAAACCATTTTGAGTGAATTTATTTAAAAAAGATATTTTAGATACTCTATCAGAAGACTCCTCCTGTAAAATATGGATAAATTCATGTTCTATAGAATCTAAAAACTCTAATTTGTGTTCTTTGTTCAAATATTTAGGTAATCTTATGTAAATTTCTTTTTCTTCAGGAATAGGTTTTCCATCAACAGTAAAATTTATTTTTTGCTTAAAATAAGCAAGAGTTCTGTTATGTGCATTTGAATTTTGCGGTAGTTCATTAAAATCTTTTATTTTTGTAGTTGGTGAATACCTCTGTATAATTTTTTCAATATCAGACAATTCAAGTTTTGAACTTTTTAACACATAATCTTCTATTTCTTTTGCAAATGGTACAAATTTTGCCATCAAAGTTAAATTATCACCAAAAGAAACATTAGATGTATTTTTTACAAAAACATCATTTTGTATATTAGCAGAGCTTTGTTTTACTTTGCCTGATAAAGAATTGGGAGCTTTTAACTTTGTTTTATAAACAGGTATAGAAGTATAAAGATTTATCATACTTCTTATAAAACCAAACAAAATTAAATTTGCTATTTTATATCATGTTAATTTGTCCGGCAATCTTTTCAGCATAATCCATATCGTTGGCTTTTATAGCTAATTTTTGAGCTTTTTCTAAAAGACTGCGGGATTTTTCCTTATTGCCTATCTCCAACATCACAATAGAAGCTTTTTCGTAATTTCTCGCCATTTTTGAAGGAGATTCTGCATCTTTGTAAAATTGAGCAGAAGCCTTGTAATCACGCAAGGCATTTACTTTATCATTAATGACAGTCATTGAATCACCACTTCTAGACCATATAGCACCCATAGTTTTATTGTTTTTTGTTTCAAGTGCAATATTTTTTGCGACCGAATAAAATTCATGTGTTTTGTCTGCATCATATCTTTCTGCATACATATCACCAATATTCGCAAGAACTTTTGTTTGTGCATTGAGGTTTTCTGCTTCACCGGCATATGAAATAGCAGCAAAATAATGATTCATTGCCGGTTCAAAATAGACAACATCATCATAAATTTGAGCCATAGAATAATAAGCTTTTGCTTTAAGATTATTATCATCTGTTGCCCTATGAGCTTGGTTATAGTATTTTAGGGCTTCTTCTAAATTATCATCATTATCATAAACAACTCCCAGTTCATAACAAGCCATGCCTTCTGCTTTGTTGTCTCCAATCAAATGAGCATTATCAATAGCAGATTTAAATGCAGAAATAGCTTTTTCGGTTTCGTTTATGGCACTGTATTTTTTACCTTGAATAAAAGCTTTTCTTACCTGTTCATTTTGAGGGATATAAACATTCGATTTGTGTTTTTCTTCATCAGGAGCTTCTATTTCAACAGTTGCAGTTTTATTTTCTACAGCTTGTTTTTCTTCAGCCTTTTGTGAAAGTGAAGTAGAAATAGGTTTCATATCACCGGTATTTTTATCAGGCAGTTTTACCAAAAAATCAGGATTTATTGTTTCGGGATCTGATTTGTAATCTACTTGCTGCAAGAAAAGGGCATCAATCCAATTCTCAACAACTTTTGACTTTTTGTTGAGAGTTTTTGAAATAAATTCGTCCAGTACATTTGAGGCATTTTTAAGATTAGACTGTATTATTTTTTTGTTAGGCTCATTTTTCAAAGACTGAGTTTCAGCCAAAGACAAATACTGTTCTACTTCTTGAATAATATTTGGAGGTGAGCCTATAGCTATAGCCGTATTTTTAAAATCAGTAAGAATTTGAGCAATATTTACTTTTGATTTTGAATAATCAATTGTTGTTTTTTGCCCGTTAGGAAACTGTTGATGAGTGTATGAGGCATTTCTTCTTCCGTCAGGATTTGTGGCATTATTTGAGTCAGGGCGGTTTGATTTATCCCTGTTAACATCATAAGATGACCTTTTAGACTGTTGGGCTTCTTGTTCATCCTCATTGTTTTGAACCGCACCTTTTTTGGTTTGCGGCGGAACATATGGTTTTATTTGTATCGGATAAATACTATTGTACAAAACTAAATGCCCTTTTGAAATTTACTGCCCTACGGTTACTATGCCCTATTGACGATATCGGTCCTTATGCTGATAAATTTAATTTTTGGTTGAAAAATCCTACATGTACACGAAAATCACAAGAGATATTTTATTTTAACCATGCCTGATATCTCCTATAATTTAATGATTTTTTTAATAAAGTCATATCTCAATCAAGTAAACAGATGAACATGAAAAAAATTATTCATAATAATGTATGATTTTCTACAACTAAAGTATGTGTAGAATAACACTATACTCCTTAAATAAAGACGACGATACGCATATCCCTAATCTAACAGCTATGAACCCCTAAGTTTATAGCTTTTTTTTGCATTTTTACAGGGTTATATAAAAAATAAGCATAATCAAATATACAGATTTTAACGGACACATAATATATAAAATATAGTATAATTTCATTATGAAAAAAGCATTCACATTAGCAGAGACTCTGCTTACATTAATGATTATAGGTGTAATTGCCGCAATGGTAATACCGTCCTTGATGTACAGTGCTCAAAATAGAGATAATGTAGCAAGACTCAAAAAAATTGCAGGTGTTTTAACAACTGCAACAGGTTTGATTCAACTTGAATCCGGTCCTGTTGACGGTTGGGACTGGGCGTCTGAAAGCAATATTGTTGATTTGTACAGAACAAAATTTAAGATAGAAAGAGAATGTGGCACAAATAGCGGTTGTTTCCCGGAAGACACAGAAGGCCTGAACGGTTCTTCTTTAGGCGATATAGACTCAAGTGCATCATATTACAAATTTGTACTTGCTGATGGAACAGCCCTTGGTTTAAAAACTTGTGAAGGAGGATGTTCTCCTGCAGATTACGGTTTGGATCCAACAGAGAGGATGGTAGGCGGTTTTATAGTTGATGTAAACGGACACAAAGGTCCTAATGTTGGAGGCAAAGATATTTTCTTTTTTGGAATTATAAAAGATAAAGGGATAAAAGTCGGAGGCTCATACTCAACTAATGGCTGTGATTTAAGCAAGGGTTCAAATGGTCTTAACTGCGGAGCATTAGTAATACAAGAAAACAAGATAAGTTATTGGTAATTTCTAACCAATGAACTGTTCAAATACCTTGTAATACAGAAATGCTGCAAATAGTATCAAAATAACACCGCTAAGTTTTGTCAAAATATCTGTGTATCTTGCAAAAGATGAAAGATTTTTCAAAACTGATGTGAACAAACCTGCCACAAGTATTATCATGCCTTGTCCTAAAGAAAATAAGAACAACATAACCGCAGCATATGCAATATTTGCTGATATAGATGCTGCTGCCATTATACCTGCCAAAATCGGTGTCGAGCAAGGTGTTGTCGCAAAAGCAAAAACTAAACCTATTATGAAAGGATAAATTATAGAATTGTGCTTATCACTTTGAGGAAATTTTTTCACTAAAACAGGAAAATTAATATCCAAAATCCCAATAAGATTTAAACCAAAAATAAGGATCAAAGAGGTAAGCGCAAGAACAAAATATACTCTTTTTCCGGCACCAAAAACCTGCCCTGTTAATGCAGCAATAATACCAATTACAGTTAAAGTAAAAGCGAGTCCGAGTATAAAAAATATTATTTGAACAAAAGATTTAGAAGTTTTTTGTTCAGGAGAAGCACCTATATAACTTACAACTACAGGCAACATGCCTATACCGCAAGGTGAAAGTGAAGATACTATACCTCCCAAAAAACATAATGCAAGAATAATCAGTGAAAAATCACCTTTTACGTTTTCTTGAAAAAATGTTATAAAACTATCCATTGATACTTACCTTGATTATATTATTTTGTTAAATCATTTAGGATTTTATCCAATTGTTCTTTAGCTAAACAGCCTTCTGTTCTTTTATAAACACTGCCATCTTTTTTTATAAAAACCATAGTTGGAACAAGTGTCACATTATATTTTTTTATCAATGAATCTGTAACTTTGTCATTTGATTGTGCATTAATATTTTGATAAACAACCCTATCCATATATTTTGGCATTATTTCTTTCACAACAACTTCAAGCTTCTTGCAATCAAGACACATTGGTGAATAAAACTTCATTACAACAGGTTTATTCATTGCTTGAGAAGCTTGTGCTTCAAAGGCAGCTTTTTCTGCAGCATTTTTGTCCAATGCATAATAAGCAGCAATAGGAACAATAAGTATTGCCAAGGCAATTATCCAATTTTTCATAAAATTTCTCCTTAAATTTTCTTTAAATATACCATACATTAATTCTAAAAGTTTAATATTAGTCAATAGAGTGAATAAAATGTCTAGTATAGAAAAGATTTGTAAAAAAAGGATTTTTTTGTTAATATGGTCTTACTCTAGATAACAAATGGAGAAGTGGCCGAGTAGGCTGAAGGCGGCACCCTGCTAAGGTGTTATGTGGAGTAATCTGCATCGTGGGTTCGAATCCCACCTTCTCCGATTTTTAAGACCCGAAAGGGTCTTTTTGTTTGAGTAATATGAAACCACAAGACAAGGCTTGGTAACAGGTTCGAGTGCGAAAAAGCTGAGGCTGAACTACTTTTGTTTGAAGTGATAAAATCACAAAAGACAAAATACGGAATTACAATTACACACGAAAAAGCAAGACAATTTACCTTTTCAATTTGCTTTTGCACAATATTATTAAAGTGAAATCTCAAATATAAGATAATCTATTTTAAATAGAAATTATTAAAAAATAATTAATTTTCGTATTTTTTTTCAAATTATAAATAATAATATAAAATATACTTTTTCAATTAAATATTTTTATTACTTAATTTGTATTGTTTTCTAATAATATTGTTTAAATTAAATTTATAAAATTAAATAAAAATGAGATACCCCGAATCTCAATCATTAATCTAAGCTTTGATAAGTTGTTAATTAAAATATTATAACTTTCAAAGTCTTATAGAATGTAATTTTGAGAAAAGTAGTTGATGGTTAGATATTTAGACTTGGTTGAGGAGATAAAAATGGAAGACAAAAAGGAATACCATATATTAAGTTTAAGTGGTGGAAAAGATTCTACTGCTTTAGCGTTTTTTATGAGAGATAACATGCCTGAAATCTTTGAAAAACTCGAGCTCGTTTTTTGTGACACTGAATGTGAGCTACCTGAAACTTATGATTATTTAAATAAAATTGAAATCTTTTTAAATAAAAAAATTCACAGGGTAAGACCTGAAAAAAGTTTTGAACACCTAATGCTTTTACATAATTATTTCCCCTCTCCAATAAAAAGGTGGTGCACAGTAGAATTAAAAACAAAACCTTTTAAGAAATTTATTTCTGACAAATTAAATAAAAATAGCTCAATAATTCACCTTTTTATAGGAATTAGAGCTGATGAATTACAACGTGCAGAATATAATAAATATAATAATCAAAGAATAAAAGAGGTATACCCATTTGTTGATTATGGCTTAAATTATTCAGATATTATGGAAATTTTAAATAAATCGGGCATCGGAATTCCTAAATATTATGAATGGTCAAATCGTTCGGGTTGTTATTTTTGCCCGTTTCAAAGTAAAAATAATTGGTTAAATCTATACAAGCATCATCCTGATTTGTTTTTTAAGGCTAAGAAATATGAAGAGGATAAAAATAATGCTAATAGTAGGAATTTCAAAAGAGTCGGATGGAATATTGATATGTCCTTAGAAGAAATGATAAGACCTGAAAATATCAAAAAAATCAGAGAGTTTTATAAAAATAAAAAGACTAAAATTACTGTTATAAATAAACTTTTTGATTTATTTGATTGAATTCCAAAGTTTAAAAAAGATTTTTTTATATGCACTATTTAATATTTGAGAATTTTTAATAACTATGCAATTTTCATCATTCATTTTTTCACCTTGTTTAGTAAAATTCATAGAGCCTATAACAAGGATATCATTATCTATGATAATAGATTTCATATGCATTTTGCCAGCCCAATTTTCAACTTTTAAATCGATACCATTTTGTTTTATATAATCTACATTTACATATTTTCCTTTGATACTTGTCTCATCAACTATGATTTTAATATCAATTTCTCTTTTGTGAGCATCAATAAGTGCGTTGATTATATCATTATGAGTTAAATAGAATGCAGGAATATAAATAGATTTTTGTGCTTGATTTATCAAAGGTATAATTTGAGTTGTTGAGATTTTATTTGTCGGAGAAAAATAAACTGAGATATATTTTTTATCTACTAAAATATCTTCATTATTACTAACGGGATTTTTCATATTATGGAACTTTCCATTATACATTTGCTCAAATTCTTTTTTATATAAATTGGCAATCTCTTTTGAGTTAATTAATACTGCAATATTAGCATTGTATCCAGTTAAACAGCTTGAAGAAATATTTGTAGAACCTGTAAAGACTTTTTGATTATCAAAAATAAAAAATTTATTATGCATTAAAGCACCCTGAAAATCAAATTTATATTTGTAATCAGGAATATTTATTGATTCAGCACTTTCATAATCCGTTGTAAAAGTTGGAATTTTATCCATTAATTTGTATGTATCAAAATAAATATTTTCCTTATTTTCTGTTAAATCAGTTATCCAACGAACTTTAACTCCTCTTTTTTGTGCATTAACCAATGCTTCAAAAATTCTATCTTGTTCTGCGATTCCGTAAATTGCAAAATCTATACTTTCTTTTGCGTTATCTATATTGTATAAAAGTGCTTTACAAGCCGATGTTTTACAATCATTCTTTGGAAACTTTTGCTTTAATGGGCTAAGAAAATATAGTTCTATATTACCATCTTTTGCATCTGGTTTTACGATTTTATTATATGTTTTATACTTATTTTCTTTTATTTCTTTGAGATAACAACAACTAGCAGGTGAATATTTCACCATCGGTTTTTTAATCAATTCTTGTTGACTTGCCATCCATCCATATTTACAAGAAGTTTTGTGATACTTGCCTGTTTTTTTATTTAATACGACCAAATTAAGCCTGTGTGATTTTTTTGCATAGGCTTTTATTTTATCTATATTCTCATAAGGCTTTAATTGGTCAGCAATATTTGATTGTTGGTATACAGTTGCAAGACCTGCTTTCAAAACCTCTTGCTCATAGTTTTTGCATTTACCGTTTTTGTCGCAGTCATAATAAATCGACATCAAATGTCTGTTATTTTTATCAAACTTTTCTTTTGCCGTATATTCTGCTTTTACGTATTTATTCAATAATTCTTTTTTTGCAAACTCTTTCCCATAATACCCAAGTGCTAAAGCTTCATCTTGAGTCAGGTTATAGTTTTTAATTTGATAATCTAAAAAAGCACCTGTTTTTGTTTCAAACGTATCAATACCGTTGATTCTTACTTTTTCGTTTTGCTCGGCAATTCCATTATCATTAAAATCAACATACACTGTGTCACCGTCTATAATTTTGATTACCTTATGAGAAAGCGTTTGTGCAGTGGTTACGTTATGACTTATTATGAATATAAATAATAGTAAGATTATTCTTTTTTTCATTCTTTTCATTATACATTAAAATGAATGATCAAAACCGTTTGAGTTTTATATGGAAATGGCAAAAGAATTTTGTTCGCTGTTGCTTTATCCATATTAATGAATTTTAGACCCGCTTTGTTCTCTTCTACCCTAACAACTTCAACTTCCGGTGAAGCTTTTATGTTATGGTAATCAAGGTCTATGATAAATTTTTCACCTTTTTTAAGCGTACCATCATGTACAACAGCTAAACCGCCTCTTGAAATATTTTCTATTGCGATGATACGTTTATATTTTTCTTTTTTGTCTTCTTTTTTGTTGGAAACATTAACATAACCATCGCCTTGTTTTACTGAAAATCTTATAGAATCACATTTTGTCGGTTTGTAGTTTTTGTCTGACTCTAGTCCACCAACATTTATTACAGCATCAGGATTACCTAAATCATAGTTTTGATTTTTATTTTGAGTATTGATGTAAAAATCATTACTGCTATTGTCCTCACCAATTAAAATATCAGTATTTTCGTTAACTATTTCAATATCTTATTTTATAGCAGAAATAATACCTTCTACCAAAATACCAACATTTTTTGTACCTTTATTCAATACATATATGTTACAATTATCATTTGTAATTTATGGATAATTAAATGCTTATTCTTATACCAAGCATTAAAGCAACACCGTTTCTTCCGCCGTTTCGAAGCATTGTTTCAAAAAAACCTGTGACTCTTTCTCCCCAGCGTTTTTGTATTCCAACACCATATTGAACAAATGGCTTTATTGCCAAATTGGACAAATACACGTCATCTGCTTTAAATTTTGCATGGTCTATTATGTTCCAAACTACAGATACAAAAGCATATGGTTGAACAAAGTTTTCAAAATTTCCTATTAGTTTTATCTTAGGCTCTATTTGTAAAGCTTGTATAGGCTCTGTATTTATATCAACATCAGAAGCATTTTTATAATTAAAGGTGTTTATAAAGGAATAAGAAGTCAAAATACTCGGCTGAATAATAAGTTTATTTTTTAAAGTCCCCCAATTATATCCGGTCATTTGAGCAATACCGGTATTAAGCATAGTAAAATTTTCATTTCCAAAGTTTGTTGTTGCTTGTGCAGAATTTGCTCCTACATTCGCTGTCCAAGCTGTAAAAAAATTACCTTTATAAAAAACCGTATCAATACCTAACTGTCCACCATTGTTATAAATGCTATTGCCTTGATATGATTGATGAGATCCGTTATATGTCAAATACAATCCATATATAGAATACCAATCATTTTTTAGTTTTTTTAAACCGCTTTCTGCCCCAATCATAGAACCATAACTAACATTTGAAACAGAAGGACCGTTTTTTAGTGACACTGTTTCAAAACTTGAATATGGCTTAAACCAAATACCGTTTCTTTGTTCCGGCATCAAAAAAGGAGAATATGCAAAATTATTATTAGAAAAAGCTATTTTATTTTGTCTTGAAAATGCAACTCTCTGCGGATTAATCATAACCATATCCAAATTGGCAAATATATTTTTATATGAATCAATCTGAGCAAGATATCCTGCCAACTGTGCTGCAACAGGTGAAACAAGTATTGAAGAATCAAAGCCTTGTCTTAGAAAGTCAAAATACCCATTGTTGCTATCATAGCTAACATTGTAATTGTATATTGGTGTATGAATAGTAGATGGAGTATAGGTTACATAATTTTTTAATGTATTATCGGCAAAAGGAATAGAAATTTTTGTACTCTCCGGCACACCCTCTATGTTAAACCCGCCTACATATATTGTACCATTTCCTTCAACCGAAGCAGCATTAATCATATCCATTGTATTTGTATTAAAATTAACATCAGCAAACAGTTTTGTTTTTCCGTTTAAAGTCAAATTTCCCCAATTTATATTGTTAATTTCACCATTTGCCATATTAAAATTAACATTGCTACCAAATGATGTATTTGTCGCTTCAAAATAACTGCTATCAGCTAAAAGGTTAAGTGTCCCTCCCTCAAAATCAAAATTTCCAGTAAATTTATTATTCACTCCTCCAAGATTAAGCACACCCGTATCTTGTTTTGTAATTGTACCAACGCCAGCTATGCCGCTTAATATATTATTTGTACAAGAGCCTAAAAAATTAACTGTTCCGGTACTTGTGTTTTCAATATCATTTAAACCATTCTTTAAATCATAATTGTTCTTAAACGTTGTACATTCTATATCAAGATTGCCAGCATTATAGATAGCCCCACCTTCGCCCCTTTCTGTATCATTTGAAATATAATTATTCTCTAAAATTGAATTTTTTATTGTAAGATTAGCATTCGTATTATTGTAAATAGCACCGCCATAAGTATAAGAAGCAGTATCTCCTTTTATATAATTACCGTTGAAAGAAGAATTTTCAATTGTCATATCACCTTGATTGTTATTTATCGCTCCGCCATATAAAAAATGGTAATCTTCAGGTCTAACTATTATTAAATCAATATAATTATTGTTAAACTGGACATTATTTATATTTATAACTCCATTATTATAAAGAGCTCCTCCTTGAGCAAAACTATCACCTGTTGAGTGATTATTTTCAAAAAGAGCGTTCTTTATAGTCATTTGTGCTGTACCATTATCATTATATCCATTGGCAACAGCACCACCATAAGAACCTGCACCTGATGTATAATTGCCAATAAAAGTTGTGTTTTCAAGAGACATTGATCCCCCAAAAAGGTTGTATACAGCACCTGCTACTCCAAAATTTGAATTTCCTTGATCAGCAAAATTATGTGTAAAACTGGAATTTTGAATATCAGTATGTCCACCACTATTAAAAATTGCACCCGCAAAATATGACCCTGAATAGTATTGGCCTTTGCAATTTTGTATATTAATCTGATTAAAATCATTATCTTTACTTAGTATAAAACCACCAAACTGGTTTTCTCCGTTAATATAATAGTTATTCCCTTCAAAATTTATATTATAGTTATAAAAATGCTGGCCTATTGTCTCATCAGATGTTAAATTTTGTGTAAAATTGAATGTATCACCATTATTAAGAGAAGTATTCATCAACTCCTGAAAAGATGCAATATTAATTTCATTTGCATAAACAGGTTGAAAACAAATATATAAAAACAAATTAAAAAATATTATAAATTTTTTCATAAAATTTATAATATTTTTATAAATAAAATTCTTCTATTAACCAGTTTGTCTTATTTTTATATACACCTTAACTAAGTCTTTATTTATACAACTTTGTTTTTAGGATATTGTTTATTCATAGGATTCCAAGTATCTTCGAGATTATTTTTTATAAGATTTTCATAAAAATTTTCTTTATAATCAAGCAAAGCTATTTGTTGTTTTAATTCTTCAAGTTGTTGTTGAGCTTTTAATTTTGTTTCTTGAATAATTTTGTATCTTTCACTAATAGTTGAATCACCGACAATACAAAGATCAATATAACGTTTAATAGCTTTATTTTCTGTGCCTACGGAACGTAAGCATTTTACAATTTTTACCCAGTCTAAATCATTTTCTGAAAATATACGATTGTTGTTTTTATCTCTTTTTATAAAAGGAAAAAAACCGCTTTTTGCCCAAAATCTAATAGTGTGTTCAGAGATATCCATTTTGTCAGCAACTTCTTTAATTGTATACATTCAATTTCTCCTATAATTTTATAAATATTTTATCATAAAAAGGGGTTGACTGAGAGTAGCTCTCAAGATTTAAACTATTATATATAATTAAGATTGGATTTGTATGAAAGAAATTATCACTAACCAAACATTTGACGAAGAACGAGCTTTGTACAATATCAAAGAAAAAGAAATAATAAACTGTTCTTTTGCAGGACCAGCAGACGGAGAGTCTGTACTGAAAGAATGTAAAAATTTTACCGTAAAAGAATGCTCATTTTCTTTGCGTTATCCAATTTGGCATGCAAAAAACTTTTCTTTAATATCATCAAAAATGGATAAATTTACAAGAGCACCTCTATGGTACTGTTCAAAAGGATATCTTTATAAAAACAATATTGAAGGAGTAAAGTGTCTGCGTGAGTGTGCAGACATTGAAATAAAAAACTGTAATATCAAATCAGAAGAATTTGGATGGAGATGTAAAAATATAAAAATTTCTAATTCATTTTTTGAAGCAGTTTATTTTTTATTCGAGTCAAAAAATATTGAAATAGACAATATTGAAATGAAAGGTAAATACTCTTTTCAATATACAAAAAACCTGCACATAAACAAATCTACTCTCGATACAAAAGATGCATTTTGGCATAGCAAAAATGTTACTGTAAAAGATTCTGTTCTCAATGGTGAATATTTAGGATGGTTTTCAGAAAACTTGACATTAATCAATTGTAAAATCTCAGGCACACAGCCATTTTGTTATTGCAAAAACTTGAAACTCATAAACTGTACAATGGAAAATACCGACTTGGCTTTTGAATATTCTGACGTAAATGCAGAAATAAAAGGCAATATATTGTCTGTAAAAAACCCAAAGTCAGGAATAATAAAAGCAGATAATATAAAAACCATTATAAAAGAGAATGCCGCAAAACACTGTGATTGCAAAATTATAATTAACGATTAAAATATTTGAAATAAAAAAAGCAAGACAAGAGTCATTTTCTTGTCTTGCTTTTTCATACTATATTTATTAGTCTAAAATATTTTTGATATCTTCAACTATAAGCTCTTTTGTTAAATGATAACGTTGATAAAGTTCTTCTAACGGAACTCTATCAGTAAATTCCTTTTTAGAACCAAAGTTCAAAACTTTCATTGACGAATTTCCATAATATCTAGTAACTTTTTCACCAAAACCGCCATTAATTTCTCCATCTTCTAAAGTAATAACAACAGAATGGTCTTTTTTCAATTCTTCCAAAAGTTCCTTATCCACACCTGTGAGGTATCTTGGATTTATCAAAGTAGCATCAATTCCCAATTGTTTTTTAAGTTCTTCTTTTACCTGCTTACCTAGAGCAAAGAAGTTACCTGCAGCTATAATTGCAACTTTTTGACCTTTTTCTACCAATTTATATTTGTTCAATTGAGAATAGTCTGTTGTATCTTTTTCACCAGTTGAAACAATATCACCTGCAGGAACTCTGATAAACACCGGATGTTCTTTTTGATTGTATGACCAATCTAACATAGCAAGGTATTCTTCTTTGTTTGTCGGAGCAAGATAGACAATGTTAGGGATATTGCTGATTAATGAAATATCAAAAGTACAAAGATGTGTCATATCAGCATTTGAAATTCCGCCCCAATAAATCAGAATTGTAGCCGGAGAGTTATTCAATGCCAAGTCTTGTGACATTTGGTCATATGTTCTTTGAACAAATGAACTCATTAATGCAAGCACCGGTTTTGCACCATTTGTCGCAAGACCTGATGCATATGCTATTGCATGTTCTTCTGCAATACCAACATCTGTATAATTTTCTCCCATTTTTTCTCTAAAATCTGGAGTAAAACCAAATACGCCCGGAGTAGCAGCAGTAATTGCAACAACAGGTTCTTTTGCTTGTTTTTTAGCAAGCAAATAATCTTTTGTTATTGAATTATAAGTTTCAACCTCGGCAGCTGCTGATTTTTTATCAAGAAATCCCGGTAATGTCCAGTGATAAGTTTCTTTGTCCGTTTCTGCAGGAGTATAACCTTTACCTTTTAATGTATGAATATGAACGACTGTCGGTTTGTTAGTGTCCTTTACTTTTTTGAAGATTTCAATAAGTTTTTCAGTATTATTGCCTTCTTCTAAATAATAATATTCAAAACCTATTGCTTTAAACACATTATTCTGTGCTTGGCCTTTTGTTTGACGAAGTTCTGCAAGATTTTTGTACAAACCGCCTTCATTTGGAGCAATAGACATTTCATTGTCATTTACAATAATAATTATGTTGCTATCAAGCATAGCTGCATTGTTAAAACCTTCATACGCCTCGCCACCACTCAATGAACCATCGCCAATAAGAGCAATAACGTTGTATTTTTCACCTTTCACATCTCTTGCTTTTGCCATGCCTGTTGCAAGACTGACAGATGTAGAAGTATGACCTATTACAAAATGGTCATGAACACTTTCTTTTGGATTAGAATATCCTGTAATTTCTTGCAAACGGCTGTCATCAATAAAACCATGTTTTCTACCTGTTAACATTTTGTGAGGATAAACTTGGTGAGACACATCATAAACAATTTTATCCTTTGGTGAATCAAAAACATAATGCAAAGCAATCGTTGCTTCTACTATACCCAAATCAGGACCCAAGTGACCACCTATTGTGTTTACTCTGTTTAAAATACCTTCTCTTATATCATTTGCTAAAAGATCCATATCTTTTACAGAAAGTTTTTTTACATCTTCTGGGGAATTAACTTTGTTCAAAACAGTCATTGAATATTTCTCCTTATTTTTTGTATTAAGATATTTTCCATAATCAGTTTTTTGTTGTGCAGCAAATGCTGTAATACCAGTCACAAACAAAAAAACAACTAAAGTTAGAATAAATTTTTTTATCATAACATTCCTCTATCTTTGCTTCCAATTACAATTTTATCTCTTGATAGCTACTCTAAGTCAAGTACTAAAATTAAAATAATGCAATGTTTGCTAATTTTTATTTATCTCCATCAATAAACCAATTGATTAAAGGCTTTTTATCACCAAATTTTATATTAAAACTTTCTTCAAACACATCATCCGTTAAATATTTATAGCTTATATTAAAACCTAATGGTTCTTCTTTTACTCTTAATTTTTTATATTTCCTTAAAGAAATTTTATTACTTTTTAAATTTAAAACATTTGAATAATTTAATCCCAAATCTGCACAAAATGGTGCTTTTATTTCACCATCTATTATTTTTGTCATAAGTCCAAAAGTTCGACAGACAACTCCTCTGTAATCATAAACAGAACATACATTGTCAATCAAAAACGGACAATCATAACGAAATTTTTTACCTCTAAACTTATTTTTTTTATTTGCAACTTTTTGAAGATTTTCTTCAATTTTTTGTTGCGTTTTTTTATCTAATTTTAAAAAACCTGTCAAGAGATATTTTATTTCTAACAAAGAATATGGAAACTGTGCTTTTTGACAGCATCTTGCACAACCTTTTTTACAAAATACAAAAGGTTTTTGACTGGCAAAAAACTTTAAAAGTTTTGAATCTAAAAATTGAAGATAATTTTCATAATTTTTGAGCATTATGTCCATACTTTATATTTTATGCATTTATTATGAACCTAGGTCAACTTTTAAAATAAATTATGATAAAATTTTCTATAAAAGGAAAAAACACATGAAACTATCACCTGTAAATCCTATTAACAAAAATGCATCTTCTGCACAAACCAAGAAGAAACCCAATTATGTAAAAATTACAGGATATGCTGCGGTTACAGCAGGCATAGTTAGTGTAATCGCAATAAAAAATAAAAGCCCTAAACTGCACAAAAACTTTGCATACCTTTCAGGTTTTTTTACCGCTGCACATATCGGTATTTTAGAATGGTATAAACACAAAAAAGCTCCTAAAAAACAACAAAATAACTAAATAAAAAATTACTTGATTGGTGCAAGAAATTTATTATTTAATTTTTTTCAATGAAGATAAGAAATTAAAATTCTGAACATCACCATCGACTTTTGTCAAAAATACCTGACAATCATTTTCATCAGCATCAATAGGAGGAAGCTGCTCAAGCTCTGCAGAGTAATAAAGGCTTTCGTTTCTGCTGCCTAAAGAAACTCTATTTGCCAAACTATTTAAAGAAATATTTCTCATAAATCCTGCAAAGCCTTTGTTTTTGTTGCTGAATTTTGTATAAATACGTAACATTGCATCACCTGTTACAAGGTCATATCTTCCAATGATAAATGAACTCAACTGAGGTGCAGAAGATTTTATCATCATTTTTTCAATAACATTGTTTTTAATAACAAGATCACCATTAATGCTATTAAAATTACCTTCTGGCACATTGACCAAATCAAAAATAGTAGATGGACTAATCATTGTAAGAGGATTTCTAAACAATGCAGCAAATTTTAATGCATATTCAACAAGCCCGACTTTTTGAATAGTACCGTCTTTTACATCAAATTTTATACGACCGTTCAATTGTAAAGTATCATCTGTATTAAGATTAATAAAACCACGAGCTTTTCCTGTTATTTCTCTTGGCAAAGCTAGCAATGTCGTTGCAATGAGGTCGGAATTTATATCTTTAACGCCAAGTTTTATTGAATATTTATGTTTCATCAAATCACAATGAACCTTAAGAGAAGATGTACCTTCTGCAAAATCAAATTTATTTGAATTTATCTGCAATATACCATCTTTATCAAGAGTAAGATTTGCTATTAAATTACCAAATTTAATATCCTTGTAAAATCCTTGTACAACTTCTAAAATACATTTTTCAACAATTATGAGCCCTGTATTAAAAGTATACGCATCATCATCTTCACTTTCCGAATCCGTACTTGCTAATGAAGCTGTATCTATTTTTTGATTTTGCCCATTAGGTACTGCTCCGACCGCAGCAGTATTTTGCTGATTCATTGATTTCATAATTCTGTCTACATCAATGTTATCAACAGTTAAATGAATATCCTTTATAATAACAGGCAGAATCATTTCATTTTTAATGTTTCCGTTAAACTTGTATTCGGATTTCTTAAAACGACCAAAAGCATTTATATGTAACATATCCTTGTCTGTGTAGAAAACAGCATCTTTAATAGACAAACGTTGCGATGGAATTCTTACTTTTTGCATTGTAAGTTTTCCTTTAAGTTTAGGAACTTTACCAAAGTTCAAATACTCTAATTGTCCTGCAATTTTACCTTTTTTAAAGATTTTTTGTCCAATTAGTACATTTAAAAATTCACTTGGCAATGGGTTAGGAATTTCAAATCCCATTTTTTTCAAAATAAAGTTTTTGCAATCATAAATACCATTTATAGACAAAATAGGTTTAATATTTCTTGTATTTTTATTTATTTCTTTTGCAATGTAGTAATTTATAGAATTTATATCAAGAATATTATTTTCAAAATGCATATCAGCTTTGAAAGCTCTATCATATCCAACAGGACTCAAAGATGCACCATCAACAAGAATATCTTGCCCTGTCGGAACTTTACCCATAATAGAAAAGTCCATTTTATTATATTTAGACTTCACTATCATTTTTGCACCACAAGGTCCAGTTAGGGTCAAAGGACATCCTGCAAGTTTAGAAATATAGTTTTTCATCAAATCATTTGTTGCCAAACCATTAATTTCAATATTTGTATCTACAGATTTTGTATAATCGTCAACCGTTCCTGAAAGTTTTGCAGTATTAGATTTGCTACTTCCATACCAACCTTCAAAATCTCTTAGTGTGATTCTTTTTTCATCTATATCAATAAAACCCTTATCTAAATATACAGGTAAATTGTTTACAGGTATAATTTTTAATGTAGATTTATTTAATTTAACTAAGCCTTTCAATGTTTTGTTGGTTAAATTGATATTAAAATCAAAACTGCCTTTCATATCTTTGAAATAAGATATCATTTCTTTTCCGTTAGGAATAACCAAATTTGTTTCAAGCAGTTCAACAACATTTTTTACATCAAAATTGTTAGAATAAACCGTAACATCAAAATTATTTTTTTCATCAGAAACAGCATTAATATAAACTTTTGAGTCATTAATACCTAAAGTCCCTCTTTCAATAAAAAGTTTTCTGTCTTTAATAAAAACAGTACGATTGCTGTTTAGAGTAAATCTGACTTTTTCTCCACATTTTTCGACATCAGCAATTATATTAAAGCCAACAAATTTAGGCTCTTTAAGTGCGCTAATACCTGAATTAGAAACATCAACTTTGATATGTGTGTCTTTGTCCATATCATATACAATTATGCACTTTTTGACATACATAAGAGCATCAAACCATTTTATTTTCCAATCAAATTTAGATTGTTCTTGTTGTTTTTGAGGCTCTCCAGCGAGCAACATCAATTTATTTACATCAGCATAAATATAGTCTAATCCTATTTTTTTAAGAATTATTGTCTTCTTAAAAATTTCAGCAAAAGACAAAGCAACATCAAGATTTTTAATTTCCAAAAGATTTGATTTTTCTTTTTTCAAAGATAATTTATCAACTTTAAAAACAATAATCGAAGACAATGATGTTTTCAATACAGGTTTTTCTATCTGCAAATCAGCGTTCAGATTATCTTTTACAGCCTCTTCAACAACAGTTATAAGTTCCGGATTTGAAACCATAGCAGGAATAATTTTTGTATAAAAAACAAAAGGAAATACTACAAAAAATGCAATAATTAAACTAAATAAAGCTATAAATATATTCTTTTTTGATAAATTCATATTATTGTTCCATCAATAAAATCAACTCTTCTACAAAAAATTATAACATAATACATAAGATGAAACATTTATGCTATTATTCTTTTATGAAAAAGTTTTTGGTTTTTATAGGGTTATTTTTAATAATTCAAAATAATGTTTGCGCCCAACAAACTACCACTAATACAGCTGTACACAAAATGTCTGATATGGTTGTATATAGTGAGGACAACCTTTTTGGTCTCAAAGACAAAGCAGGAAATGTTATTGTTCCAGCCAATTACAAAAAACTGATTCGACTTGGCAACAGCTCTTGGATAATCCAAGAAAAAAATCGATTCGGCATCATCGACAGCAATGGCAACTACTTGGTGAAACCAAAATACAGACATGTTGAGCGAGTTTTTGGCAAATATGCAAAACTTGGAAATGAAAACGATTACGGGTTGTATGATGAAACAGGTAAAGCCATAATTTCACCAGAATACAGCTCTATTGAACCGTTATTCGGTCAAATGTTTCTAACCTGTAGAAATTTCAAATACGGTATAGTAAATGAAGATGGAGAAAAACTATTAGGTAATGAATTTGATGATATATACATGCCTGATCCTCATTCAATTAGATTGAGATATGAAGGTGAATGGTATCAAATTGAAAGCTTGACACAAGATGATATTGAAATGCCTGAAGGTGTAAAAAAAGTAACAATAAATGATAAAGAATTTAAAGTTACTCATTTGGTTTCAAATACAGGAGTCTTTTCAGGTTACTATACATTGACGGCAGCAGATTATATTTTAAAAATCTTTTCTTCTATTTCACCGGCATATGAACAAACAATCGATGATTTGATGTTTTCACAAGGAGCTGATGGTGTTTCTATATTTGTAAAACTTGGTTGGCTACCAAAATTCCCGTTTACATATGCAAAAAAATATTATTATAATTTTAGAGCACCAAACAATGGTCCTCTTTCTGATGTGAGATACGATTTAAAAAGAAAAATAAAATAAAAAATTATTTATTAAAGATTAAAAAATACACAACAGCAATAATTAAACCTGCAATTATTGTTTCAAGAATTTCTCTCCACAAAGGTTTTTTGTCATAATTATTTTTGTTGTTTTCTTCAAACTCAAAATCATCTTGTATTTTTTGTTTTTTAGATTTATTAGATGATTTTGTTTTTTTAGTATTTTGTCTTTTTCTCGCTTTTTCTGACTTTTCTTTTTCCAAATTATATTTCTCGCTCAAAGATTGTTTTTTACTTTTTTTACCTGTAGCAAGAAGTTCATCATCAAACTGCTGTTGAAGATATTTTGAATCTAATCCTTTTTTAAAAACAGCATAATTTAAAGCAGCTTCAAAAGCTCTATGCATGCACTCTATTGCAGCATTGCCATCTTGTTTTACCGTTAAAGAATGGACTGATGCATTCCCTGCTTTTTTCAGAAAATATAAATCATCTAAAAACTCTTTTTCAAAATCATTTTGTGCAGGAGTGTCTTTTAAAGTCGCAAGCATATCATCAAAAGATGCATCCGACTGAACTCTGTCACCAACTACATCACGACACATATTTTCTGCAAGACGTCTTGTTTGAGTAATACACTGTTCAAAATATTCGTCTCTGAATAATTTTTCAGCTTCATAAGCTATAATAAAAAGATTTTCATTAACACGTTTTAAAAAATTAAAATTACTCATAAAAAAATTATAATACAAAACATTTGCTGTATTATACTTTCTTCTGATGAAAATTAATAAATATTCTGATAAACTCCAAAAGCTACAAAAGGAGAAAATCTATGTCATCACCAAACTCAAAATTACCAAACCTCGGAACAAAAACAGAAGAATTTATTACAGAACTCGAAGAACAATATAATAAACCTATTTATAAAATGGCACCTCAAGATGCCAGAACTTTTTTAGAAAATCTGCAAAAAAAGAATTATAAAAATATAAAAGCCAATACAACAGATACAAAAATTTTTGAAAACGGAACAAATATTGATATAAGAATAGTAAGACCGCAAAATAATAAAGATAAACTTCCTGCAATATTGTATATCCATGGGGGAGGCTGGATACTAGGCAGTAAAAACACCCATGATATGTTAATAAAAAATCTCGCTAATCTAACAAAAACTGCCATAATTTTTCCTGACTATTCAAAATCTCCTGAAGCAAAATATCCTGTTGCAATTAACGAAATTTATACAGTTCTAAAATATATTTATGAAAATCCTGAAGAATTAAATATAGACAAAACAAAAATAGCAATAGCAGGTGACAGTGTCGGAGGGAATATGGCAACAGTAACTGCACTGAGAGCCAAAAATCAAAATGGGCCCAAAATAGCTGCGCAATGCCTTTTGTATCCTGTAACAAGTGCTGATATGGATACACAATCTTATAATGATTTTAAAGACGGACCTTGGCTAACAAAAGAAGCAATGAACTGGTTTTGGAATGCATATATTTCAGACAAAAATGATTTAAAAGACCCATATGTATCACCACTAAATGCTGACACGGAGGACCTTGTCGAAATGCCTGACACTCTTATAATAACTGATGAAAATGATGTTTTAAGAGATGAAGGTGAAGCTTATGCTCAAAAACTAGATATGGCAGGAGTAAATGTATTAAATATAAGAACTAATGGAACGATTCATGACTTTTTGATGCTAAATGCTTTATCAGAAACACCCCAAGCAAAAGGTACACTAATGATTGTATCTGAATTTTTAAAAAAATATTTAAAATAAAAATAAAAGCAGCCTTTAATTAACAAATCAAAGGCTGCTCTATTAGTTCTAATTTTTCTAGAATGCACACATTCTGTGAACTCTAAGGAAGTTTGTTCTACCTGTAATTAAATTAGGAATAGAACCTATAATAATAACTCTGTCATCTTTTTTGTACTCTGTTTTTTCAAGTAAGAGTTTATCAATTTTTTTGAGTAAATTGTCATCAAGAACAACATCCCAATCTTTTTGATATGGATGCATATCCCAATAAAGATTGAGCTTTCTGCAAGTTTTTTCTTGGTCAGAAATTGCCAGAACAGGTACAGAAGGTCTCAATTTTGACAAAAGTTTTACTGTATAACCTGAATGTGTGAAAGCTAAAATAGCTTTAGCACCCAAATCATTTGCCATTTTTACTGCAGCAGCAGCAACAGCTTGTGGTGTTGGCTCATATTTGTCATTCATAGGTAAATCAAGATTATAGCTTACAAAATCACTCTGTTCTACATCATGTGCAATCATAGCCATCATTTTAACTGCTTCAACAGGATATTTGCCTGCAGCAGTTTCACCTGAAAGCATAACAGCATCTGCACCATCAAGAATAGCATTAGCAACGTCAGAAGCTTCTGCCCTTGTAGGTATAGGTTCTTCTATCATAGATTCAAGCATTTGAGTAGCAACGATACAAGTTTTTCTGTGAGCAAAAGCAGAATCTACAATTTGTTTTTGAACCATAGGAACTTTTTCAGGAGCGAGTTCAATACCCAAATCACCTCTTGCTACCATAACCGCATCTGCTACATCAAGTATTGATTCAATGTTTTTAACAGCTTCTGGTTTTTCAATTTTAGCAATAATCGGAATATCTGCGCCAAAATGGCTTAAATATTTTCTTGCAAGCATTACATCATCTTTGTCTCTTACAAAAGACAACGCAAGATAATCAGCATCATTGTCTACTGCAAATTTGATAAAATCAACATCTCTTTCTGTAATAGCAGAAACGCTCTTGGTTCCACCTGGAATATTTATACCTTTTCTTGGTTTCAAAAGTTCACCGTGGATAACTTTTACATGAACTTTGTCACCATCTTTTTTAATAACTTCAATTTTAATTTTTCCATCATCAAGAAGTATAAATTCACCTTCATGAACATCTTGAGCAACACCTTTGTAATCAACCGGTATAATATTAGGGTCTTTTTGTTCTAATCCGTATTGAAGAACCAATTCTTGACCCGGTTTGATTTCGATTGGTTCAATCAAATTACCTACTCTGATTTTAGGTCCTTGAAGGTCAACCATTACAGGAATAAAAGTTTTTAATTTTTTTTCTACATTTCTGATTTTTGCAATTGTTTCGGCATGTTCTTCAGGAGTGTTGTGAGAAGTATTGATACGAAACATAGTGGCACCGGAAAGTACCATTTCTTCAATAATTTTTTCATCCTATCCCTCCTAAATTATAAAAAGATAGCGATATCTATAATCAAATTCTTTAAAAGATTTTCTATGCATATATCATCGTCTTAAAAATTATCCCTTTTTTAAAATTACCCTAATTCTCATTAAAAATTATATTTAATAAAATAGTGATTTGATTACTTTTTAGAAATCAATATGTGTGATTTTATCATCATTAATTATATACACATACTTATATCATTTTTTACAATAAATTGGATACGCGCATTTATATCATAACAGCCATTTATTCGTAATCGATTTGTGCTTTATATTTTCTTTGAATCTCTTTATGCAATTTTTCAACTATTTCATCATCTCTGGCATTTTTCATTTTTAATTTAGTACCATTGATTTCAGAATTTGTTAGTGGAACTTTGCCAGCTGTAAGTGCAAGAGGTATATAGTAACCTTCCTCTGCTAATTCAAGATATAATATATATTTATTTCCCTCTAACATATTAGTGTATCCTTCAATATGTAATATTTGATTATATTTTTTATCATATGCTTGGTTTTCAAAAATCGTAATTTCTTTGTTTGATTCTTTTACTTTATTACTTACAATTTCATCAATTTGAAAGGATGAGTATGTATATGCAATTTGGTATACCTCATTTTCATCATATACAACATTAGATTCTAATTCTTTTACTTTAGTACCAATAACTATTAAATCACTAGCATTTTCTAATTCTTCAATTGATTCATACAAATCAGTTTTAGCACTAACAAATACATTTTCAGGTTCTTTTGAATTAGCAGTGTTTTTTTCATTATTATTGCACCCAGAAAGTGATAACAAAATTATTAACGCTAAAGCACTAAGCAAAATTTTAGTTTTCTTCATGTCTACCTCCCCTTTCTATAATTTATATTTAGCTCTTATTTCTAAAATATCACTATTTAATGGATAGGCTTTATTATTAAATCCAAGTGCTTTCATCACAAAAATTAGTACATTTATTGTTTACTATTATCGATATCAACTCTAAAATACTAAAAAATTTATATGTCTTACATTCAACTTCTAAAAATATTCCACTACATAATGGATAAAATGATCGTATTGCTACTGCATAATCTATAATAATACATAGCGCTACACATACATTTATCATCATAATTTCTAGAACTAATATCCTCATACCATCCAACAAATAGCTATAGCTTGCACCGTTTTATTGCTTTATCTAGTAAAAAATTATCGATTTTTTAAACCAAATGTTCGTCCTTTGATTTTAAAACTTAGATTATTTAAAATATTTTCTAATTCTACAATAGCCATATAACTTTCCCCCCTACAACAGGAAAATCATCATCTTCACCGCTTTTTCCGATACCGCCGATTACCTTTATACGAATGTCAGCCGGTTTGTCCAGGAGAAG
>CALUSQ010000012.1 GCA_944323475.1 Candidatus Gastranaerophilales bacterium
AACACGTCTCAATGCATTACCGATAGTGTTACCAAAACCTCTTTCTAACGGTTCAATTACGAATTTACCGTATTGTGAACCATCTGAGTTAGTTGCTGTATTGTTGCATTTAATTTTTAATTCCATCTTATTTCTCCTAATTGTTGGTTGTTCGGATTTAGTTATTTAAACTTTGTGGACTATTTTGAGTAGTACTCAATAACGAGTTGTTCTTTGAATTCAGGATCAAGTTCTTCTCTCTCTGGAATTCTGTCAAACACGATCTTTTGTGCAGCTGCATCAACTGTCATCCATTGTGGAGCAGCTACATCAAGAGGTTCCATTACAGTTTTTACAAATTCAGAACTTCTTGTTCTTATTGTAATAACATCACCTGCTTTAACCAGATATGATGGAATATCTACTTTTTTGCCGTTAACTAAAACATGACCGTGATTTACGATTTGTCTAGCTTGTTTTCTTGTAGTAGCAAAGCCAGCTCTGAACAACACATTATCGATTCTTCTTTCCAATAATTGCAAAAGAACAGTACCTGTAACGCCTTTTGTTCTAGCTGCTTTGTTGTAATATTTTGCAAATTGTTTTTCACTTACTAAATAAGTAAGTCTGATTTTTTGCTTTTCATTTAAGTGAATAGCATAATCAGAAAGTTTTTTTCTTGCAGCACCATGCTGACCTGAAGCAGTCTGTCTCAATGAAGAAACTAACTTTCTGTTTGATAAATCCGTAACACCATAGTTACGAAATAATTTATTTGAAGGTCCTGTATACTTAGCCAATTTTGACTCCTTTTTCTTTCTTTTACTTAACTATTTTTACGTCACCCTGAACTTAATTCAGGATCTATATCTATTTTAGATTTGCTCATTATTGAGCAGATTCCGAAACAAGTTCGGAATGACGGGAAGAAATAGAGATTAAACTCTTCTCTTCTTAGGTGGACGACATCCGTTATGAGGGATAGGAGTAACGTCCTTAATCAAAGTGATTTCAAGTCCTGCAGCTTGAATTGCTCTAATAGCTGTTTCACGACCTGAACCTGGTCCTTTGATGTATACTTCTACTTTTTTCATTCCTTGATCAACTGACTTTTTAGCTACTTGAGCTGCTGCAGATTGAGCTGCGAATGGAGTACCTTTTCTGGCACCTTTAAATCCGCATCCGCCTGCTGATGCCCATGCAATAGCATTACCTTGAGTATCACAAGAAGTTACGATTGTATTGTTAAATGTTGATTGAATGTGAACAACACCTTGCAATACATTCTTTTTTTCTTTCTTTTTTGTTTTTACTGGTCTTGCCATTTTTATTTCCTTTAATTATTACTATTATTTTTGTTGTTTTATTTCGATTTATCTTTGACAACAGGTATTATGGAAAAACAAAATCCATATGAACCTAAGCACTTGTTTTCACTTGCGTTTATACAACGCGCCTGTCAAAATCCGTTATTTCTTTTTAGAAACCGGTCCTGTCTTTTTACCGCGTCTTGTTCTTGCGTTAGTTTTTGTTCTTTGTCCTCTTACAGGAAGTTTTCTTCTATGTCTCATTCCTCTGTAAGAGTTGATTTCAGAAAGTCTTTTGATGTTAAGAGATTCTTCTCTTCTCAAGTCACCTTCGATGTGATAGTTTGTAAGTTCATTTCTGAGCTTTTTAATATCGTCATCAGTTAAATCATCTGTTCTCAAATCTTCTGAGATACCGCAAGCTGCGAGAATTTTAGAAGAACGAGTAGGTCCGATGCCGTATATGTAGGTTAAAGCTATAACCATTCTTTTGTTACGAGGTAAATCTACCCCAGCCAATCTTGCCATTGTTTCTCCTTATTTTATTTTGTGATTGTTTTTGATATTTTATAAGCCTTTTGCTTCTGTGGAGTTTTTTCAAAAACTCTTACGTCGCTGATATTAAGTTCAGTCACACCGCCTTGTTCTGCACCAAGCCGTCTTTGACTTCACACCGGCTTTCGCTTTCTACCCTTGTCTTTGTTTGTGTTTAGGGTTTTTGCAAATAACTGTGATTCTTCCTCTTCTTCTGATGAATTTACAGTCTTTGCACATTTTTTTTACTGATGCTCTTACTTTCATTTTGTTTTCCTTATCTAGTATTTTATTGTTTTTGCCGCGTATGTTCCGAGAGGCGGAACGATTTATATATAAAAACCTAATTGGTTATTTTAATCTGTAGGTAATTCTTCCTCTTGTCAAATCATAGGGGGTCATTTCAACTTTGACTTTGTCGCCTGGAAGAATTTTAATGAAATTCTTTCTAATTTTTCCTGATATATGAGCAAGGATTTCATGTCCGTTTTCTAGTTCAACTCTGAACATTGCATTTGGGAGAGATTCTAAAATCTTGCCTTCAAATTCGATTACGTCTTTTGCCATTTTACCTTCTTTAAATATTCTTTGTTTTATTTGTGTTTCGGGTACATTTGGATTAGTAAAAAACCTGCTGCAAGAGCACAATACACCCTTGTATTAAATATCTTACATGCTCAAAATTCTTAAGCAAGCCTTTTTTATTGATTTTATTAAAGCTTAGACGTTTTTTTACAAAATAAGTGTTGTTTGTTTATTTAAAATAGCGAGATATTTAATAAAATCCATATTGTTTAATGTTCACTAATAATAAGCTTTTTGGGATTTTTTGTAAACTTTTATTAATATTTTAATTATTTTATTGTACAAAAAACAAACACAAATGATTCTGTAAAAGAATATAAAAACTATAGCAAAAAAAATATTTACAGACATTAAATAACTATTATGAAAATATCGTCAATACAATTTTCCCCTAACTACAAAAGTATAAAAGCGAGTTCGGCACAAGCTGAAAACTTGTCTTTTAAAAAGAATTTTGCCTATAAAGATATAAATTTAAACTACACACCTCATTATATTTCTTTTAAAAAGAATAATGCACAAAACACTAATGATCCATATGAATATTGGAATAAAAGAACACAAGAACTAAAAAAATCGCACATCAGACCGTCAATATTATATTACGACTTAAATAAATTAGAGGGTATACAAAAAGACATAAAAGTATTTGAAGGTTTAACTCTTAAAGAAATAATATTTGTACTTTCAACATTAACAGAAATAGCAACATTGAGAGGATGTTACAACAACTGTGCTCATTGTTATGCAGAAGCAAAGCCACCAATTAAAGAGAAAGATAATTATATTTCCAGAATGGATTGGGAAGATTTTAAAGACTTAACAGATGGAATAAAAGAACTACAAAAAAGATTAGGTTTTACGATAAAAGTTTTTGAAAGAGAATATATGACATTATTCCATGATGCGGATTGTTCTCAAATATATATAAAAGATTCAAAAGGTAAAATCCACGACTGGGAAGAAATGGCGAAGAAAGTCTATAAAATTACCAGAGTAGGACAATTGTTCGATACATCAGGCTGGTATATTCAAGACAAAAAAGCACAAGAAAGAGTCGAAAAATATGTAAAAAGCATAATTGAATCAAAAAATAATGATTTTGTTTATAAATTCAACATATCTATAAACCCATTCCAGGCAATGTACTTTAAAGCAGTAGAAGCACAAAAAGAAGGTAACAAAGAAAAAGAAAAATTCTTTAGAAAAAAAGATGCACAAAGAATGACAAATACACTTTTTACATTAACACCACTTATCTCAACAGGTAAAGTATATTTACTTCCAAGAGCAATGGATCCAAATGTGATAAATGCTAAAGGGTATTCCAGTGAAGATTTAAAACAAATATATAAAAATGTTTATTTCAAAATGCTAAAAAGCTTATATACAGATGATTTAAATACAAACAAAAAAGTAATAAAGTCTGAAGAAGATTTAAAGAACAATTTAAAATTTTTAAAAACACAATTACAAGAAGAAATGGATTCAAATTTAACAGTTATAAATAAATTAAAAAATATATACAAAAAGAATTCTTACGAAGCTAAAAAAACAAAAAAAATGATTTTAAAAGACCCAAAACTTTTTTTAGAAGAAAGCAGTTTGGATACAATAATCGATGCAAACGGAGATATATACATTACAAATTTCACTGAAACATACAAGACAGATTTAAAATTGAATTTTAAAAATAAAAGTAAAAAAACAAATTCTATTGCACCTAATCTTTGTAAAAAAACAATAACTAAAAAAATGATAGAAAATAAGATTGATGAATTATATTTAGAATTTAATTAAACATATTTTTAATTTTATATTTAATATTTCTTAATATTTAAAATAAATGAAGCAATTTAGCAAAAAAAAATAACTTTATATAAGAGTAAGGGATTTTAAAATTTAAAGGAAGAAAACAATATAGCAAAAACTTTAAGTTATTCAATTGAACTTACAACTAAAAAAGATAATAAGTTTTATCCATATACTCTCTCTCTCTTAATATCCTCGTGTTTATTTAATGCTTGCAACGACTTGTAAGCATTTTTTTTGCGTATTTATTGATTAAGTGACAAATCATAAAAATTAAAAAACTTTCAATTTTTTGTTTTAGGTGCATTTTTAGGTACAATTTAAAACAAAAAACTCTAAAAGTTTTTAAAGTTTTTTTATAATATCTAGCAAATAATATTTATTTCACGTTTTGATTTTTCGTAAGGTATATCAAATGCACATAAAATTCCAAAATATATTAAAAAATCATCCCTATGTAACGCCATACAAAAATACTTTTGTCGGAAAAGAAATTAATAAAATAAAAATGTACAGACAAAATCCTGATACATTCAAAAAAAGTTGTCAAAAATTTTTTATAGAACACAAGTACCCAAGAACACACAAAACAATAAAAATAGAAGTCACACAAAATCCACTTGAAAAAGGTGTTATATATAAAAAAATACATAATAAAAAAACAGGGAGCATAAAAAAAGTTCCATTCACATGTGATATTGCAAAATCAAAAAGCAATTGGACCACAACATATTATTTTTTAGAGCCTGAAACAAAAAAAGAAATAGGATTTGTATCGATTTCTGATTGGACACTTATGCCTAAAAATCCTATATTTCGTAAAATGCAAGATTCACAATTATTTAGAGATTTCCCCCATTTGGGAGTGATCGGAGATAGAATAACAGTAGATTATCTGCAAAACAACAATGAAAATCTATATTCAGGCATAGGCAAATTAGCAGATCAAATTGCTGTTGAATATTGCCTAAAAAGAGGTATAAAACCCAATATTATTTCCGCAGCAGAACCAAACTCTTTAGCTGCTCATTATAAAAGAGGAAAACGTTTTTTACCTTTTGACAAAGAGTGCACATACTATGAAAGATACAAAGATATAGACCCGAATGAATTAATAAAAAATCTTTTAAAAGAAACAAAAAAAATTGATACTTCTGACTTGCATGGATTTTACACATACATGCCAAAAGATTTAATAAAATATTACCTTTTACAAATTATACAAAATCCTATTTTAAAATAAAAAGCCCCTGACTATTCAGAGGCTTTTTAAATATGTAAAATCATAACTAATCTTTTAAGAAACTTTCATAATTCTTTGCTAGAAGTTGTGTTTTTATTTGATTAATAAAGTCAAGCGCAACACCTACCATGATGATTAGAGATGTTGCTCCAATACCTTGGAGAGTTGTTATATTAGTAATATATGATGCGCCTGATGGTATTAACGCAATAATACCTAAACACAATGCACCAAGCAATGTAATTCTTGAAAGAATTTTATCCAAAGCTTCCGCAGTAGGTTTACCTGGTTTTATACCAGGTATAGAAGAACCATACTTTTTGAGATTGTTAGCAATTTCTTTTGGCTGCATATTTGGCATAATTGATGCATAAAAGAATGTTAAGAAAACAATCAACAAGAAATACAATACGTAATGAACCCATCCTGATGGACTCAATGTTGTAGATAACCACGTAATTGCATCTTTCAAAGCCCCTGCAGGAAGATTTGTTTGACCTATAAGACTGATAACAGTTGTTGGGAACAACAAAATAGCAATAGCAAAGATAATCGGCATTACACCACCAGGGTTCATTTTGAAAGGAATATAAGTGTTAACACCGCCATAAATTTTGTTACCGACTTGTCTTTTAGGATTAACTATCAATACTTTTCTTATAGCTTCTTGCATTACAACAATAAGAACCATTGTTGCAAAGAAAATAGCAAGAAGAGCAAGAAGACCAAGCTGCAATGAAGAATCATTAGCAACCAACTGTCCTGTTTTATCACAATAATAAGGTATTCTTGAAATAATACCCACAAAAATCAGCAATGAACCACCATTACCAATACCTCTTTCGGTCATCAATTCAGCAAGCCACATAACAAATACAGAACCTGCTGTTAAAATTAAAGCTGAACCGATAAAGAAAACAGTATGATTTACACCAGGCAAAATAGCTGCTGGTGCTTGATGTAAAAGATACAAAAGGAATATACTTGCCTGAAAGAAAGAAATAAATACAGTAAAGTATCTTGTATATTGAGAAATCTTTCTTCTTCCTGCTTCGCCCTCTTCTTTTTGTAATTGTTCTAAATGAGGTATTATTACAGTCAACAACTGCATAATAATTGACGCTGTAATATAAGGTCCAATACCAAGAGCTAAAATCGAAATATTAGCCAGTGCACCACCGGAGAATAAATCGATAAAACCAATTATATTATTACCTTGAGCAATTCTTGAAAAAACATCATTGTTTATACCAAACAACGGGAGTGCAACACCTAGTCTAAATACGGCTATCATTGCAAAGGTAAATATAAGTTTTGATTTCAAGCCTGATGCTTGAAACATAGATACAACATCGTCCATTGACGGTGGTTTCATTCTTGCATTTTGCATTATAATTTTTCTCCCTGTCTATTTCCGCCTCAAATTTTTCGATAAATAAAAGCGACTAGGATACAAAAGTTACAAGCAACTGAATTATCAGATGCTTGTAACCTTATTAAATTTATACTAATTCAACTTTTCCGCCTGCTTTTTCAATTTTTTCTTTAGCAGATGGAGTGAAGTATCTGGCTTTTACAGTAACAGCTTTTGAAATTTCACCATTACCCAAAACTCTTAATACTTCTGATTTTGGATGAGCTTTACCATTTTCGATTAACCAAGTTAAATCGATTTCTTTAGCATCCAATTTTTCAATGTCTTTTACATTGATTTCAGCACAATTCAATGCTGCAAAGTTTGTAAAGCCTTTTAATTTAGGCATTTGTCTGTAAGAAGGCATTTGTCCACCTTCAAAACCTCTTTTTGAGCTTGAACCGGAACGTTGTCCTTCACCATTATGTCCACGACCAGAAGTTTTACCAACTCCTGTTGCTCTGCCTCTGCCTACTCTTTTTGATCTGTGAGTAGCACCTTCAGCAGGTCTTAAATCTTCTAATTTTATTCTTTCTGCCATTTGTTTATGTCCTTATAATTTATACTACTTTACAACTTCAACAAGGTGAGGCACTTTGTTTACCATACCCATAATAGTAGCTGAATTGTAATGTTCTACTACATCATTTGTTTTTTTCAAACCCAAAGCTCTTACAACTTTGATTTGGTCTTTTGTAGAACCAATCAAGCTTTTTACGAGTTTGATTGAAATTTTTTCTAATTTATCTTTAGCCATTTTATTATTTCCTTTTCTTAAGTTTATTATGTTTCAGCCTATGCATTCAACATTTCTTTAAGTGACAAACCACGTTTTTTAGCAACATCACCAAATGTTCTAAGATTTTTCAAAGCATCCATAGTAGCATTTGCTGCGTTGAGTGGAGATTTTGAACCTAAAGATTTGCTCAAGATATTTTCAATTCCTGCAAGCTCCAATACTGCACGAACTGCACCACCAGCGATAACACCGGTACCTTGAGAAGCAGGTCTAAGCATAACAGAACCTGCACCTGAACGTCCTACTATAGGATGAGGAATTGTTGTCTTAAAAATAGGAACTGTAATAAGGTTTTTTCTACCTTCTGCAATTGCTTTTTGAATAGCAATAATAACTTCAGAAGCTTTTGCACAACCTACACCTACTTGTCCTTTTCCGTTACCTACAATAACAATAGCTCTAAAGCTGAGTTTTTTACCACCTTTAACAACTTTTGTTACACGTCTTATTTGAACAACTCTTTCCTTCCATTCAGATTGAGGAGCATTTTCTACTGTTTCAATTTTTCTTTTTGCTTTTCCTTTAGCAGCTCTGCCTTTTTTAGCAGGTTTTTCTTCAGCAGGAGCTTCTGCAGCTTCAACTACTTCTTCTGCTGCTGCAACAGTTTCAACTTCAACTGTTTCTACTTCTTGAATTTCTTTTTCTTCCACTGTATTACCTTTCCTTAGTAAAATTGTAAACAATCGGGTATTTATAAAGACAATTTATACAACAAAAATGAAGCCAAATTATATTAGCTGAATGTGTATTAAATTGTCGGGTAACTTTTCTGACTATTTAATAATACATGATAAACTTTTTTGTGCAAGATGGTACTTAATATAATCTTAAAAAAAATAAACAATAAAAATAAAAAGCTCCTTTATAATAAGGAGCTTTTTGTATATTTGAAAACTATAACTAGTCTTTTCCGAGTTTCCATTGCAAACCGCCTTGGAAACCGATACCTGTTCTACCTCCATTTCTGATAGTAAATTGAAGGTAGCCATTAAATGTATCTTTGAATTTTTTCATTACACCAAGACCATATTCAAAATATGAATGTCTCATTCTAACATAGCCAAGATCAATGTTACCTGCCTGTCCATCAACACCACCCATTATGTTGTATACCATTTGAGCAGTAGCATACAAGCTAAATGTCTTTTTCTGCCATATTAAGTTAAATCCTGGTGCTACATTTATACCATTAAACATACCGGAACTCATACTCATAGCACCAAAGTTTGAACCCCAGTTTTGACTGCCAAATGCATTATACGCAGCCATAAATGTAGGCTGGAATATAAAATCACAAGGCAAGTGGAAATTATAAGCAGTCTTAGAAGCAACACCGGCGAACCAGTTTCCTGTAGTATCACTACCTGAGCCATATTCTCCTCTTACTGTCATATCATTAGCATACCCACCACCGTATGCGAGTAAAGATGTAATAAAGTCACCTTTATATGCTGTACCCATAAAGCCAAGTTGTGCTCCGTTTTGATACATACTTACACCATTGAATGTTTGGTGAGCACCATTATATGCTATATATGCTGTAGGAATAAGATTCCAACCTCTTTTTAATGAAATTTGAGGGAAATCAGCACCAATCAATGAACCATAAGCATTGTTTCCAACACTCAAGCCTTTTGTCATAGATAAACGTTCAAAGTTTCCATATGCTTTATACCAAAGGCTTCCATCTTTTACACTATATTGATAAGGTGCAAATTGAGGGTATGCAGCTGCTCTAAGATTTGCTGTTTTAGACTCATTCATCAATTGATTTGTTAAAACATTCATATGGTCAAATAACATATTGTTAACAACCAATTGATTTTGCCAAGTAGCAAGTGTAGCAACCTGTCCTCTGTACATTTGAGGATTAAGATTTAACAAACTTGCATTCAAAATAGGATTACCTGCACCAGACGCTGTAATCTGATATTGCCCCATTGCTGTGTTAGCAACAACACCACCATCCGGAAGTACTACTTTATCAGGATTGCCACCTGTCGGATCTGTTAAAAGATTAGAAATATCAAATGTAACATTTCTATCAATTGGTGAAGTTGTGAAATTAATACCGCCAATTAACAAACTACCTGTACCTGTAATCGGATTGTTAGAAATAATCTGATCAGTAGTAGAAGTTCTTGGATCTACGTCAAACAAAATGTTTGATGCGCTGTTTAAAATAACATTATCAGCAACAATTGTATTTATTGCACCTGATTGCATATTAATTGTTTGTGAACTAGAAGAGCCAACTGTGCCCATCGTAAAGTCACCAACTAAATTTATATTTCCACGATTATTTAAAACAGAATTGTCTGTCATCGTCAAACTTGCTATTTGAGAATCTTTATTTAAAGTAACATTAGACTTATCACCTTTAATAGCAACATTACCAAGATAAGATTCACCACCAACAACAAGTTGCGTATTATCAATTGTCACATTATCAATTGAATTAAAATCAGTTGCAATATTAACAAATGAATCAACAAAAGAAGAATCTTCACCAACTGATAAATAATCTCCAACAGATAAGTTTGAACCTGTTATCATTACAGAATCATTTGTTTCAATAGCTTTTTCTACAGTTAATACACCATTATTAACAACTAACTTACCATCTGTTGCTGCTTGGTTTTCTATAGCCAAGTTGCCGGCAACATCCATTGAGCCGCCATCTATAGTAACACTGCTTAGATATTTATCTTCAGGTGTTACCAAATTGAGTGCACCATTGTAAACATTTACTGAACCATGATAATTCTCCAATGAAGAAGAAATATTTGTTGTTCCTGCACCGGTTTTATTTATCACAGCAGTATCATCAGTTGAAGATATTGATGGTTTATAGTCTATATTTGTTGAATTATTTGCAAAATTCAATGATGCATTGCTTCCAATTTCTATTGCAGAATTATCTTTTATATAAGCACCGTCAGTATAAGTAAGTTTTGTAGATTCATTAAGTGTAATTTTATCTGCTTCTGAACCTGAACCATTACCGAAGGTCAAATCTCTTACGCCACTACCTTTATAAAGTGTCAAATCACCTTCAACTCTTGTTCCGTTAAATAGACCTAAACCACCTGCACTGATATTTACATCAACAGTAGTATCATCGGAATTTATATAACCTATTACAGAATCATAACCATTTGCAATAGAATCTGCGGATATTCTGTTAATGCCATCTTCACCAACTACACCGTCTATTTTGTTATAAATATTAACTGTACCATATTGATTTGTATTTGAAGGATTTGCTATTACATCAATGTTTGAAGTGATGTCAGCTCCATTTTGCAATACTAACGTACCGCCTTGTACTGTATTTGTTGTACCGCCAAAGAATTTTGATCCTGCTTGGGCAATAACAGTACCCATTTTTTGAATAAACTCACCAACAAAATTGCTATTGTCAGAAGTTACATTAACAGTACCAACACCCCAAGGTTTGTCAATCAACTTTTGATTATCAGGGCCTTCCGGTAGGTCTGGATCAAAGTCCGGATTATCTACCTTTGTAATTTTCTCATCAACAAGAACAAGACCATTTCCTGAAACATTTTCATTCAATGTCATTGAATTACCTGCATCTGGAGAAAGTTTTAATGTAGCAGAATTTGTTACTTCAAAACCATTTCCACCCGCAGCACTAATACTTCCATTTGACAAAGTAAGTGTATTAGCTGAACTTCCATCACCAATTAGAGCAGGAGATCCTTGAGTTGATGGTAATAGCTGAGAAGTCCCTGATATAGTCAAATCAGATGTTAAAGCATCTAACATTGTAACATTGGTATCTTTTAAGTTAAAAGCACCGGCAATATGTCCATTAGACGCTTCACCACCAACAACAAGACCTGTTGCATCAAATATAGCAGAACCAACATTAACTTCAACTGCTTCTGTAACATTAACTACGCCATCTATTTTTCCGCCATCTGCAACGGTTAAAGAACCTGCTTGCAATGTTTCATTAGTACCAAAAATACCGCCTGCTGCAACACTTATATTTGAATCTGCTTCATCTTGAATAACATTTGCAATAAGAGATCCACCATCTTCAATAAATAAATCACCATGATTTTCAATATCACCAGTTACTGTTCCAGATACATTAAGAATATTTTCATTTAGTAAATTAGCTGAACTTTGACCGGAAATATTAACAGTCCCTTTATTTTCAAGATACGCACCAGTATCTGATGTAAGTTGTCCACCAATATCAGCTATTGCCGTCTCTTCAATAACCATACTTGAAGTATCTTTTATATTAACAATAGAATTGGATTCACTTACTAAGCCGCTTCCAATTGAAACAGAATTTGTACCTGTAATTGTTGATGTAGAATTCTCTGCAGCAAAAATATCATTTGCAACTTCATTAGCTTTATTGTCCGTAAACGTGATTGAACCTTCTGTTGTATCCAAAACAAAGTTTTGTGATGCATTATAAATAGCACCACCCTTATCAGAAGATGTATTATTTTTAAACTCAGTATTGCCATTTACAATAATATCTGTACTATGGCCACCAAAATCAGCGGCATATATTGCACCACCGCTACCACCTGTTGCACTATTACCTTCGAACAATGCGCCTTCGCCAATAGAGACACCCTTATCACCGGCTGCAGTTGTACCGCTTGCACCATAAACAGCAATAGCACCACCATTTACAGTTGCGGTATTATTTTTAAATTGAGAATTATTTCCTATTGAAAGAGAGACCTCTCCTCCACTTTCATACAAATAAACAGCACCTGCACTTTTTGTAGAATTATTATCTTGAAATAATGCACCATTACCAATTGTCACATAGCTTGGAGTATCATTAGCACTATTGGAATCAATAGCAATAGCACCACCCGAATTACCTCCGTTATCGGAACCGCTACTGTTATTAATAAATTTTGCATTACTACCAATAGACATATTTGAATTCTGATTCAAAATAGCACCGGCATATGCTGTCGAACTATTATCTTTAAATAGAGCTCCATTACCAATAACTAATTCAGCTTTATTACCTGCTGTTGAAACATTACTGATAGCTCCTGCATTGACTGCTGTGTTCCCGACAAAAAGACTATTATCTCCAGTAACATTAAACGAAGCATCTATATTAGAAATAGCACCACCTTGATTAGCATTATTTCCTGCAAAAATTACAGAACCAGACAAAGTAGTGTCTGCACCGGATGCATTCATAATTGCTCCGCCTTGAGAAGCAGCTTTATTACCATTTTGAGCACCAATTATATTTCCTTTTGCATCTTTTACAAGCTCTCCAAAAGAAACATTTTGTGCATTAATCACACCGACATTATATATTGCACCACCGGAGCCTGTTTTTGCTTGGTTATTTTGAAAAACACCACTTTCAGTTATTTGTAAAACGCCATCTGCATCTCCAATATAAAATGCACCGCCATTTTGTCCTGCGATATTACCACTTGCTGTAATACTATCGTATGAATCTTTACGAACACCTTCTCCCCATCCTGCAGCACTTAATACTGCACCGCCATTAAGATCTGCAGTGTTATTTTGAAATACAGCATCACCTGTAACAGTTAGGTTTCCGCCTTGTTTAATTGCACCACCCTGTATAGCATGGTTGTTACTAAAAACAACTCCCTTATTGAAAGCCAAATCACCGGAACCGCTTTCATTATTAAACTTAGAGTTTATAATCGCACCACCTGCATAATCATTTGAAACAGAAGTTGTTAAAGCAGAATTGCCGTCAAATATAGCCTTTTCTTCAAATCTAAGATTTCCATTATTCCATACGGCGCCGCCTCTGTTTGCATTGTTACCCGTAAATTCGGATACGGCATCAATGATAACAGTTCCGCCGTATGCATTATACAATGCACCACCAGCATCAGATGCACCTGTATTATTTTCAAACAAAGCAGTTGAATCACCTGTTACTGTAACAGTACCGGTGCCCCAATTAACTAAAACACCTTGATTTACACCATGATAGTTAGAAAAATTACTATCCGAGCTAATTGTCTTATCGCCTGTTATAAGCATGCCCTGTGTCCAATCGTCGGCATTAACAGCAGAAGATATGACAATTGTTGATAAAACAGCTGCAGCCAACAAGCTCTTAGATATTCTATTTTTCATTCCAACTCCTAATTCAATAAGCTTATTTTTAAAAAGTAAAACAATAATATATTTATTTTATCATTCACATACAAATTGTAGAATACAACAAAAATATTATGCAAAAATATTTACAATTGTTAAAACTTTAAAAACTACTTTAAGTATATTAAATTTCTGCACTACCATCTTGTTTAATTTTATTAAGAGCTTTTTTGGAACCATTACTTTCTTTAGCAAGATTTATTACAAAATCAGCAGCTTGTGCATCACGAGCAATAGCTTCTTTTAGTGCAAGAATATCTTCGACATTCAAATCAGCACCATCTGTCATTTTGTTCAAATTTTCATTAAAAAGTTCTTGCGCTTTCTCATCATATCCCGGGAGATTCATTTTAAAACCATACCATTTATGAAATTGATGAAGCATATAATATACATTTATATCCATATCTCTTAAAACAAACATATCTTTTGATTGAAAAGAGATATTTAATTTTTTTTGAGAAAGCAAATAAACAAAAAAATTCAAATACAAAGCTTTTAGACCATTCATCGGAGCAACAAAGCCTTCTTCCAGCTTAATCTTTTTTAGAATTTTATCCGCCCAAAGCACTTTATGAACTTCTGTTCCATGTTCTTCAATGTATTTTAAAAGCTTTTCTGGTTTTAAAGAACAAGTTTTTACAATATTTTTAAGTTCAGCATCCATTTGCTCAAGCATTTTTTCAGTTTGAGAAGAAAGTGTCATTGTTTCTGAAGCATTGATATGAGTTTTTGTTGTAGACTGCGTATAAGTTTTAGGCTTGAGTTTATTCATTGTTTTTTCAAGCTTTTGTTTTCTTCTTTCTAAGATATAATTTATTATTCTGTTAATAAATTTTGCCATAATTTTGACATAACCTGCTTAAATATATAATATAATAATAGCTAATTTGGGGATTTTTAACAACATGACAAAACTTATATTTGAAAAATCAGAAAAAGGAATGACCGGTGTAAATCTTACCGACAAAAATATTGACATAAATGCTACAGATATAAATCCTAAATTCTTGAGAAAATCGGATCTAATTTTGCCTGAAATAAGTGAGCTTGAGGCAATGAGGCATTTTAAAGAGCTATCGGATAAAAATTTTTGTGTAGAATCAGGATTCTACCCGCTTGGTTCTTGCACGATGAAATATAATCCAAAAGTTAATGAACACTTAGCTTCCTTAGAAAAATTTACGGAACTGCACCCTTTACAAGCTGATGAAGATGCCCAAGGTTCACTTGAATTAATGTTTAAATTACAAGAAGCATTGAAAGAAATTACAGGAATGTCAGCAATAACACTTCAAGGATCTGCCGGAGCCCATGGCGAACTTTGCGGAATGATGATAGTAAAAAAATATTTTGAATCAAAAAATGACATAAAAAGAAAAAAAGTTTTGATACCTGATTCAGCACATGGAACAAATCCTGCCAGTGCTGGGATGTGTGGGTTTGAAATAATAAAAGTTAACAGCAATGAAAAAGGACAGGTTGATTTAGACCATCTTAAAGAACTTTTTGACGCAAATAAAGACGAAATTGCCGCTATTATGATGACAAACCCAAATACACTTGGTTTATTTGAGGAAAACATTTTAGAAATTTCTAAAATAGCTCACAGCCAAGGTTCGCTTTTGTATTATGACGGAGCAAATTTAAATGCAATTATGGGTATTACAAATCCAAAAGTTATGGGATTTGATATAGTACATTTAAATCTTCACAAAACATTCTCTACACCTCACGGTGGTGGTGGACCCGGTGCTGGCCCTGTAGGGGTAGTTGAAAAGCTTAAAGAATTCTTGCCCGTACCGGTAATTGATTTTGATGGCAAAAAATATTATAGAAAATATAATTTAAAAAATACAATCGGAAAAATTAAAGAATTTCAAGGAAATTTTGGTGTTCTTGTAAAAGCATACTCATATATTCTGTTAAAAGGTAATTCTTTAAAAGAAGCATCAATGGATGCAGTGTTGAATGCAAATTATATAAAAGAAAAATTAAAAGACTATTATGACTTGCCATATGATTATACCTGTATGCACGAATTTGTAATATCAGGCGACAGACAAAAAACTGATGGAGTTCACACTCTTGAAATAGCTAAAAGATTAATGGATTTTAAATTCCATCCGCCTACTGTTTATTTCCCGCTTATTGTATCTGAGGCAATGATGATAGAACCTACAGAAACAGAAAACAAAAAAAGATTGGATGATTTTATTGATATTATGATAAAAATTGCAAAAGAAGTAAAAGAAAATCCTAAAACTATACTTGATGCACCTCATAATACACCAGTAAGCAGAGTTGATGAAACCAATGCAGCAAGACATCTTGATTTAAGATATCAAAATAAAGAATAAGAAAGCTAAACTATGCACGAATATTATTTTAAAATAAAAAAAGGTGATATTGAATTTGAATGTTCAACAACAGATAAACTAACTTTTGAACAAAAGCTATCAGACTGGATAAATGGTTTAGTTCAAGGTAAAGAATTACCAGCACCTGAGACTAAGGAAGAAGTAAATAACAATAATACAGAGGAAAAACCTCAAAGAAGCGGCTTTATTGACGTAAAAAGTCTTGCATCAATAAATGAGATACAAACACCGAATTTTAATATTGGTGATGAAAATAACCAAACTAATACAGAACAGATAAATTTTGAAGACGCATTGAACGATTCTATTCAAAACCCTAAAACAGAAGTTGTTGAAAAAAAAGATATTACATCAGAATTTGAAGAATTTACAAAATCATACAATCCTGAAACCCAAATAGATTATCTTATCATAACTGCATTATATATTTTAAATGTAGAAAACCAAGAAAGATTTACAATAAAACAGCTTAATTCAAAACTTGTACCACTTAATGGAAAACCTGTTGACCATGCATTGATTGAAGAAGCAATAAATCAAGATTTATTAAAAATAGTTCCTGACTTAACAGGTACAAGTGAATATACAGAATATACACTTACCGAACATGGTGAAGGATATTTTGTTGTATAAAAAAATAGCAAAACAAAAAACACCACTAAAACATAGTGGTGTTTTTTGTTTATACATTAACAAGCTCTTTTACTTCTTTTCGTTTAATTTTTCTAGTTGTGGTTTTAGGTAAAGGTTCTTTATTTACGACGATATTGACAGGTCTTTTATAAGGCGCAAGTCTGGAAGAAAGCACTTTTACTTCTTCTCTAACTTTTCTTTCTAACTCACTATCATCTGTATATTGATTCATAAAATAATCAGAAGGAACTATTACTGCAACAATATCTTCTGTACCTTCTTTAGCACCTGCAGTTCTGGAAGAACCAAAAACACAAACTTCAGCAAAGTTTTCACTTGAACCCAAAACAGATTCAACCTCTTCGGGGAAAACTTTTTTACCTCCTGAAAGAACAATCATATTTTTTATACGACCGGTGATATGAATATGTCCATCTTTATCTATATTGGCTATATCACCTGTATGCAACCATCCATCTTCCGTAATAGTTTCTGCAGTCAGCTCAGGTTGATTATAATAACCTTTCATAATAGACGGTCCTCTAAGCAAAAGCTCACCTGTCGATGGATCTACCTTTGCTTCAACACTTTTTAAAGGTCTACCAACAGACGCTATATCATTTCGTTTGTCATAATTTACACATACAACAGGACTAGTTTCAGTAAGCCCATATCCTTGAAAAACTCTTATCCCAATTCTTTCAAAAAATTCACCAACAGAAACATCTAGCGGAGCACCTCCTGATATACAGCCAAAGAAATTGCCACCAAACTTTTTATGTATTTTACTAAACATTATTTTTCTGATTGTATATGAAGGAATATATTTTGAAACAGCGAGCATAGCATAAAAAATATTACGAACTAAAGGCGGAGAACTTTTTACCTCTGCTTCTATCCCTGCTTTTAAAAGTTTTAAAAAAGCAGGAACAACAATCATAAAATTGATGTTTTTTTCTTGCATAATGCTCAAAATATCTTTTGGTTTCAAACTCTTTGTATAATAAATTGATAGTCCCCAACTTAAAATAACTGAGAATCCGACAGTTAGTTCAAAAAGATGGTTCATTGGCAAAATTGACAAAATTGAAGCAACTTTTCTCTTGCCAAAGAAATTTTTATACAAAGTTGACATGTCATTCAGTTGAGTAAGCATATTATTAAAAGAAATCTCAACACCTTTTGGTGCACCAGTAGTACCCGATGTATAAATAATCAAAGCAGTTGATTTTGAACTTCTATGTTTCCATTTTGCTTCATAATTATTCGGCATTTGATGAATAGAAGTAATATCTGTATCATTAGAATTTTCATCAAGAGTGATTATAAATTTGATAAAATCCAATTCTTTTTGCAACTCTTTTGCCATTTTTACAAAAGAAGAGGAAACTACAATAACAGATGGTTTGCAATCAGAGAGTATGGACTTAAGTTCATACTTAGTAAGTTTAATATCAAGAGGAACAGTTACCATCCCTGACATAACAGAAGCAAAAACAACAGCACCAAACTCCGGTCTTGATTCAGAAAGTATTGCCAGTCTGTCACCTTTTTTTACCTCAAGATTATTAATAAGATAACAAGCTATTTTCCTTGAAAGTCGACCTATCCCTTTATATGTAAACTCATTCCAACCATGAGCCGTTCTAATACCAAGAGCAATATTATTTTGGTAATCATCCGTCTTGTTTTCAAGAAATAACAAAATATTCCTTGCAGTTTTTTCCATTCTTTTTTCTTTTACAGATTTGTTTAGTTCCATATTTTTCCCCTGATATCACATATAAACACAAACATTAAATATCAATATTATAATGCTATATCACCTTTCTTTTCTAATGTATCTTTAACACTTTGTATAAATTTCTTTGAATCTTCATCAGCAGTAGACCAGTTTACAGAACAAATTGCTCTTTGTACCCATACAAGTTGTTGGAAAAATTTGTTTTGAGAATTTGCTGCAGCAAGTTTTGAATCGAGGTAAATTTTTTGTGCATCTATAAGTTGAGCAATAGGTGCTTCACCTCTCAAATATTTCTTTTTAACTTCTTTATAACTTTCCTCAGCTGTATACATAGCCTTGTAGTTTTTTTCAATACTAAAATAAGAAGCTATTGCTCTATTTATGATATCTCTAACTTGAAGCTCTATTTCTGTTCTTGCTTCATCTTCATATCTTTGCAATTCTTTTTTCTCAGCGTCTATTCTCATTATTTCTGCAATTTTTGTACCACCTTCAAACGGTTTCCATTGTGCAAATATACCCAATTGACCATATGTCGGATTTGAATGTCCTAAAGGAACTGCCGTTAAACCTGTCATTGGAGTATAAAGAGGTATAGTCATATCACTTGTAAATTTTCTGTTCATTAATGAAGTATATGTATATGTCAGTTTTGCATCAGGCAAAATAAATTTTTGATAATACATATTTCTTTCATAATCTTTCATTTTGATTGCAGCTTTTAATTTTGACAGTTCCGGGGCAACTTCATAAGCTCTTGCCACCAACATTTCTGTAAATTTTTCAAGTGATTGAGGCGTTGAAACATAATCAATTATATTTATGTCTTTTGTATAAAAAGCAGGATCCATTGCAGTCAAAGGAGCAAGCTCAAAATCCTCTCTTTGATCTTGATAAAGTAATTTGTTTATTGCAATTTTTAAATTTTTATATTCCGCTGTCATATCAAGAAGTTTTTGTTCATTAATATTTAATTGCGAAGCCCATCTAAGAACTTCTTCCTGTCCGCACTTACCCATTTGTTGACGCACTCTTGCCATAGCAAGAATCTCTCTTGATTCAGCAACATATTCTTTTTGGATACCAATTGCATTTTTAAGCATCAAAAGATCAATATAAGTAGTTGCTATATCTATACCCATGTTTTGTTCCATAAGGAATTGTTCATGTTTTTGAAAATCAAATTGTTTCTTTTTAACTAAAATATTAGTAACAAGAGCCGGAGAATAAATTACCTGTTCCAATCCCATTTGGAATATACCCGTTTTTTCAGGATACAAAAGTTTTGCACTTTCCGCATATTCAGTGTTGTACTGTTGATAACCAAGAGTAACACCAAATGTCGGAAGATATCTTAAAGCAGCACTTACCGCAGATCGTTTTGCTGCCTTAACCAAAAGTCTTTTTCTTTCAATATCAAGGTTCTGTTTTTCTAATGTATTAAACACTGCAGACAAATCATAAACCTTGGGCTTTTTGTTAGTTATAATTTCTGCATTATTTAAAATTCTTAAATGAGGATCATATCCAATTAGAGCTGCTGTATCAGCATTTATGTAAAAAACCTCATCCTCATAAAACATAATTTTATCAGATTTTTTAACTTGACCTTTTAAAGCCCCTTGAATGTTAAAAGAAGTAGCTTCAGCAACTTTTCTATCCAAATCATAAGCACCGGAACCCAAAAGTACACCTAACTCAACATCTTCTTTACCCAAAGTAGAGAAAGTTGGTATTTTAAGCTCATTAAGATGTCCAATCAGATGTTTTCTTTCATCTGTAGAAAGATTAAACAAAGGAGTAAGAACAACTGCATCAACATCTTTTGGTATATTTTCAAAAGTCTTGTCTATATTATTTGTTGCAGGTACAATAACAAAATTTATACCTTCAAGTTTTGGTTCGACAAATCTGTGCCAATCAGAACGTGTTTTATAATAATTTTCGTTCATCAAGATAGCAATTTTTTTGAAATTAACCAGTTTTTGAAAAGCATAAACACCTTTTACTGATTGCTGTACCGGGTTAAAAAAACCTTCCCCAAAATCCCTTAATCCATACTGATCAATTGTTATAACAAATTTCTTCTTATCTTTAATTGAATTGTAATATTTTGTACTTAAATAACCTAAAGAAACTACCATTGTTGCTTCTGAATTCAAAGCTTTATTACTTGCTTTTTCTACACCTTCTTTTGACCAATCACCAACAAATACCAAATTTGCGGGGAACTCTGCTTTATAGTCCGGAGCTGTTGAACGTGTAATTGCTGATTTAAAATTTGTCAAAACAGCATTGTTTTTGTCTGATGGACCGTCAAAAACAAAAGCATATTTAATAGGACGTGCATTTTTATTATAAACTATAGGTTTTTGAGGTTTTACTCCAACTTCTTGTACAGCAAAAACTTCTGCAGAATTAATAAAAACAAACACAAGGACTAATAAATACCCCAAGAACTTTTTCATATAATCTCTCCCTAAAGCACTATATTTTTTCCAGACCATAATTAAATAAATAGAAAACTAAATTACTAGTTAATTCTATAAAAAAAAACTTAAAATGTTAAAAAATATACACTTATTCGCTTAACAAAACTTTATCTGAATATATAAAAAAGAATGTTACCCCTTATCCCACTGGATTTTCAATAAAGTTAACTCTTCTTCTGTTTCTTTATCCTTTATTGTATGAATCGTAACAATTTTATTGTTTTCTAAAAATTTTATAACCTCAGAACAGACTTTTTTATTAACACTTGTTTCTTTTTTATATTTTATATCAATCACTTTAGGAGTATATTCTAACCTAAAATCAACAGGAAGAACCTCAAGTGCCCAAACCATGTAATTACTGTTGTTGGCATGGTGATTAACGTCAATATCATCAAAATGGACGTCAAAAACTTTTTTATAGAATTCTGCAGTTTTATCATCTTTTGTATTTTTAGGAATTTCTATTTTATCATATTCCAAATCACTTTCTCTTTTTTCAAATTTAGGTACAAAATCCAAAACTTTTTGCATAGGTAGCATTTTTCTAGATTCCATATCAATCAAAACCCAGCTTGAGCAAACTCTACCTACCAATTCATCATCTGGAGAATATATTTCAAAATCACGAAATGCATACAATTTTGATATCCCCCTTGCTTCTGTTACAAGTTTTATATATGAAAAATTTCTTATTTCTTTATAAATTTCTATATGATATTTGAGCACAACCCAAGCATAATTATGAGAAAAAACAAAGCTTGGTCCAAACCCTAATGACTCTGCACTTATCGTAGCTATATCTTGCAGTATATTCAAAAGAGAAGATTCTTTTAAATCTCCTTTTACATTTTGTTCATAATACTTTATATCATATTTTTTTATTAATTTAGCATTAGAAAACATAATCTTAACTCCATATTAAAAAATAATATCTATTTTGAAGTAATAGGCGCCTCAACTTTTTGGGATTTATTCTTTTTATATTTAACCTTCTGAAAAAGAAAAATCATAGGTACTAACAAAACAAGAACAGCAGCATATATTTTAAAGCAATCCATATAAGCCATTAAAGTAGATTGCTGTACAAGTTGTTTATATGCCACAGTATTAGCTTTTATAGAAGAAAGAGCTGGTCCTGATACAGAAATTATTCCACCTTGCAAAGCATTGATTTTTTCAACAAAACCTGAATGAGAATAAGTTAAATTTCTAATCAAATGTGTTTGATGCACCTGACTCATTCTTGAAACCATTGTTGTTACAGCAGAAGTCCCAATGGCACCGCCAACACTTTTTGCTAAATTAAATACACCTGTTGCATTTGTCATTTGATTATTTTTTAAAGTAACAAAAGAAATTGTCATCAACGGAATCATCACAAGAGAAAAAGCCGCCCCACATATCACATTAGGGACTATAATATTTGTCATTGCAATTTGCAAATTCAACGTACCAAACATTATATTAGATAAAGCAAGAACAAGCATTCCAACAGTAATAACCCATCTTTGGTCAACTCTATTTGCCAAATAAGCACATATAACTAATCCAGTAAATGATCCAAAGCCTCTGGGACTTATAGCAAGACCACTTAATGTCGCTGTATATCCCATAAGCTGTTGTAAAAACAAAGGTAAAATTGCAAGTGTTGAATATAAGACTGCGCCAATTATAAAGTGCAAAACAGTTCCTATCGCAAAATTCTTATCTTTAAAAACTCTCAAATCAACAATAGGTTCTTTTGTACATATTTCTCTAACAATAAAAGCTATAAAAGTAATAGCAACCAAAGTTGCAGACCATCTTACCCAACTGGCGCCAAACCAATCAGATTTTTGTCCGTTATCCAATATAATCTGCAAAACAAAAAGCCAAATAATAAGAAATATAAAGCCCCAATAATCGACATTTTTTACTTTACCTTTTTTTGCATAAGGAGGATCTTCAATAAACTTTTTAATTAACCATAAAGAAATAAAACCTATAGGTACATTTATAAGAAATATCCAATGCCATGAATATGTATCAGTAATCCATCCGCCAAGAGTTGGTCCAATAATAGGAGCAAATATTACACCAAATCCAAAAACAGACATCGCAACACCACGTTCTTCTGGAGGAAACTCTTCCATCATAACTGCTTGTGCTATTGGCATAATAGCACCACCGCCTATACCTTGGATAACACGTGCAAGTATTAACATAGTCATACTTGTCGCCATTCCACAAGCAGCTGACGCAAGTGTAAACATTAAAGTAGACAACAGCAAGAAATTTTTACGACCCATAAGGGTTGAAAACCAAGCGGTTGAAGGAATAATTACACCGTTAGCAACAAGATAACTCGTCAAAACCCAAGTCGACTCATCTCTCGTCGCAGAAAAAGAACCTGCAATATGAGGCAATGCAACATTTGCAATAGAAGAATCCAATACTACCATAAAGATAGTAAGCATTACCGCACCTGCGCTATACCAAGGATTACGTACAGACTGAATATCTTCTGCTATTTCTGTCAGTTCATTGCTCATTTGTTTGTTATTATTTTACATATACTTTTGGAACTACACTCATACCCGGTTCTATACTGTATTGAGAATCAATTTTTGATTTAAATACAATTTTGACAGGTACACGTTGAACAACTTTTACATAACTTCCAACAGCATTCTCCGGAGGGAACATACTTGATTTTGCGCCTGTACTTGATTGAATAGAATCAACTACACCATACAGTTTTAAATGAGGATAGGCATCAACTTTGATTTTAACTTTTTGTCCAACTCTTATTTTGTTCAATTGAGTTTCTTTAAAGTTAGCAACAACCCATCTTTTATCAGGAACTATAGAAAACAAAGGAGCACCTGCATTTATATATGCACCTTCTTCTGCCGAACGATTTGTTATTTTTCCGTCTTCTGAAGCAAAGATTTTAGTATATGACAATTCAAGTTTTGCTTGATTCATCAATGCTTCTAATCTTTTTAACTCAGCATCAGCAACTTTATTTTTTTCTTTTGAAAAAACTTGTTGTTGTGCTGTAGCATAATTAGCTTTTGCCAAGTCATATTTTGATTTTGCACGATCATACTCTTGTTGAGAAACAGCACCTTTAGCATAAAGACCTTTGTATCTTTCATAGTCTTGTTCAGCTACAGCCAAATCTGTTTCTGCAGCATTTTTATCTACTATTGCTGATTTCTGTTTATATAAAGCCATTTCATATGCGGCTTTAGCTTGTTCATATCTTACTTTATAATCTCTATCATCTATAGTTAAAAGTAATTTACCTTTTTTTACATGGTCATTATCATCAACATAAAGTTTCTCGATAATACCTGTAACTTTAGGGCTGACTCTTATTATATGACCTTCCACAAAAGCATCATCTGTTGTTTCAAAAGATGAAAAATACAGCCATCCCAACAAACAAACTACAATTGCTATAATACTCGGAATTAAAAATCTCTTTTTAATAATTTTTTTTGTCTTTTTTCTTTTAACTGTTTTATCTGATTTCTCAGCCATAATTTCTTCATTTTGTATATTATTATCTTCCACTTAATACCGCCTTATTCATTTATTTTATATTCTTCTTCTATATTTTTTCTTACTTTTCTCAGTAAGGTAACTAAAGTTATAATTTCATCTTTTGTCATTCCTTTGCATTGAACACTGCGCATTCTTTCTTTTAGAGGTTTTGCAATTTCTACTTTGTCACAACCTAATTTTGTAAGAAAGACTTTTAATATTCTACGATTTGTCTCGTCTTTTTCTCTTCTAATAAAACCTTTAGTCTCTAATATATCAATCATTCTTGTAATATTAGGTCTGTCTTTACCTAATATATTAGCTATCTGGGTTTGATACAATCCGTCACTCAGCGACAAAACGAGTAATATATTAAATTGTTCTCGAGTGATATCATTCAAGCCATGAACCTTGAGCGTTTTTTGACCTGCTGCACGATATGCAGATGAAGTCAAAGCCATTTCTAGTCCCAAATTAAAATCAAAATCATTCATAAATTTCTAAATTCTTATTCTAAAAATGTTAGCATGATAACAATTGCTATGCTAACATATCCCACACAAAAAAACAAGAAGCAATCAGATTAAACAAATTTAAAAAGATATGTCAAAAAAATTATTATTATTTATTTACACAATTTTATCGTTTTTTATAAGCAGCACTTTTACTCCTGCGATATGCGGAAATATTAATGAAATCAAAAGTGAAATACTAAACAAAAAATCTGCCAAACTGCAATGCAGTTGTGAATACAGATTAAGCAATATCAACATAAATTGGTGGGAGAATTTTTCTGATGAATATTTAAAAGAATATATTTACCTTGCAATAACTCAAAATCACAACTTAAAAAAAGCAGCATTAAAAAGTGAAGAATACCGACAAATGGTAAATAGTACTTTATCCAATGAATTCCCCAAAGTCACATTTAGCCCAACATTTGCAAGAATAAAAACAGCTGGAAATCAATTGGGAGATATCGAATTCGCTCAAACTCGCTCAAACATATACGTACTACCTTTAGTTGCACAATATGAAGCAGATATATTCCTAAAAAATCATGACAAAACAAAAGCCCAAAAATACCAAAAAGAAGCCATAGAATATGAAGAAAAAGCAGCAAATATTACAACAGCATCTGACGTCGCAACATTATATATAAACATAATTAAACTAGATAAAGCAATAAAAACAAAAGAAGAAATTACAAAAATAAGACAAAATATATATGAACTAACAAAAGACAGAAATAAAGCTGGTCTTGCATCTGTATATGATGTTACATACACAGACAAACAGCATACACAATCTCAAATAGAACTAAATGACTTGAAACGTCAACAAAATATTTATCTTCATGAACTTGCAGTATATATAGATGAATGTCCAACACAAGCATATAACCTAAAAAGAGAAAATTTTGATAATCTGGAATTTAAAGGCAAAATTCCTGAATGCATTTCCTCAGAAACAATTGCCCTAAGACCGGACATAATGCAAACAGAAGCAAAATTAAAAAAAGCCAAAATTGATATAAACATTGCAAAAAAAGAATTTCTTCCAACAATACCAATATTAGGAGTAACAGGATATAACACATTACTTTTAAAAAGACTTTTTAACTGGGAGAATATTATAGCTCTAGTAGGAGTATCTGCTTTCGAAAAAATTTATACCGGCGGATATTTGATGGCAAATTTAAGAATAAAAAAAATACAGTTTGAAGAACTATTAGAAGAATACAAACAAACTGACCTAAATGCTATACAAGAAATTAGCGACAGTCTTTGTTTGATAAAATATGACACGCAAAAAGATAATAATAATTTAAAAAAAATAAAACTTGAAAAAAATAACCTAAAACTTATAGAAGAAAGATACAAAGCAGGCATAATTTCTTATTTAGAATACATACAATATAAAGAAAATCTCTTAAGCCTTGAAATTGATCAATGCAACTCAAAAGCACAAAGGCTTATTGACTATATATCCTTATACAAAGCAACAGGATGTAAATTATAAGAGCCGTTTGTTTATAACAAACGGCTCTTTATTTCTATAAAACAATTTATTTTATATCTATGGTTCAAGATCATTTATACATTTTGCTTGATTAGCATATTCTTGAACTTTCTTGGTTGTAATACGCTTGCTATTTAAGCATGCAGAACCAGCCACACATCCGCCTTCACAAGCCATAATTTCAACCAAGTTGCCTTCTGTGCAGACACCTTTTTTAGCCCAGTTTTTCAAATCTCTGACTGATTTTGTATTTAAACCGTTTACACAAGTAGGATATAATTCGGGAAAATCCTTCAATGCTACTTTTACAGATTCTGCAACTCCACCTGTAATAGCAAAGTTTTTACCTTCTTTTGATGAATCATCAGCAAATTCATAATCTTCCATATTTGCAACTTCAATATTAAGAGCAACAAACAATGCCCCCATCTCTTCAAAGTTCATTACAAAATCTGTATATTCATCTTTTTGAGCTTCTTTTCTTTTTGCTACACAAGGTCCAATGAATACTGTAACAGCATCAGGATATCTTTCTTTCACAATTTGAGCTGTATAATGCATTGGTGTTCTAGTCTCTGAGCGGAATGGTTTCATATCAGGTATATGTTTATCAACCAACTCATTGTAAGCAGCACAACAAGAAGTTGTCATAAACTCTTTACCTGCTTCCATTCTTTCTCTAAAATCTTCTGCTTCTGTTCTTGCTGTAACATCTGCACCATGAGCGACTTCAAATACTTCATCAAAACCAGATTTAATCAATGCTTGAGCTATTTTATTTATTGAAACAGGAAGCTGTCCAACAACAGCAGGCGCAAGCATTGCAACAACTTTTTTACCTGCTTTCATTTGTTTCAATACATCAATAACTTGACTTTTTTCATGCACTGCAGCAAATGGACAAGCACCAACACAAGCACCACAGCTGATACATTTATCAAAATCTATTTCTGCATGTCCATTTTCATTTTTAGCAATTGCTCCCACAGGACAAGCATCTTCACAAGGAACTTTTAATCTGACGATTGCACTGTACGGGCATACATTCATACACATACCGCAATTTTTACATTTTTCGCCATCAATAACAGATTTGCCATCTTTTATTTGTATAGCTCCAAATTTACAAGTTGAAACACAAGGTCTTGCTACACAGCCTTGGCATAATTCTGTAACATATACACGGCTGGGAACACAACCTTTACAAGCTGTTTCAACAACAGTAAGAATAGTATCTTCAGGTTTTTCTCTTTTTAATGCTTGTGAACCATATTCATTAAGTGATGTAATTTCATCATCAGTTTCAACGCAAGTACCCAAACCTGCTATTACACGCTGACGAAGAATTGCTCTTTCTTTATAAATACAACATCTGTAAGGAACATCAGCATTTTTAGGTCTCATTTCAAAAGGAATTCTATCAAGTTTATCCATTTCTTGATGAATATATGCCCTAATTAATCGAACGAGAACTTCTCTTTTTAAGTGTGTAGTATTACTATTATCCATTTAATTTACTTTCTATCGCTCTAATAACTTTTTCAACTGTAGCCTCAGAGATTATTTCACCATCAACTTTAACAAAAGGGGCCTTCATATACTTTGAATTTTTACACAAATCCAGACAAGTATGTGCTTTAACTTCCACTTTGTTTTTATATTGAGGAGGAATAAGATTTTCAATTTCTTGTAGTTTTGATGCACCCATTACAAAACATGTAGTACCAAAACATAATTCCAATTTAATTTTTCCGGATTCTTCCATTTAATTCTCCCTTTAGTGTAAATCTGCTTTTATTAAAGCTTTTCTAAATAAACTTGAGGTTTACCTTTTTAATATAACGTCCTGATAAAATTTTTTCCAGTTGTTTTACAACATTTTTACGAATTTCTAATTCTAAAGGCAAATCAGGATCATAATGTGCTTGATTCAACTTAGATCCAATCATAAAGTTAATAACATCAGAATCAAGTAAAAGCTCAATCAAACGACCTGCAGCATCATCGGGCCATTTGTCATAACCCTCATTCAGATATTCCAATACCTTTGTCAAAGTTAAAATACCTTCTGTTATAAGATCAACACCATCCATATGCGAACATGCCGGAAGCATACCTTTATTATACTTTTCAGTAGTAATTTCCCTACCCAGCTCACGAGCTAAAAGATTAGCAGTAGTTCCGCCCACAATTGCCTTACGTCCTTTAAAATCATCAAAAATTTTTGAATACTCTGCATCCCTGTCTTGTCTGTACGGAGGACCTGTGAAAATTAATAAATTTCTCGGTTTTCTAAAATACAAAATAAGAGCAGACACATCATCTTTTGATTTTCTGTCAGGTTCTTTTCTTATTGCTTCTTTAACAATTTCTTGAGCTAGATGACTGCTCGAAATTGTTGGATTTTTAGATATTTCATCTTCTACAAATTTTATTAAACCTTCTCTTCTCCAACCGAGTCGGTACGCATCTGTTCCCATACCTGCTTGAGTAACACCGTCAGAACAAAAAACTAATCTGTCTTCCGGTTCCAGTTTAAAATTATAAAGATGCATGTGACGATTAGTGAATTTTTTTGAAGTAATCACTTTAGGCTCGTGCTCTAAAACCTTACCATCTCTAATATGTATAAAATCGGGATTGCCTTCTTCTACAATTTTTATATACCCCTCATCAGTACATTCAAAAGCAGAAAAAGTTGCATAACTAATTTTTCTCACTTGACAGACAGGTAAAGTATTCATAATAACTTCTGTTGCCTTAAGAATATCTTTGCCTTCTTCAATAAATTTAAGAATCATTGTAGCTGTCATAGTAGCAAGAATATTTGCCTTTATTCCACTGCCCAAGCCATCTGACAGAACAGCAAGCAAACGGCCTTCATCTGTATATCTTTTTGATTCAAAACAATCACCAAAAGTATTTTGTCCGTCTTTCTTTTGTTGATAACAATCTATGTCTACAAAAAAAGCTTGTTCTGCCATTAGTTTTCACCATTTTCAGTTATATCATCTGTCTGAGAATCTTCTTCATAGCCTTGAGCAATTTGGCTCAGCAACAATTCAGTATCAACCATATGTTCGCCTAAAAGACAAGCAATATTTTGAACTGTTGCTATGTTCTTTTCTATAACCTCATGAGCTTTTTGTGCAATTCTTTCACGTTTCATCTCTGTTTGTGTAACATCAGTAATAACAGCACCGACAATTTTATTTCTTTCAATTTCAAAAATTGCAATATCATAAAGATTCTTTCCTATTGCATAACGTTCTTTATGAATGTCTTTTCCTGAGTTCAATGTTCTTTTAAACAAATCCACAAATGGTACAACTCTGTCTAATGCACCACCTGCAAGTCCTTCAGGTCTATCTTTAAATATTTCCATCAAATCAGGAGCAAACATTCTAACAAAAGCTTCATTGGTTTCAAGAATTCTCAAATCAGAATCCGCCATAACAATAGCAGAAGGCATAGACCTAAGCATTGCACTGGCCTTTCTGATAGCAAGTTTTCTCATATATGAAACACACATTGAAGGTTCTGCATCACCAGACAGTAAAGCCTCTGCTAACTGACGACAAGTGTCATATCCGCAACCGCCGCAATTTAATTCATCTTCAATACCATGTTTGCCTATACTAGCCATTGCAGAAGCAATTTCTTCCGGAGTATATTTCTTTGTATTTTGAGGATGTGCAGAATATTCTTTTTCCACAACAACTTCAGGTTCAGTTGGAATATCATCTCTTAGTTTTACAGTCCTCAAAATATCAGACATTGTCAAAATACCAGGCTTTTGTGGGTCTTTGCAAGGGCCGTTAGCGCAACCGCCTGGGCAAGCCAATGCTTCTATAAAAATAGGTCTGTCTATATTTTCAGGATTTAAGTTTTGTAATGAGTCTTTAAAAGCAGGTATCGAACTTACGCTCACAAGTTGAATATCTTTTGCACAACCTGAAAGTCTAATCGTTTTGTTCATACCGCCTTCAATTGGGTAATATGCACCTTCATAAGCTTTTTTGGGTACAAATCTCTCATCCGTGTCAGCCTCAAAATCATTTAAATTGATATTATCTAGTGCTAACCACTGCGCAACTTCATGAAAAGTTAAAGAAGCATCTATAAGATCAGGATTTCTGTCAGCCTCATTTTTTTTCGCTATACAAGGCCCCATAAAAATCACACCAATATCATCGCCATAACGTTTTTTTAAAAGTTTGGCATGTGTCATCGCTGGTGAACCTACAGGGGTAATATATTCAGTAAATTCCGGCATATAAAGTCTTACATAATCAACGATTGCAGGACAAGCACTTGAAATATGAATTTTTTTCTCTCTTTTAGAAAGAATCTTTGTAACCTCTATTGAAACTTCCTGTGCGCCTAGTGCTGTTTCTGAAACACCCTCAAAACCAAGCTTTTTTAAACCGGCAATAAGTTGTTCCTGTTTACATTCCCAAAATCCTGCCCAGCTTGGCGCAAGAGAAACAAAAACTCTTTTTTTAGCAGTCAATACAGCTCGTGCTTTATTTATGTCATTCCTAATTTTTTTTGCTTCAGAAGGACAAACCAAAACACAATGTCCGCAAGCAATACATCTTTCCGGAATAACAGAAGCGTGCCCATTTTCTATACGGATTGCTTTCATGCTACATTGTCTGACGCATTTGTAACAATCTACACACTCATTTTGGAGAGTGTAAATAGGATATTGACTGTTCATAAAGAGACCTCTTTAGTTTTTATGAATAAGATTACAAATATTTTTTAAGAAAAGCTTCCAATCTAACAGGAGAAGCTGATTCACAGTTTTCTCCGTTTATAATAACGTTAGGTCCAACAGCACAATTGTTTTCGCATCTGGAGCCAATTACCTCAATTTTAGCATCAAGACCATGTTCTTTAACAAAATTTTCTATATAATCAAGATTTGCAGCATTCCCTCTGGCAAAACATGAACTTCCCATACAAACTTTAATTGTAATAGTCTTTGTTTTTTCTTCAGTTTTTTCCATTTTTTATTCCTCTTAAATAATAAAACATGTATATCTAGTATATTTTATAATATACAACTTTGTGCAGTAATTGTGTACATATTCACCAATACCGAGTAATATTTTATGATATTTGCCTGCAAATATCAAGAAAATAATTGTGAAATAAATCACAAAAAATAAAAAAAAACAAAATAGATTTATACAGCTATAACGAACAAAAACAATATTTCTCTTTTTTAAAGTTGTATATATTTTTATATAAAATAAAGGTTTAATCGTGATTTTTTTCTTGATTTAATATATAATACTCTCGCATGTTTAAAAGGAAAAAATTATGAGCAAACATATTCCTGAAAAAGTTTCAAACAGACTTACTTTATACCATAGCATTATGGTTGAATATATAGAAAATGGATTAGACACAATATCAAGCCCTCAAATAGCACAAAGGTTGGGTATTGATGATTCACAAGTTAGAAAAGATTTTAAATTGTTAAACAATGCAGGAAAATGTCGTGTAGGATATCTGGTAAAAGATTTAAAAGATTCTATTGAAAAAACCCTCGGTTTTGCTCATGCAAAAGATGCTTTTATTGTTGGTTCAGGTCACTTGGGTCTTGCTCTTGCAAAATATGACAACTTTAACAGCTATGGATTAAATATTCTTGCACTATTTGACAATGATCCTCAAAAAGTTGATATGCAAGTAAATAACAAACAGATTTTTCACATTTCAAAACTACCAAATCTTGCAAAAAGGCTTGAAGTCGATATTGCAATTCTTACAGTGCCAAGACAAAATGCACAACAGGTTGCTGATTTTTTGATTAACTCAAAAATCAAATATATCTGGAATTTCACTCCTGCTGTTTTAAAAGTTCCACCCGAGGTCAAAGTCTGGAATGAAAATATTATGGGAAGTTTTCTTCAGTTTGCCTGCAAAGATATTATTCAAGAAGACTAGACTATTTTTTAATAACATCCCGATATAAAAGTTCTCTTTTTTTCTTCATTTCAGGATTCATCATATATTCTTCATATTTGTAATGTGATTCTATCCATCCATTTGGAGATATTTCAATAATTCTGTCTGCAACTGTTTGAATAAACTGATGGTCTTGTGATGTGAATAAAACAGTACCGTTAAAATCGATTAATGCATTGTTCAATGCAGTAATTGCTTCTAAATCCAAATGGTTTGTAGGCTCGTCAAAAATCAGAACATTCGACTCTGCTACCATCATTTTTGCAAGCATACAACGGACCTTTTCACCACCTGAAAGGACATTTGCACTTTTTTCAGACTCTTCACCGGAAAAAAGCATTCTGCCTAAGTATCCTCTTATAAAACTGATATGCTGTTCTTCGGAATACTGCCTAAGCCAATCAATCAAACTTAATTTTGTATCAAAATATTCGGTATTGTCTTTTGGAAAATAAGAACGAGTAGCAGTTACACCCCATTCAACCTTGCCGGAATCCGGTTCAATTTCTCCCGCAAGAATTTGAAATAAAGTAGTAACAACTAAAGGGTCACGGCTTATAAAGCCTATTTTGTCACCTTTATATACATCCATAGAAAAGTTTTTTATAAGTAACTCACCATCTATAGATTTATTGAGTTTTTCAACATGCAATACATCTTTGCCGGGCATTTTTTGATAATTAAATCTTATACGAGGAAATTTACGTGACGATGGTTTTATATCTTCTAATGTAAGTTTATCAAGCATATTTTTTCTTGAAGTAGCCTGTGCAGCTTTTGAAGCATTAGCTGAAAATCTTGCAATAAAAGCTTTTAACTCTTCTATTTTTTCTTCAGTTTTTCTGTTTTGCTCTTCCTTTTGTTTTTGTATAAGCTGACTTGCTTGAGCCCAGAAAGAATAGTTACCAGTGTACAATTGTATATTTTGATAGTCTATATCTGCAATATGAGTACAAACATTATCAAGAAAATTTCTATCGTGAGAAACTACAATAACAAGGTTTTGAAAATTAATCAAAAATTCTTCCAACCATTTTATAGTAGAAATATCAAGGTGGTTTGTCGGTTCATCAAGCAAAAGAATATCCGGATTGCCAAACAGTGCTTGAGCCAAAAGGACTCTAACTTTTTCACTGCCAGAAAGCTCACTCATAAGCTGATAGTGTTTTTCGTCTTCAATTCCCAAATCGCTTAACATAGTAGCAGCTTGAGATTCTGCCTGCCACCCGTCTAGTTCAGCGAACTCTGTTTCCAGTTCAGAAACTCTCATACCATCTTGGTCATTAAAATCCGGTTTTGCATAAAGAGCTTCTTTCTCTTTCATAACATCATAAAGTCTTTTATGACCCATAATAACAGTTTCTATAACAGGATACTGGTCATAGGCAAAATGGTCTTGTTTCAAAACTGCTATTCTCATACCTTTTTGAATGTGAACTTCTCCAGATGTAGGCTCGACATCACCGGATATAACTCTTAACAGAGTAGACTTTCCTGCACCATTTGCACCGATAACGCCGTAACAATGACCGGGTAAAAATTTTATATTAACATTTTCAAACAAAGTTTGACTTCCAAAACGGACTGTAAGTTTATTTGTTGTTATCATGTTTCGTCTTTCTAAATCACAATATAGGTAATATTTTAATTTTTACATGAATAAAAAATAAATCAAAAAGCTTTAGAAATGTTCTGTTTTATAATAAAATGAAATAAAAAATAAGGAGAAAAACCTGTGACAAGACCAATGACCATTGCAGAAAAAATTTTAGCCGCACATGCCGGATTAGATGAAGTTAAACCGGGACAGCTTATAAGTGCAAAATTAGATATTACATTGGCAAATGACATAACCGGACCTGTTGCTATTAATGTGTTTAAAAAAATAGGTATAGACAAGGTTTTTGATAAAGATAGAGTGGTCTTTGTTCCTGATCATTTTGTTCCAAACAAAGATATAAAATCAGCCCAACAAGCAAAAACCGTAAGAGAATTTTCAAAAGAGCAAAATTTAAAAAATTACTTTGAAGTAGGTAGAATGGGTATCGAACATGCACTTTTACCGGAGCTTGGTATTGTGACAGCAGGTGATTTAATAATAGGAGCAGATTCTCATACCTGTACATATGGCGCACTAGGAGCTTTTGCAACAGGTGTAGGATCCACAGATTTAGCTTGTGCAATGGCATCAGGTGAAACTTGGTTTAAAGTACCACCTACAATAAAAGTTGTCTTTAACGGTAAGCTCAACAAATGGGTTAGTGCAAAAGATTTGATACTACACCTAATTGGTGATATCGGAGTAGACGGTGCACTTTACAAAGTACTGGAAATAAGCGGTTCTGCAATTTCTGATATGGAAATGGACGGTCGTTTGACTATATGCAACATGGCAATCGAAGCAGGTGCAAAAGCAGGAATTATCGTACCTGATGAAATTACTAGAAATTATTTGAAAAACAGAAGTTTAAGAGAACCTGTTTTCTATACAAGTGATGAAAATGCACAATATGAAAAAACAATAGTTTATGATGTATCTAAAATTGAGCCAACAGTAGCATTCCCTCATCTTCCTGAGAACACAAAACCAATATCAAAAGTCGGAAATATAAAAATAGACCAAGCTGTGATAGGCAGTTGTACAAACGGAAGACTTTCTGATTTGGCAGTAACTGCAGAAATCCTAAAAAATCGCAAAGTTCACCCCGACGTACGATTGATAGTATTTCCAGGGACACAGCAAATATATCTGGAAGCATTGAAAAGAGGTTATATCGAAACTATAATAGAAGCGCAAGGAGCAGTTTCCACACCAACTTGCGGACCTTGTCTTGGTGGTTATGCAGGAATTCTCGCTGAAGGAGAAAAATGCATATCAACAACAAACAGAAATTTCGTCGGAAGAATGGGACATACAAAAAGTGAAGTATATCTTTCATCACCGGCAGTTGCGGCGGCAAGTGCTGTTTTAGGCAGAATAGCATCTCCGGATGAATTGTAAATATTAAAGGAATCTTATGACAAATACACAAAAACTTTTAAATATTAGAGAACAACAAGAAGAGAGAGAGCTTAAAGAGCTTAGCCCATATGCAGCAAAAAGTGTTCAAACGAAAGGCAGAGCAAGAGAAGAAGAGCCTTGTCCTTTACGTACGGAATATCAGAGAGACAGAGACAGAATTATTCATTCTAAAGCTTTTAGAAGACTTAAACACAAAACACAAGTCTTTTTTTCTCCTACAGATGACCATTTTAGAACACGTATGACACATACACTTGAAGTCTCTCAAATAGCAAGAACAATTGCTCGTTCTTTAAATTTGAACGAAGATTTGGCAGAAGCTATTGCGCTTGGTCATGATTTGGGGCACACACCTTTTGGGCACAGTGGAGAAGATGTTTTAAATGCCATTATGGATTGCGGATTTCGCCATGCACAACACAGTGTCAGAGTAGCAACAATAATAGAAGATTTGAATCTTACAAAAGAAACTCTTGATGGTATCTTAAATCATTCCGGTTCTTTGAGAAAAGAAAGTCCTGCTTATACATTAGAAGGAAAAATCGTAAAACTCTCTGACAAAATTGCCTACATAAATCACGATATAGATGATGCTATCAGGGCAAAAATAATCAAAGAATCTGATTTACCGCAAGATTGTATTGAATATTTTTCTATTGATAGAAGTGAAAGAATAACCAAAATGGTTATGGATATTGTCAAAAACAGCCTGGGTAAAGACAAAATCTGTATGTCTGAAGAAGCATTTTTCCATATCGACAAATTACGCACATGGATGTTCAAAAATGTTTATACAAATGAAATTGCCAAAAAAGAAGAAAGCAAAGTTCAAGGTATAATATACGGGCTTTTTAACCATTACGAAGCATTATTAAAACAAAAAATGCCGAATCAAAATGAAGAAGAAATCAAAAGAACTGTCTGTGACTATATAGCAGGTATGACAGACAGATATGCCATTAGAAAATACAAAGAAATATACATACCTCAGTCATTCCAAAATTCTTCAAATGACGAATTTTTGTTCACACTTGCTAAAATCAACAACTTGTGCATTCAACAAACGCTTTTGTAATAATTATATTTTTGATTAATATTCAGGTCTTTTGAATATATTCATCCTTGTAACAGGCCAAAATAAAAACACTGCTCTGCCAATAAATCTTTCTTTGGGCAGAAAGCCCCAGAATCTGGAATCTTGAGAGTTCCCTCTGTTATCACCCATCATAAAATATTGTCCTGCAGGAATTTTCATAGGGCCGCAAAACATATCTCCACTACATGGAATATAATCATCTGGACTCATTATATATGTTTCTTTTAAAGGTTTATCATTTATAAATACTTGAAAACGTCCGTCCAGATATTCTTTTATTTCCAATTTATCACCAGGCACACCAACTACTCTTTTTATATAAGCAACATCTTTGCAGAAAAACCCGGAAAGCCTTGCAAAAACAGATAGAGCATCGGTTTTTATTTCTTCTGTTGGCGGATAAAATACCATTATGTCGCCTCTTTTAGGTGTTGTAAAAAATCTTGAAACTCTTTCTACAAAAATCCTATCTCCTTCCAGCAATGTAGGATGCATTGATGCTGAAGGAATCCAGCGTATCTCACCAATAAAAAATCTGATAAAAATAACCATCACTACAACAAAAACGACTGTTTCTACTGTTTCTTTTAATCCTGCTATAAACTTTTCTTTTGCTGTAAGTTCTTTTTTATTCTCTTTATCCATCATTTTCTTTTCAATTTTATTTTATAAATAAGTTGCATAATTCAATTAATAATTTTTTATATAAATTATCCTCAATAAACGCAATATTTTCAATAGCTTTTTCCATATAAAAATTAGAAAGTTCTTGCGTTTTTGCAATAGCACTACCCTTTTTCATTTGTTTTATTGCTTGTTTAGGATTATTTATAATATTTTCATCATTTTTGTTTTTTTCTTGTGCATAAAAAATCAAAGGTGCACAAAAATCACCATTTGAAATATCCTCATTAAGCTTTTCATCATTTTCGAAATTCTCAATATCATTTTGTATTTGAAATGCAATTCCAAAATTTAAAGCAAACTCTGACAACTTTTCTGTTTCATAATCAGAACAATTGTTCAAATATGAACAAGAAAGTATACCTGATTCAAAAAGTTTTGCTGTTTTATTTTTTGATTTTTCAACATAATCTTCAATATTGCACAGTTTAAACCTATGAAAATATTGATAAATTTCACCTTCTATCATTTTTGACATTGTATTTGAATGTATATCTATAATTTTATTTTCAAATGATGAAAGTATTTTTAATGCTTCACAAAGAAGATAATCGCCTGTCAAAACAGCAAGTTTTGAATCATAGTCAAAATTTATTGTTTTTTTACCTCTACGAACTAAAGAACAATCAATAATATCATCATGAATCAAAGTCGCATTATGAATACATTCCTGAGCCAATGCCAGTTTGTAATGTTCTTCTGCAATTTCACATCCCATAGCTTTTGTCACAAGAAAAATAAGCAATGGACGTATTTTTTTACCATTGTTTGATAAAAATTCTTTTAAAATAGGCTTTATTTGATTTTTTTTATTTTCATTTTTATCACAAAAAATAAGCTCTTCTAATTTTCCATCCAAGATTTCAAATTCTTTAGAAAAATTATTTTTTATATTTTCATATTTTTTTATAAACTCAATTTTATCCAAAATCCTTACCAATAAATTTCTTTCCAGTGTAATTATATAATAAATTTAGTTTTTATAAATAAGACAACCTAGCAAAATTTTTTTTCAAGTGTTTTATAACATCTATGATTAGATTTAATACACAATTTTATATACCTAAAACGAATGTAAATTTTAAAAGACATACAGGACATGAAGAATCTATTGTAAATGGTCAAAAAATCTCACTTAATAATTACACTACATTTTTTCGAGACTACAATACTTTAGAGTTTACAAGAGATTATATTTTAAAAAATTATCCACATGGTGCAAACATTACAGAATTTGGTTGTTCTATGGGGCACAAGCCATATAGTCTAATGGTAATGCTTGATAAAAGTAACCAAGACAATAAATACAAAATTACAGGTTATGATTTCCCTGAAGTAATAAGAAAAGCAAATGATTACAGCATATATGGAATTGCTAGATTTATTGATGGAGAACAAATATTATTCGATGATTGTAAAAACCCGGAAATACTCAAAAAAACTAATCTGACCAAAGAAGAAATATCAGATATAAGAAAAATTTTTTATAAATATTTTGATATTTGTGAAGACAAAGATTACTCACACAGAGAATATTGTAAATTAAAGCAAATCGTAGCAAACAAAGAGTTTGCAGATACACCTGAAATACAAGAAATTAAGAGAAAAATATTTTATGATGACACAAAATATGATAACAAAATGATTGTTACACCAAATAAAAGGGCAAAAGAACTTGTAACATTCAAAGTTGGGGACATTAGAAACATAGATAAAATTTTAGAACCTAAAAAAAGTAGTGTCATAATCTTTCAAAATGCTTTATACCATATACTCTATGGAGGAAAACTGAGCTATGAACTAAAACAAGCATATAGCAACTTACAAGAAATTGAAAATGTTTTTAAAAAGGTAAACTTTGTATTACCGCAAAATGGAATATTTGTTATTGGAACATTCCCTCATGACCATATGTTTAACCATTATGGAGAAATGTTAACAAGAGCAGATAGTTTGAATGGAGAAAATGTACGTATTTTTGATTTCTCACCTATCCACATAGCATTAAAAAATAGCGGTTTTGAGACGGAATTTTATGATTTTTCAGGATATCACTCTTATAATGATGGCAAAAAGATTTATTTTCCTGCTGTTTGGAAAAAAGTTAAAGAGGCTAGTTTATAGAAATGATAAATTTAAACTTAAATATAATAAATTACACAAAACAAATATTACCGAGTTTTAAAGGTTATGAAGGTTCAACAACAATTACCAAATCAGATAACCAAGACATAAACGTATATAACAAAACTGCTTTTATGAGAGATTTTGAAACGCTCAAATTTACCAGAGATTATTTAATAAAAAACTTTCCAAATGGCACAAACATAGCTGAATTCGGTTGTTCTTTAGGACAAAAGCCTTACAGCTTAATGATTTTATTAGATAAATACAACAATAAAAAGAAATATAAAATTACAGGTTATGATTTCCCTGAAGTTTTAGCAAAAATGCGTATTCCGATATATTCGATAGACAAGCATTCTTTGGGGGAAGAAATTCTTTTAGACAATTTTCAAGGTTCTGAATCAATCACAAAGAATGAAGCCAAAGAGCTAAGGGAAACATTTTTTAAATATATGCCTGTATACAGAATTGATGATTTTAGTACATTACAAGAAAAACGACATTATGCAAGATTAAAGAAAAATGCAGATATTATTGTACGACCCGATATAAAACAAACAAAAGATATAATAAAATTTGAACCGGGGGATATATTAGATATTGATAATATAATAAAATCTAAAAACACAGGAGCAGTTATATTCCAAAATGCTTTGTACCACATTTTAGGAGTTTTTTATACACATCAATATCCTACATCTGTTTCTCTTGAAAAAGCATTTACTTTATTTAAAAAAGTTAATAAAGTATTACCTCAAAACGGGATATTTGTAATAGGGAATCTTCCTTCTGACCATACTTATAGTGACTTTGAATTGCCGTACTGCCACGAGAAATATATAAATAATAAACTTAAAAAAGTCTATGATTCATCAAAAATACACAACATGCTTTATGCCAGCGGATTTGAGCCAATATTTTATGAAAAGATTCCGGACGGTACAATTTACTTAAAAGATACAGACATATACTTGCCTTCTGTGTGGAAGAAAGTAAAAAATGTTTAAATAAACATTAAGCCAACTCATATTTATTTGTAAGTTGAGAAATAGTCGAGCCCCAATTTTTATTTAATCCTGTCGGGTCATTTTCTGCCCCAATAGGACAATATTTCTTATGAATTTGTGATATAGTCACCAATCCTTGTCCAACATAATTTTTAGACAAATTTTGTGCTAAAGCCTCTAAACAAGCATCAACACTGCTAAATTTTACTTGTTCCTTGTAACCACTTTCAGGTGACATTATACCGGCAACATTATTTTTATTTCTAGCGGCAGAACTTGTACCATGTGCTGACTCAGCATTAACCAATGCAGCCAGAAAAGCAGCATTTATACCATATTGGTTTTGAAGTTCAATGAGCTTGGAGCCTTTACCTTTCATGACGCCTTTGAGATGTTTATCTAAATCAGCAGCAGTTCCTGTATACATTTTTGTAACATTAAAATTATAATTGCCATACCCGCCTAATGAATCACCAGAAAAATTCGTTTGTCCTAAATTACTTGTAGCAGATTTAAGCAACATAGCCATTTGGTTTTTCAAATTATTCATATATTGCTCTTGCATATTCAAAGTATTTTGAATATTTTTTTGCCAATCAATACCTTGCAAAAATCCTGTTTGTAAAAAGCCCATATTAAAAGGCAAAGCAGAAGTATTAAACGGATTTGACAAAGGATTACTAAAAGCAGCCTGTGCCCAAATATTATTTTGAAAATTCATAGGCATTACCGGCATATTAAATATTCCATAGCCCATATCAGCAGGAGTGAATGAGGTTGAAGGAGTAGAAAAATTACCCAGCTGCATAATATCTAAATTATTTAAGCTTGTAACATTAATTGAATCATTTCTCAACATAATATTCCCTAAAATATCCTATATATAAATAAAAACATTTTAAGGGAAAAAATTGCCTAAATTTCAACAAAATTGCTTTTTACTGAAAAATATCCATAATACTCTTTGGCGCATTTTTAAATATATGGTCTACAGTTTCATATATTTTGCGTGTAGTAGCAACATATTTATCTTTATCTTCAGTGTTCAATCTTATAATTAAATCTTTTTTATGTAGCTTAACAGGCGGATTATGAATCATATCCAGCACATTATAAAAAGCAGTCCAAAACTTACCTTCTCTTTTATAAACCTCAAGACCTATATTACTAGGATTATTTTCAAGTTGTTTGAAAACAACTAACAAATTATTATGTTTTGCATAATTTCCAAGAGTTGATTTAATAGAATTTAAATACTCAAAAGTATCTTTATCAAAATTTATAGAAATTCTTACATATTTACTATAATCAATTTTTTTGTACTCTTTAGCATATTTTTTAGAAATATTTTCAGCCAATTTAGCATATAATTTGTTATTTTTAAGAGGTGTTATTAACATGTTCAAAAATCCAATTAAATCCTACAAAAATTATAAAACATATAAAAAATTTTTTTTTGCTATAAATTATTCATTAGCAAGTTTATCAGCCAAAGGAGTTTTTAATATACCATTTAGTGATTTATCTATTTCTTTTAATTTTTTAGAAATAATTTCCATTTCTTCAGTCCAAACAAAATTGCTCAAAACATATTTTTCTCCAGTTGCAAAATCTTTGGACAATTGAACCTTGATAATATCTGCCAACATCTTTTCTGCAGTAGGAATCATTTTGTCCAGATCAATTTCTAACAGGCCCTCTTGATTTAGCCAAACAGCTTTATTTTCAAGAAAATATTTTGATTGCATAACAGTTCTAACTCTATGAGCTTGTGAAAGAGTTGGTTTCGCCTTTAAGAAATTGTCCGCAGCATAGGTAACAATAATCTGCTTTTTTTCTTCTTCACTATACATACCAAGCTCTGTCAAAACATCTAACAAAGCAAGAGAACCCATATCTGCCTTGTTTTCTTCAATAATATTTTTATATTTTCCAAGAGCTTCAGTTCCTGATTTTGGTCCGAGAGAATGTACGTTTTCATGCCCAATTGTAAACCAGTGATCAGCTTCTTGATTATAATATTTATGAAATTCTTTCGCTAATGTAGCATCGAGTCTTTTTTGTCTTTTTTCTTTTGCTTCAGGACTGGTACTTATACGAATTTGTCTATGATAAACATTTCTTCTTCCACCACCTATTTTAAGTGAGGGTTTGTCGTTATTCGGAAGATTTTGAGCAAGTGTAATTCCACCTCTATAAGTACCTTCATCGCCCCTCAATGTGACAATATCAACATCGACCATTGTTTGTTTTTCATCATCACCTTGGCCAATATTTTGTTCATACTCATCTTTATACGGCATATGTTCAGCCAATGTCGGCATATATTTTTTTATTTCTAAAAGTTTATCTGTTCCTTCTTTATTTACAATTCCAACTCTTATACCAATAGAGTCTTTTGAAATAGGTTCTATAGAATTCTTTTCAAGAAGTTTGTTTAATTCCTCGTTTTCTACAACAGTTCCAGTCATTTCATCAGCATATTGTTCTCTTGAAATTGTGAATTCCAAAGGAGTGTCTTGAAGTTCTGCCCATTTTTTATCGGCATAGGCATCATTTTTAGAATTATTTTCACACAGTGCTATTGCTTGCAAACGAAGATATTTATTAAACTCTTCATTTGTCGAAACTTCAGCTGCAGCTTCCAACTCATCTGCTATATATTCAAATTCTTTTTTAAAATATTCCGTATAATCAATTGCCTTAAGTTTATTACCATCTCTTACAACCATTGAGCGTTGATTAAGAATATTCCTTACTTCCTCAATTTCACCATTATTTAGCATTTCTAAAAGTATTTTATGAAACTCTTCTTTTGACAAATCTACAGGATAAAAACCTTTTCCTGGTAATTCTTTAGAATTTTTTGCAAGAAAAATTTTATTAGCTTCAGAATCAACAGCATTCATACCAATTTGAGCATTAAATAAAGTAAGTGTCATTTTTGCGTCTTCATTACCTTTTTCAGACTCTTCTTCCAAAAACTTTTTGAAATCTATATTATCAGGATTGTCCTGTTTCATAAAAACTTCATCTATCGCTTTTGCAGCTTTCACAAGATGTTTCAAAGCTTTTTTATCCCCTTCAGACAGAGAAGCATATTCTTTGCTGTCTTCTTTTAGCATTTCTTTGGGAATCAAACAATCTTTTGATGTTCTTTTTATTAATTCTTCATGAGAAAGGTTCAATTCAAAATTTTTAGACATAATATAAACTCCTGATTATTTATTTACAATAAAAGCGTATCTATCGTTTTTGTACTCCAAAAAATTACTTTTAACAATCCCTTTTTCCGTGTATTTTATGTTTAATTCTTCTAACAGTTGTTTTTGTATAATCGCTTCATTAATACTTTGATTTACAATCAACATCTGCCCGTTAGGGTTTAGTATCTTGTACGCGTGAGCAAGAAGCTTTTTAGGCATAAAATATCTGTCAGGCAAACCCCAATGTCGTAAAGGCTTTTTGGTAACAAATGGCAAAAACCAAACTATATAATCATAATTTTTGTTTATAGACAAAAAATCCCCAGCAATATAATTTGTATTTTTCAAATCTTTTATATAAAACTTTGCTGTCTCATATCTTGAATAAAGATTGCTATATAACCTGTATGCATCAAGTTCCACACCATCCATATGTGGTTTTTTGATAAAACTTTTGAAAAAATAATATTCACCTTTTGCATAATACCAATTTTTAGAACCTATATCTAAAATAAAAGCATTTTCTGCATTTGATGACTTTAAACATTGTTCCAATATATCGAATGTATAAAGATTTTCAAGATAATTGTGTAACAACTTTTCTTCATTTTTTTCAACAAAATTTTTTCTTGAAAATTTTGTTTTGTTACGAATAAAAAAATCTATATTGTTTTTTATATTTTCAAACATTTGCTAATTATACAATATAATCAACACAGAACCCAAAACCATTACAAAAGCACCAAAAAGCTTTTTTCTTATATTTTTTTCATTAAAAATTTTATAACCAAATATTACACTGACTAATGCACTAAGTTGAAAAAGAGAAAGAGCATAAGCTACATTCATATTGTCAAAAACAAAATTTGTCGTATATTGCATTACACCAACACAAACAGCAATACCTATAAAATACAATATACTTTTATTTTTTATTATTATAAATTCATTTCTTAGGCTCAATTTATTTATTTTCAAAATCAACAAAGAAAATAAAGCACCCAAAATACACCAAGCAAAAAATGCAACAGTTATTGAAGATAGAATTATTAATTTTTTAATAAAAACTGCCTCTATCGCAGTAAAAACAAGTGCTATAAACCTGTACTGAATTTGTTTATTTTTTAAAACCGAAAAAATTGTATCGCCATTTTCTCTTACTGTATCCATTACAAAATAACTGCCAAACAGAATTAAAAGCATACCCAAAACGCCAATTAAACTTGGAATTTCTGCTAAAAAAACCAAAGCAAATAAAAGAGCTATTACAGACTTGTATGCATTAAGCGGTCCCAAAACAGACAAATCACCTTTTTCAAGAGCTTTGATAAGAAATCCATTACCAATTGCTCCTAATAAACCAACAATAAAAGAATAGTACAAAAATTTATAAGAAATCGAACCCAAACCAATGAGACAAAGAGCAAAAACACTGAAACAAGCAAGTATAAAATAAGTGAAAGCATTAATTGAAATTGGATTAAAACCTTTTATTGCAAGACTTTTTTGTATTACATTTGATTGGCAATTAGAAAATATGCGCACAATTATTGCTAATACAACAAATATATTTATAGCTCTCACCTCATTTTAACTAACTTAATTAATTTCAGTAAGTGTTTTATCTAAATAAAAATATACAAATAACAAATTTTGAAGTAAAATAATCTTATGAAAAAAATTCTATCTTTTTTACTGATTTGCTTATCTATATCAAATACAGTTTTTGCCTTTTCAGTTGACACTAAAGGATGGGTTGACAATCCTGAGTTGGCTGACGTTGTTGCATCTGAGATAGATTTAAAAAGTGATTTAAAAAATGATTTTAGGGTTTTTCAAACAACAATAACAAATCTTACAAATGACACAATTGATATATTTGTACCAACTAACAAAACAGCAAATGATGAAGTTAATAAAATTCTTAATTCTGGAATCTCTTTTAAAGAGCTGATGCAAATCCCCAAACAAATTGCTGTTGACAGTTACAAAGAAGATGTTGGAACAGGGAAAATTGCCAAAGCACACAAAGGTTTGATTTATATTGTAGCAACAGGCGGAGCGGTAGTAGCAGGTGCAGGACTTTTGGGTGTATATCCACAACAAAAAACAGAAGAATACTTTTCACATAAAAAAATAAGAAAAGAATACAAAAAAATAAATCCAAATCTTGTTGATGAATTTACACTAGCACCACTAGAACAAAAAGATTTTGTGTTGTTTGTTCCGATTGATTGCAAAACGCCTTTGATAAATACAAACTCACGAAGTGATGAAAATGACGTCTATTCTGACTATCATCAATTATAAAGATTTATTTTAGTTTTTTTATAACCTTACAAGGATTACCAACGGCTACAACATTTTCAGGTATATTTTTGGTGACAACACTGCCTGCACCAATAACTGTATTTTTCCCAATCGTTACACCTGGCAAAATAACTACATTTCCACCTAACCATACATTGTCACATATTTTGATAGGTTCAGCTTTTTCTACCCATTTTATTCTTTCTTCCGCATTAATTGGATGTATAGCTGTATACAGACCACAATTTGGGCCTATTGCAACATTTTTACCTATTTCAACTTTAGTACAATCCAAAATTACTAAATTATGATTGGAATAAAAATTTTCGCCAATTTCGATGTTATATCCGTAATCACAAAAGAAATTTTGCTCAATTGTAATATTATTACCGCATTTTCCCAAGATTTTTTTTAGTAATTCTTTTTTAGCTTCAAAATCACCATATGGCAAATTATTATATTCGATACATAATGATTTTACTTTCTTTCTTTCTATAGCAAGATGTTCATCAAAAGCATTGTAAAATTCACCGGAAATCATTTTTTCTTTTTCTGTTGTCATAAAACACCCCAAATATTTTAAACTGACAAATTTATACAATAATTTTTATTTTATGTAAACAAGTTTTTAGAGTTTTAAATTTTTGTTTAATAAAATATCTTTTTTATACGCACAGGGTATATTTTCTTCCTTTAAATAATTCAACCCCCATTTATTCAATTCTATTATTGAAGGAATTAGGCTTTTTCCTCTTTCTGTAAGAGAATATTCTGTTTTTGGAGGTACAACAGGGTAAAGTTTTCTGTTTATTATCCCATCAGCTTCTAATTCTTTTAATTGCTGAATAAGCATTTTCGGAGTAGCATGAGAAATTAACTTTTGCAACTCATTGTATCTTAAAGTTTTATCCATGAGATGACCTATTATAACTCCTTTATATTTACCTCCTATTATCTCCATCGTAACTTCTAAAGGACACATATATTCATTTTGTTTTCTTTTTGCCATATAAAAACCATAACTTACTATTTAGTAAGTATTATACAAAATAGTACATACTTGTCAAAAAGAAAATAAACACTAAAATATAATTTATTATAAGGAGTAAAAATATGAAAATAACACAAGTAAGAAATGCTACAATTATAGTTGAAATTAACAATACAAAGTTTTTAATTGACCCTTGGCTTATGCCAAAAGATTACATGGCAGGTTTTGAAAGTGCAGTAAACTCTGATATCCGTCAACCAAGAGTTGAATTACCTTTTAATATAAAAGAAATAGTTGATGTTAATGCTGTGATTATTACACATATTCATCCAGACCACTGGGATGAATTTGCGCAAAATGCGTTAAATAAGAATATCAAAATATTTGTACAATCAGATATAGACAAAAATCACATCGCATCTAAAGGTTTTACCGATATTGAAATTCTCTCTGAAAAAGGCACCCTATACAAAGACATAACTTTATATAAAACAAAAACTCAACACGGTAAAAAAGAGATAATGGAACCACTTTGTAAATCAATAAACATGCCTTACGATGCAATGGGAGTAGTTTTTAGAGCAGATAATGAAAAAACATTATATGTAGCAGGAGATACTATTTGGTGCAATGAAGTAAATGATACGTTAGATAAATTTCAACCGGATATTATAGTATTAAATGCTTGTGCAGCAACTGTTATAAACGGCGAAAGATTGATTATGAATATTGATGATGTAAAAGAAGTTATAAAAAAATCACCGAATTCAATTATAATAGCTAGTCATATGGACACAGTAAGCCATCTGACAATCACAAGAAATGATCTAAAATTATTTAAAGAAACAAATTCTCTTAATAATTTACTAATACCCTATGATGGTGAAACATTAAATTTTACATAAATACAATTAAAAAATAATAATTTGACTTATATGATTCAAAATAAACCAAAATAACTGTTAAATTAGAAATAATACAAAATAAAACAAGGGTTTTAAGTAAAACCTAAAACCCTTGTTACAAATGGTTGCGGGAGTCCACTATGAACGTGTTTAGAAATTTGAAAGCAAAGTTGTGCGTATATCTTCGGAGTGGGTGATTATAAGTTAATATACACAATGTAATTTATATACAATTAATGAATAGTTAAAAATGAATGAAGTATTTTAATTTATATATTCCAAGTATTCAAGCAGCTTTTTCTGTTCCAGATACTTCATATAATTTTCCATATAAGTATAGTCAGGTTCACCTTTTGAATCTATAGGAAGCATTATCTTTTGCTTTTTCATTCTAGTTTCATTAAATTTATATCCATACACATATTTCTTACGCTGTTTTAATATTGCTTGCTTCAGAAATAATAAAGTATATTTGTTATCAGTATAGTGCTTTAAGTGGAATCTTTTTACAGAATCTGAGAATAAACAATTATATGGGTGAAAAAAACTTATCGCCATCCCTCCATTGCCATCATAATTAACCCCCAAAACATTTTTATCTAATGATGAGTTATTATTAGATATAAATGATGTTATTCCATTATTTATTGCAGCAGCACTTACAAATGGAATATTCCCCGATACCATTTCTGATTGAGTTAATCGTTTACCTGATAAAATATTAAAAATATCTTCAATTTTATAAGCTGCCCATTCTTTTTCCGCATTTACAACATGAAATAATTTTTTAACTCGACCATATATATGCTCTTTGTACTGTTCTTTTAATTTAGCTTCACGTTCTTTTATATATTCTTCCATAAATTCATAATCAGGCTCGCCTTTTACATTAATAGGAAGCAAAATTTTTGTAGCATTTAATCTTTCCTTACTTGTTTTATATGCATAATTATATTTTGTATTTGCTATTCTTATACAAGAGGCAATAAACTCCCCTATATATTTATTCAAATTTTTTGAATATAAGACTAAAATATTTACTGAAGCATAAAAAGGCTTATTTTGATAAAAAACATTTTGGGCAAAATTTACGGATACAGTGATAGCATTTCCTTTCATTAGCTTTTTACCTTTTCCAAAAGTTGACAGTCCATTATTACTTTGTATTTCATTTATTACAGGAATAGTGCCAATACTTTTAATTTGATTAGGGGCAGCTTCTTTTCCCCTGTCTTGTATAAACAAAGAATCAATTCGAAACTCTTTCCACTTAACATCACGTAATGATTTAACCATCTTTTTCTTCCTCAAATAAATACTTTCTGCCTTGTGCAATCATTGAAAACTCGAAGGTTAAATAATCAGCAATAGTTTTGTCAAAATCAGCTTCAGTCGGTATTTCATCATTAAAATAATAGAACGCATGCAACCATTCATCCGTTGCTTCAATGGTAGATTTCACGCAAAATTTAGTAGGGGCATCAATACGGTCAAACCAAACATCTAATAAATGTTGTTTCTTGTCTTTCGCATATTCTGTTTCTATCAATCCAATATGCGGAGCGACTTTAAATCCATCATCTTTAAAATCGATAAATTTGCATTCCTTGTCTTTTGGGTGTGGTTTATGAGCTGTAAATACGGCAATACAAGGATTGGTGCCAACACCATAAAAAGTATCACCACTAAGAGTAATAACACCTTCAAGGGTATGATGTTTTAATATATTTTCTTTATAGCTTTGCTCATCCTTAGTTTTACCTGTTAAAGAGGATTGAGGTATGATAACAACTGCTCTTCCGTCCTCTGCTAATGAATCTAACAAGTGTTCAACAAAACTGATTTCATATAATGAAGGATTTGATTTTGAACCTTGGCTGTATGGAGGATTCATCATTCCTACGGTTGCACATTTTAGTTGAAGTTCTGTATCTTTAAGTTTTAGAAAGTCCTCATCAATTAAGTTACTTTTACCATCCCCACGAATAATCATGTTAGATGTCGCAATTGTAAACATATAAGGTTGTAACTCGATACCGTGAAGTTGATTTTTTCTAATATTTTCCTTTTGTCGTTCATCTTTTGCTTTGCTCAACATATTGTGCATGGCAGCTATTAAGAATCCCGCTGTACCACAGCATGGGTCAAGTACTACATCATCAGGTTTTAAATCCACTAAATCACAAAACAGTTGAGTTATGTGTTTTGGGGTCAAGATAATTCCTAGAGTTTGTCCATCGCCGCCAGAATAACTCATAAATTCACCATAAAATCGACCTAAATAATCTTCTGCCGTTTTGGTGTATTTAATTGTCTTATAAATATTCTCGTAAATTCGTTCTGCGTAGTATTTTAATGGAGTCTTTTTTAGTACCTCATTTACTTCATTAAGAATTTTTGTATCTCTAATAACAGCAAATTGCGCTAATAACTTATCCTTTTTCACCGTTGGTGATACTTTGGAACGTTGTAAGTTTTTATCTATAGCAGAGTATATCTTATTGCCGTCTGTATCTACATCATCACCGTTTAGTTGTTCTAAGCTGAAAGAGCCTTTTTCAATTTCTCTTAATGCTAACAAAATACCTGCAACAACAAGGGGCTTTTGTGTATCTTGTAAGTTACCATAATTGCGCAATTCTTCATGTAAATCTTTAGCAAATTTAAGAATTTCAGTAGTTTCTTTTTGTAAATCTGTATTTTCGCCTAAAACTTCTCTTATGTAATATTCTTCAATATTATCTTCATTAAAAATGTAGAATGATTCAACATCGGGCATTATTTTGCAATATTCTCGCTCATTTATATATAAAGGGGTGATTTTATGGTGCTTTTCATTGCCTGACACACCAAAAGCGATAACTTTTTTATAATGAGTATTATTTATAAGATGTTTACCGTAAAAATAAGCTCCGTTTACAGCATAGTCCATAACCGATTTTGTTTCGGTACAGATTAAGTCCTTATCATTATACTTTACGTGTTTTGATATATCGGATTTATCTTCTATAACAATTAAGAAATCTTTGACAACGCCAACATATTCAGGGAAACCAACATTTCCTGTACCCTTTTTAGAAGCCGTTTTTAATGCTTCATTAACTTCTTTTATAGAGCATCCTTGAGGGTCTAGTTTAATGCCTGCATCTTTTAATAAATCGTAAACCCATAAATCTGTCTTAACTTCTTTTTTCGCCATGTGCCACCATTCCTTAATTTTGATTCTAATAAAATATTAAGAAATGTTGATCGTTTGTTTATAGTAAGTTTTATAGGATTGGGTGAACTTTCCACCCTAAAAAATCCATAAAACCGAAAAATTTTGTATGTCTTTAACAATAAGAATCTATGCATAATTTCAAAAAGCAGTTTTATGAGTGTTCTAAGCTATTAATGAAAAAAGAGCATTTATTGAAAAATGTATTGAGTCTGTAACCCTTGACCCTGTTAGAAAATCGGTAAATGTGAAGTTTAATATTAGCCCGTTCTGGACGTCTTTGGAAAACCCGAAAAAGACTAAAAAACTGGAAGTATCAGGGTTTGAAACTTCCAGTGAAATGGTTGCGGGAGCTGGATTTGAACCAACGACCTTCGGGTTATGAGTGTGGTTTAGTAGTTTTATTAAATTTTATATAGTTTAATAAAATCAATAGTTTTAGGATAATTTTAATAAAATTTAAACTCCATAAAACTACACAAAATTACACAACACTACACAAATATTACACAAAAAATTTGCAACCATATATACTATTCTAAAACGAACCCATTTTGAGTAGAAATAGTTACATCTACTGCATTTGGTATAACTTTTTGCGAGCTATATCTGTTACTAATGAGTCTTTCTAATTCGTGTTGAATTTTTATAATATTATTTTGGATACTTGTTTTATATTTCTGGAACTTATTCAAATCGTCAAGTAAATCTAATTCTATTGTAGGTTTGTAACCTTCTCTTATATAAACTTCAAAATCCATTTTTTCATTCGGATTTAGTTTTGTTTCAATAAATTCTTTTTCAATAAAACAAATCCTTCTATAGGTTAATAGATGTGATAATAAAATTTCAACTAATTGTTTTTCATATTCATTTACTGGATTAAAGCAATGATAAATATCCTCACAAAACTCTGAATTATCTAATTTATCAAATTGGGTAACAATTTTACTAAAAATACCATATTTTAAAGCATTCATTTTGCTAACTTCTTTACCTGCTTGAGTTTTTACTCCTCCTTTTAAAGAATTTATTTTATTTGCCTTTTTTTGTTTTAAAGTAGCCATAAGATGACCTCCTATGGCTATTATACTAAATATTTGAAAACTATGTATTCTCTATAATCCTAGAGATTTATTTATTTCATCTATAGACTTTTTATCTTCGGTTGTTAATTTTGGAACGATATTATTAGGTTCTATTAAATATTTTTCATCGCATTTCATCGAATCAAGAATAAAATTCCCATTTTCTTTTTTGTAAGTTAAGAAAAATTGATGAGGAACTATCATCCCAAAGTTATTTTTTGTATCAATACTACAAGAAATGTTATTGTAATTATTTAATCGTGTAATATTCCAGCTGTTTTCATTATATTTAGAATTTTGCGCATATTTTAAATTCACATTTATATTATCTTTTGTAATTTTTCTTAGTAGCATATTTTCGTCAATAGTTACACTATAATCTGATAAATTTCCTTCATATTTCCCATTGTTATATAAAGTCCAAGTTCCATATAAAATATATTCAGCTTCATTATTTTTTAAGCTAATTTTTACAGGTTCTACGATATTCTCTAAATGTATAAAATACGCATTTTCTATATTTTCTATTTTTTCAATCCAATGGATTTCATTAACTCCACAATTTATAAGTGTTTTATAGATATTGCTAGCTTCTATTTTATTTATATTCATTGTTTTTGAAATTTGCTCTACGTTTTTATTATTATGAAATTGATTTTGATTAGTTTGAACTTCAGAGCTATTTTCTATTACTGTAGAAGGTTGTTCTGGCATATTTTCAACAACTAGCCCAAATGCTAAGATAAATATAATAACTTTTAAAATACCTATTTTCATATCTATATTTTCTTTATTTAATAACCATTGCAAACCTAATAATTTAAAAATGTAATTATTATATTTAGAGGTGTTAAATTTATTTGCTAATTTTTCTAGCAATATTTTAAAGTTTTGATTTATTATTTCTCTAATTTTAGGAATTAAACTTAATCCTAATATCAAAAACCAGATCCCTAAAAGCAATGTTTCATTGTTGCCTATTGCACAAATAGAAATCAAAATAGATAAAGTACTTAATACCCATAATAGAAAATTTAAAAATATTTTCATAGTTTCCTTTCTTGCATATAATCGCAAATTTTATTTAATTATATTCTATATTATGCATATATACTTGCATAAAGATTAAAGAATTTCAATTTATTTTGTAGTTAAAGCTAATTCATTTTTTTTAACATTTCATAAAAAATATATTATGAGGTGAATAATGTCTGATTTAAAAAAGCTTTTAGGAAAAAGAATTAGAGAAA
>CALUSQ010000013.1 GCA_944323475.1 Candidatus Gastranaerophilales bacterium
ACGGGGCGTCAAACACTCATCGGATTCGGCGGTGCGTCCCGCTGTCAAATAACCTTTATTTAAACCCATATTCCCCCTAAGTCTTTTTATTTTGTTGAGCTGATTTTGTCAACATAATGTCATAATGCGGGGCTTTTTCGCTTTTTCTTCTATCTTCGGGGATTTCCCAAAGGGTAACAATACTTGATTCCCGGATAGCAAGCGGCAATAATTCTTCATCAAATTTTAATGATAAATATTGCTCGCCTTTATCTGTAAATTTCCACCACGCCGCTCCGATTTTTGTCATTTATAACCTCTCTGTTTTGACGGGACAAACTATTTTTAAGCCTGCATCCTCTGATTCATCTATATAACGAGGGATTTGCGAAATTCCGTCTTTCAAAGATTTTCCGTAAACCCAAGGGATTTTTTTTGATTGTTTCCCTTCCGCTTTTGGTTTAAACGGGTTCGGCGTGTCAATTAAAATATAATCAGGGGAACGCCTGTAAAATATTTCATCTGCCTTTTTGCCCCGGACGATTTTTGATTCGTCCCAGTCTTGGAAACGGGTTGCCGAAGTTGCGTACCATAAAAATTTTAAAACATAGTGTCTGCAATTCGGACAAACAGTCGCAAGGATAATTTCTTTTTTTATTGCCCTGCCGTCCTTTAATTTTTTTTTGAAAAATTTTTTGCCGGGTTTTAACTTAAAACATTCAATGTATTCATAAGTCTTTGTTCCCGTTTTTGCTTCGTAACTGCAACAATCGAGAATGATCTCTCCTCTCATTTTTTCTCCCATCTATCGCAAAGCCGGAGGGGGATTTAAAAAGGTTTTAAACAGACATTTTTTACAGTTTACACATAGTCCCCCGACCCTGCGATTATCTCGGTAAATCTTCCCGATTGAAGTAACCTGATAACAAAATCAGATTACAAGATTTTTTTTTGTCGCATAATGGTAAAATTGCGATATTTTTTAAAACAAACTAAAAAGCGTGCCGAATATGCGTTCGACACACTTTTTTATTAAAAATTTTTTAATTTTATTTTTTGCGTTGATTTCGTTTCTTTCGCATGCGGTGTATGCTTTTTGTCCCGGTCGCAATTTGACCATTATCGAGAATATTTAAAACCTCCTCGACGTGTTCTTGTAATCCGACAAGCTCGTCTCTCAGATAAGCCGCCGCAATTCCGGGCTTTGAATTAACTCCGTATTCTTCCCGGAGTTCCTCAAATACTTTTCTTATCGTCCCGACTGAATAATTCATTCTTTTGGCGATTTCGTCCGTCGGAATATCTTGTAACATCAATTTAACAATTTCGTCTTTTGCTTCTTTTCTTACACCCATTACCCCTCCTTTACGTCAATTAAAAAAACTTCACCCACGGAATCGCAATACTTATCAATATTTTCTTGATTCATTTTGCGAATAGACGTAAAGGGGATTCCTTTATCGCCGAGAAAAACTAAAATCATAAAAACTTGATCGTTTTCAATATGACAATATTTGCCGTCGCCTCTTAATGTGTCGTATTTTGTAACACGCTCGCAAACAGTATTCAACATCGCCCCGGACACGTCGTTTATTACAAGCAATAATTCGGCGGCGGTTTGATTATGTAATTTCGGGTAATTGTTATTAAATTCAATACTTTTAATCAGTTTAGACATTTGACCTCCATTCCGAACAATCCATTCAACTGCTCTCCGAATTCCCGTACTATCTCAAGCGGCAAGAAACCGCTTATCCATTTAATTGTCTTAATACCCCGCTTTTGGTACATTTTTAAAATTTCGTCCTCGTCGTCTATTGCAAGTAAAATTTCTTTTTTATCCGCAATCATAGCGTCAAGCCTTCTTGCTTTACTATCCGCAGGGCTTGAGAGGTCGTTTGCGGGACGAAAACTTATTGTAAATTCCTTGCCATATATAAGCCCTGTTTTTTGTTGAATAAAATTTATTGTTTCAACGCTTATAACCTCGCTCCGGGCTGTTAGAAAATGCAAGCGAAAACCGCCCGACGCCTTGAAACAAAGATATTTGTATAAAGAAACGTCAATTTCGCATGCGTCGCAACAAGCGGAACGGTTAAAAAAATCAAACGCAACATCTTTTGAAAATCCCTTTTCTTTTGCAACGTCCCAAATCCAACCGGATTTTATTAAGCAACCGTCAAGATCGCAAATTATAAATTTTGTTTTTATTGCCTCTTTGCTCATTTTTTCTCCTCTTATTTGACCTCTATCTCATCAAGTTTAATAATTCCGGATTTTAACGCTTCGACAAGCATGCCGATTCTTGTTGAAACGGCGAGTTTATAACGGATATTTTGTAAGTGTGTGCTAACTGTCGCCGGGGAAATTACAAGCCGTTTTGCAATATCCTTGTTGTTAAGAAAAATCAGTTTTAAGACTTGTTTTTCTCTGTTTGTCAAAGCTCCATTTTTTAAATACATTCGTTTTCCTCTCTTAAAATTTCCGCCAGTTCATCGGTTTATACTTTCACCGTAAGAAAAATAAATGAACATATAACCATAGAAACAAAAAGCCCATAGCGAAAAAATACCAGACCATTTTATTAAAATCTTTTTTGAGTTCGTTATATTTGCCGCTCCAAAATGTGCAATTATTTTGTGAATTAATCCACATTTTGTTCTTTTGGCTAAGTTCTGAACTCAACTTTTGATTTTCATACTCTAAAATCGCATATTTTGTGTAATTTGTACTTTTTTGCTTGCTCATCATTTTATTTCCTCCGTTTCGTTTTCTTCTCTTAAAATTTCCGCTAGTTCGTCAGAATCCACGGGTTGAATGTCCTCTGTGTAATTACCTTCCGAATCCCAAAAACCGACATCAACATTTTGTTTTTTAGCCTTACGGCAGTTTATTTCGGCAATCACAAAATGAAAAATCTTATCCAACATCTCATCACTCACCCGCTTTATGTAGTTTGTTAGTGTTAGTTTCGGCATTGTTAATCCTCCTTTTCTTTTACTTTGTTGATGATGTCGAGGATATGTTCTTTTGTGCATTTCAAACATTCTTCAAAATCATCACATCCGCACTCTTGACTTTCACAATAAACATCCTCTTTTAGTTCTTTCTCAATCTCCTCAAGAGCCTTTTCATATTCATCAACTTTACAATCTGGACAATCCATCATTAATTCAACTTTTCTTTTCATCTCCTCGCATTCTTGCTCTTTGCGTTCAAGCTGTTCATATAAATAATACGCTGCATAATCACATTTAGCATTGCATTTTTCTTTACTTATAAGGCAAAGCCCGTTTTTATATACACTACATCTATTAACATTAACTTTATTAATTATTGTCTCCTTATCTGTCATTTAACCCCTCCTCAAATAGTGTGCGTACTTGGTGTTTGAACTCATCTTTTATATCAATGGCTTTCTTTTTAAATTCAAAACCATCTTTATAAACAACATCAGGCATACATTTATGACAAAGGGCGTATTTTTCAGTGTGGTTAATCATTGCTATATTTTTAGAACCACAAATCTCGCATAGTTCTTTTGATAGGTTAGTCATTTGTTTACCTTTCTATTTTCATCAATACTGCTTTACACTGCTGTATTTCCTGTGGTGTATTAAATTTTTGTGTACAAAGTTCAATCACTTTTTGTTCTTTTGTGTACTCTTGTTGCATTCCAACTACTGCAACAGGTAACGGTGCAAGAAATAGTAATAATACCGCTATTGGCATATTCCTTCTCCTTTCGCTTTGTTGATGATGTCTTTTAAATTTGGAATAAGTGAATAATAGCAACCTTCTTTCTCCCAATTACAATCTTCATAATCGTCGCAATCTTTACAAAAGTTCTTAACTAATCCCTCAATCTCCTCCAGAGCCTTGCGGTAGCGGTCTGCCTTACTTCCTAATTTTCGCCATACTTCTCTTTCACCTGTTCTAACGTCAGTCAATGCAACTCTAAACTCGGTGCTATCTAACATTTTTGAATATGTTTCTATTTGAGATTTCAACTCCTCGCATTCTTGCTCTTTGGCTTTCAGTTGTTCGCCTAAAGCAATAATAGCGTTAGTTTTTTCAGTGCATTCTTGTTGTAGTCTATGTATTGTGTTCTTTTGGTCGTTTATTATTTCTTTATTCATTTTCTTTACCCTCAATTATTTGTTTTATCTTCGCTAACCTCTGTCCTTGGGATTGTAACAATTGTAATAGCCTATATATAAAACATTGTTCTTTAATACAACTACCATCAAAAGTGTTGTAACACCCAACTTCTTTGCTGTAACTTTCACAAAGGTATTTGTAGTCTATTATTATCTGTTTTTCCGTCATTTGTTTGCTCCTCTACAATTTTTTTTAATTGTGCGATACCCTTTGCTAATTTTTCATCAAAAACATTTGGGTTTGATATTATTCCGTAAAGGATATGTAATACTTGTTCTTTAAACCGTTTCTCCAGTTCGTTAGTCATTGTTCACCTCACATTCGCTGATTTTTTGTAGGATTTTACCATAATTACAATACATACAATTACTACCTTTTTTCTCTGGTTCAAATTCTTGGCAAGCATTACAAAATGGTTCTGCAATCTCTTTTATCTCGGCAAGACAACCTTTTAGCCTACTATTCTTTTCTGCTAAAAAATCATTACCTTGTTCAAGTTTCCAATATTCGTTCTTTAACTCTTCGCACTCCTGCGTCTTGCGGGCGAGTTGCTTGAAGTAGCAGTTAGAATTGTTGGCACTTTCGCAAGAATTATGCCAATTTGAGCAAAAATGCTTTATTTTAACATCATAATCTTCTTCAAAATTTGATTGATAAAAAAGGCATTCACTCACATTGCAACCGTCAATCATTATCCGTTCTTTGCTAGGGACATTTATGTCCTTCTCAAAATTATTTATTATCTGTTCTTTATCTGTCATTTTATTTCACTCCTTTTGCAAAATTTTCGGAAATTCTTTGTATTCTTTTCCGTCAAGAATTGCCCCGCTTTTTGATTTGCCGACTTTATCAAAATAACAAACATTTTCTCCGTGAAAACCACATCCGCCGGCAAAATTCAAGCGTCGATATTTGTTGTAATACTCTGTTTCTGTGTCATTAAAATAGTTATCAGTTGTCCCACCTTTGTTTCTCTCATAAACAACAGACCATTCGCCCCATTGTTTAAAGAAAAACGGAACATCTTGTTCCTGACATTGCTTTTGTATGTTGCGAACCCAGTCCGGGTGCATAGGTCTTGCACCCGGTCCGGATTCTCCTCCCACTATCACCCAATCAATCCCCGTCAAGTCCAGTTCGCCCAGATCTCCGAGAAGCGGTTCGCAACTTAAAAATTTAACTTCAGCGTCTGTATGACGTAAAAATTCAATCCGGTTTTTGTAGTTTTCTTTTTCAACGGTTACACCGAGCCAAACATTCGGCGGATACGAAAATTCTTCAACCCTTGCGGCTCTTTTGGTTAAAATCTGAAAAATATGTTGCTTGTTAAAAGAACAGTATTCGAGCATTTTTGAGATTTGAAATTTTGAAATATCAGCGTGAAACGTGTCCGACATTGAGTTTACGAAAATCATTTTTGATTTTCTGCCAAAATCCCGATTCAGCTCTTCCGGGTGAAAAACAACTTTATTAAACCCGTTTTTATACTTCTCTTGCCCCATAGCGGCAAGGCGTTTTGTCATTTTTTCGGCGTAACAGTTTTGACACCCTACCGAGTATTTTGAACACCCTGTAACGGGATTCCACGTTTCGTTTGTCCATTCTATTTTTGACATAATTCTTCCTCCCATTGCCTTTTAAGTTCGTTCCGAATTGCCTTGTCGGGATCGGGAATGTAAGTCAAAGCTTTATAATACAATTCCGCAAACCGGGAAAAAGTATTAACTGCAAGAAGGGCGGTTTTTACCTTATACAAAGACAATATTGCGTCCGACATCATATTGCATGCGGCTTTTATTCCAAAAACAACGAGAACGGTTGAACCGACCCCCATAACTAAAAGACTTGTTAAATACATAAGTTTAAAAATCATTATTTTAGCCTCCTTTTAATTTCTGATCCGTCGAAAAAATAGCCCTTTGGAAGATAAATACAACCATTTTTTACATCTTCAACGCTATGTTTCAAAACAGGATTAACAGATTCCGTAATATGTTCTTCAATTAGCTTTAAAACAAAGGCATATAACGCCCCGACTTTGTGTCCGGCGTAATCGTTGCTTAAGATATTCCAAGAATTGACCCTTACTTGATTAAAATAAGCATAGGCAACTTCGTCGATTTGCAACGGTTTCGGCTCGCTGTTCTTCTCGAATAAATCTTGAAGCCTGCTTTTGTAATTTTGCGTTGATTCGTCTTTGTTTCTTCTGATCGTCATTGTTTCATTGTCAATTTTTGTTTCTTCTGTCATTTTTCCTCCTTATTTAAAAAATTTTGAATTTTTAAACATATAATCTACGTTATTTAATAGAACCCGCCCGAGATCTCTCAAATTTTGTTTTTTAGACATCAAAAGTTTGTTTACAATCATTTCCCGGGTAACGTCATAAATTTCGAAATATTCTTGAAGCTGTTTTTCTTTTTGCAACTTATCGCCGAGTAAAAGCTCTTCGAAAAAGATTTCAAATATTTTTTTAATACTCATTGTTCTACACCTCTAAAAACTCTTTTATTTGTTCATAACAACAAGAGCCGTTGCACTTTCCTTTTGCACAACATTTCTCGCAAAAATCCGAAAAATCCGAAAAATTTTCGTCGATAATTTCTTCAATTTTGCTTTTGTATTCTCTTAATTTTTTAAGCTCTTGTTCCTCTTCTTTTACCGTTTCTAAAAAACACTCCTTGCAAATCCAGCCCGGACCAAGTTCGACATCTTTTATCTCGATAAATACGTTTGTGTTTTTTATGCCGTTTTCTTTGCAATAAATACATTCTTTTTTGCTCATTTAAAATAACCTCATTTGTAGCCGTCCCGGTCCTATTTCGATCGCCTCCGGCTGTTTTTCTTTTTGTCTTTTTTCGTACTCTTTGCGGGCAAGTTCAACCATTCCGTAATAACCGCCCTTCCACTCTGTATGCGGAGGGAGTAAAGGCTCATCAGCTAAAGAACCGCAACCTTGCGTGCAAAAATTCGGAATACCATTTGTCGAAATAATTCTGCCGCAACGGGGACACCACTTAGAACCCATCGCCGCTATCCTTTATTTTTTGCCCGAAACTTGCTATCTCTAAGACTGATTTTTTAAACCCTTCCGCCGTCGCTATCGGGTTTGTAATCCCAACATAAAGAACACGGCGTTTTTGTGCCTTATATTCAACCTCAACAATTCCGATCTGTTGTAAAGTGTTTAAAAAACTGAACCACGCATGCGAAATTAGTATAAATTCGCCAAAGTCCAACCCGTCGCCCGAATTCATCGGGAACGGGAAAAACGGTTTATTTTTTAGCTCGTTAAGTTCCTTTTTTGTGTTGTTAAGCTCGCTTTGCAGATCCCGATTTTGTTTAACCGTTTCATCGTGATTTGTCAAAGCGTGTCTTAATGTTTGAAATCTTTTTTCAACAACCTCGTCCGGTAATTCCTCAATCGGTGTCGGATCTCCTGCCTCCAACAAGCCGAGCAAGTAAGATTTAATTGTTTTCATAGTTTCTTTTGTTGCCATATTTTTCTCCTATAATTCTTGAGCGAGCTAAAAACATTAACCCACTTATTTTTTACCTTTTTTCTTTCGCTTTTCTTTATACTCGCCGAGTTCGGTTCGTTTAAAATCTGCTTTTGGAATAAAAAATTGAGTTCCCCAGCCTTTGAAATGCAAAAAGCGACCGTTCTGGACGGCTTTTAATTTTGAGATTGCGTAAAGAACTCTTATTTTTTTTCTTACAGGGCGTTCAATCGTGTAAATATGTATTAAATCGCTATCCCGTAAATATTTAAAAATTTCGTATTGAACCCCGAAACAATCGTCCATTTGCCTTTTTTCGTCTTTGTGGAATTCGTGTTTTTCGGGTTCAACATTCGTTTTTCTTAATGTTATTCGGTTTGTGTCAATATCAAATAATAAAACCCCGATACATTTTTTTTCATCGTACTTTGTAGATGAAAACCACCCGCCTTTTGACAAAATACGCTCAAGATAAATTGTCGCTGACAAAAAGTGATATTCGCAAGTTAAGCGGAATTCCTCATACTCTTTTTTACAGATATGTCCCGCCAGTTGATGGGCTAAACTTTGAAAATATTGTTTCCCGTCCTTCTCAACGTCCGTTGTAAAAGCAATTTCGTCTTTTTCTAAAATTTGCTCGTTTTTTTGCTCTTCAATCACTGCTCAAACCTCCTATTTTGATGACTAAAAACTATAACAGGCGAATTGTTAATCAATCGGGAAACTATTACCTCGTTATAAAATTTTGAGTCCAATTCCTCCAAGGTGTGATTTGCGGAAGTAATTATCGGAAGTTGATTAACAATCCGATAATTAACAAGTGAGTATATAAATTCTTTTACAAATTCCGTCGGGGCGAGCTTGTCTATATCGTCCAAAAACAAAAAATCGGCTTCTTTGTACTGGTTGACAATATCCGAAACTATTTTTTCGCTTTTTGAACTGAAACATTTTGTTATTTCGCCCTTTAAATCGACGGCGTTAATGAATTTGCAACTAAACAACCAATGGGAAATTAAATTTTTACATAAAATTGTTTGTAACATTGTTTTTCCGGTCCCGGAATTGCCGATTAAAACAAGGTTTTTACCGTGAATATAATTTTTTACGGCGTTTTGACTATAATTTAAAACCGCTTCTTTGGCGATTTTCTCCGATTCGGACTCGACTTTGTAATCGTCAAAGGTTACACCGTCAAACAAAACAGGGGTGTTGCTTGTTATATTTAAAGATTTTCTTACTTTTCGAATCGGTGTTCCAAGAACTATATAATTGTCTATTCGTTCCAAAACCCGGCAAACTTTTTTGAAATATTTATTTGATTTTTCAGCTTGAGGACAGTCGCAATATTCGTTTTCCGAAAGTTTTTCGCCGCAAAAAGCACAGCAACCGTCTTTTTTTCGCTTGCCTATAATTTTAAAAACCTCATTACAAAAATCTTTTCTTAATTGCTCCATAAAAGCCTCTTACTTGTAGCATTTTGCGTATTTACCGATCGACAAAACTTTGTTTTCCATGCCTTCATTTTCGGAAATTTCTTCATTGTTGTAATTTCCTTCGCTAACTTTCAAAGCGTTTTGATCGTTTTTTAAAATCCAGTCAAAACAGAAAAAAGCACTTGATCTGATGAATTTTGATTTTTCGGCTTTGCGGAAAATATCCTCCCAAAATTCTTTTTGCGGATATTTTTCTAATCTTAATTTTGCTTTTTTACGTCGCTCGTCTGTGATTGTTTTCGGTTGCGGGAAATGAATACATATTTTTTTATAAAGATTAAGTAAATCTTCACAAGTAAAAACGGTTTCCGTTTTTACAAGAAAAAGTTGATTACTTAGTTCTTTAGTATTTAGTCCATTATTTATTAGTTCTTTATTATTCGGCTGATTTTCTATCGCTTGAAGTTCTGCAGATTGAATGTATGCATGTTGAAAATCTGCAGTTTGATTTTCAAGAGGTTGAAAATCGACCTCTTGTTTTTGAGGGATTTGTTTTGATTCATAGATATGATATACATATTCAAAACGCCCCGATTCGCTTTTATGAGGGGAAATTTTTTCAATAATCAAATATCCTCTCTCTTTTAATTCTTTTAAAGTTGTCTTAACCGCATGCCGCCCTTCTTTACAAACGGAAACCAATCCGTCGATTGAATAATTCCAGTCGTCCGGCAAAGCCAACATAAAACACAATAAACCTTTTGCAGACATACTTAACGGCGGTTTTTCAAATAAAGCCTCATTGTTAATAATAGTAAAGTTTTTAGTTTTATGAACCCGAATAACTGAAGCATTACCCGTGTTATTGTTTTTTTGTTCTCTCATCTTTTAAAATCCTTGTATTATAGAGCTTGCTTTAAGCAGGCTTTGAAACATTTTTCAATGTGTGTTTTTCCCAAACGCTCAGCGTCTGAAATCGCAATTCTTGTTAAATTCAGAGCTTCGCTATTAACCGCAAGCCCCGACGTATAAATAAACAAAGGAAGGTCAACCTCGTTTTTTAAAACTTGTCTTAAATAATAAAAATAAGTTTGACGTGTTAAGAAATTTAACTTATTCTCATAATCTCTTTTGCGTTTAGTTTTCAAATCTTGAATCCGCTTTACAAAAAAATTAAGCAGGGATTTTGTTTTTTTGTTCGCTTGTTTGTTTTGCATTTTCAATCTCCTTTTTAGGTTTTTGGGACAGCTTCAGCAAGGCATGGAAGAACCGCCCCCATAATAAATCTCGTTCCTCGTCGGAATATTCGACATCATCGAAAACAACAATAACTCCGACCTCTTTTCTCATTACGCCTCCTCCATTTTGAACAAATAATCAAGTTTCAAATCCGGATCGATTTCATCTCTTATCCTTAAAATTTCGGGATATGTAAAATCGGATCCGCCACGAATTTTTTTATATAAGGTTTCGGGACGCATGCTTATTTTTTCTGCAAGCTCCTTTTTACTTATGTTTTTTCTTGCTAATTCTGTTAAAAGATTTGTAAATCTCATTTTTCTTTTACCTCTCTTGTATTTTTTACTACGTCCTAGCACTTATTAAAAATTTACAATGTGTTAAAAAACGCATGCTTGTATGTTTTAAATAATAGTCGCATGTGTTTTTTATGTCAAGTTTGTATTTAAAAATACGTTTTTTGTATGATTAAAAAGCTCGTTAATGCGTTTAAAAACCAATAGACGCATTGAAAAACAAAACTTAATATGTTTTAATAATTTGTAAAGGAGGTAAAATTTATGCCTAAAAAATCAACAAACGAATTGTCAATGAAAATCATCTATTACAAGAAAAAATTAAAAATGACAAATAAGATTTTAGCAGAAAAAACCGGGCTTCCTGTCGGAACAATAAGCCGAATCGCCTCCGGAGAAACAAAAGAACCGACTTTAAAAACTTTAAGATTAATCGCAAAGGCTTTTGATTGTAGTATTGACGATTTGCAAGGCGGCGGGACGATTGAACCGTATTATCTGAATCAAGAAACCGCCGAAATTGCTCAAAAAATATACGAAGATAAAAAAATGCGTATATTATTTGACGCAAGCAAACATCTTTCCCCCGAAAATATCGACGTTGTAATCGGCGTCGTTAAAAGCATTCAAGCAACAAAAGAAAATTAAAAAATATTAAGCTATCACTTATCAGAAAGGAATGTGTGTCTATATGGTCGAAAATTACATAACAATTTTTGCAAATTTGCCCTACAAAGTAAGTGGCTTTATTATGTACGATTCCGCAGATGATTATTACACTATCGTACTAAATAGCCGCTTGAGCTATGAAGAAAACAGGAAAACTTTTGAACACGAACTGCAACACATAATAAATAACGATTTTTCAAAATGTCATAATGTCGGGATTTTGGAAGCGTCAATGCATTAATAAGGAGGAAAAATGAAAAAACATCTTTTTACATTATTTTTAGTAGGTTTAGTTACCTTTGCGGCATGCGGTTGTACAAATAATTCAACAACACAAACAAAGCCGGTCCCGGAACAAAAAGCAGAAATAAAAGAAAATCCGGTTATTTCAGCGAATATGGATTTTGCGAATAAACTTGAATCAATATTTAATAAAGGCTATACGATAGTAGACAAAACGAAAGTATATTATACAAAATCTGCAGATTTTCAAAATGTTTATTTTGTAGGTACTATGACACAAAAAGGCTCTCAATATTATAACGCCGTATGGGCAACAAACTGCATCTCAGACAATACGCTTGATTTTTCCAAGGGCTTAATATTTTCAATAAATGATTACGCTTATCAAGTTTCCGGAATGGGAGACGGAAGAACCAACGCCGAACCGATTACAGAACACGAGGATGGATATTCTCGAATAAATCAAAAATTACTTAACGATTTTGATAATTTAATAAAGTAGGTTAAAAATGAAAACAGACGCCGTATTATATACAAGAGTTTCTTCCGATGAACAAAAAAAGAGCGGCTTTTCTCTCGCTTACCAAGAAAAACAGGGGAGAGAGTACGCCGAAAAAAACAACCTTACCATTGTTAAGATTTATTCGGAATCATATACAGCAAAAAAGCCCGGACGACCTTTGTTTAATGAAATGCTTGATTTTTGCAAAAAACACAAAGTAAGACATATCATTTTTTTAAAGGCTGACCGAGCTTCAAGAAACGGTGTCGATTCCGCCGCTCTTGTATATATGGCAGAGCGTGAGGAATACAATATTCACTTAATACAAGATTGTTTGTTGTTAAATAAACGTTCTAAGCCTACCGATTTTTTAATTTTTGAAATAAATAATTGTTTTTCAAATTTTTACCCGAGAAATTTATCCGTAGACGTAACAACAAAATTAAGAGAAAAAGCGGAACAAGGTTATTATCCGGAACGCCCGCCGGTTGGATATATGAGAAAGCCGAAAGAGAAAAAAGCTTATTTGCAAATCAACCCGGAAAAAGCCCCGTTCATAAAAAGAGTATTTGAATTGTATTCAACCGGACAATATTCTTATTCCTCATTAGCAAAGCAATTAAGAGATGAAGGATTTTATATATCTCCGGCGGTGAAAGTCGGAAAATCGAATATTGAGGATATTTTAAACAATCCAATATATATAGGCGATTTTGTTTTTAAAGGAAAACGATATTTTGACGCAAAACACGATCCTATTGTAAGCCGTGAGTTATATGCTCTTTGTCAAAAAATTATTCAAGACCGAGCAGTCGGAAAACCAGTCAAACGAGAATTTATTTTTTCAAATATGATCCGTTGTAAAAAATGCGGTTGTTTTTTTGTTGGAGAAGTAAAGAAACAAAAATACATCTATTACCATTGTACTGGAAACAAAGGCGGCGACTGCAAAAAGAAAAGTTACATAAGAGAGGAAAAAATCGAAAAAGCGTTTCTTGAAACATTGGATTCTTTCCGCTTGTCCCCGGACACATTGGAACTTGCTCGAAAATGTTTAAAACAAGAGTTTGAAAATCAAAATTATTACAATGAAGCTCGAATTGAATCGATCGAGAATGATATTTGTAAAACAAAAAAACGCTTGTCAAAACTTTTTGATATGTACTTAGATGGTGAAGTTGAAGAAAGTTTGTATAAAAAGAAAAATACAGAGCTTGAAAATCAACTTGAAGAATTAACCATGCGTTATTCTTCTTACACAAAAACAGGGATTGAACTTTTGCGTTATTCCGAATCTTTGTTCGAACTCTGTAAAAACGCACGGCAGTGGTATTTAAACGGAGACGTACGAGAAAGACAAAATATACTTAAAATCGTATGTTCGAACTTTTATTATGACGGCTCAAATATAACAATAGCAATAAAAAAAGCGTTTCAACCTTTAGTCAAAATCGCTCTTTTAGAAAAAATGGGCGTTGAGAGGCTCGAACTCCCGACATCTTCCTTGTAAGGGAAGCGCTCTACCAACTGAGCTAAACGCCCTTTTTATTTATTTGAATTTTCCCGTCTTTATTGGGAGTTCCGTATAACTATATTACTAAATAAATATTCACTGTCAATAATATTTTTATTTTTTTGCAAAAAGTTTGATTATTTTGTCTAAAATACCTTCTTCTTCAGCTAGTTCTCCTGTTGTTAGCATGTTAAGCTGTACTTTAGCATTTTCTTTTTCATCACTGTTTGGAGCAAATTTTATATATTTTTCATAATAATCAATTGCATCAGAATATCTTCTGTTTTTTTGTGAATGTTTAGCTAGTTTTAGAAGTGTTTCATAATCTCTTTCATTAACTTGTATTAGTTGTTGAAGATAATCAACAACTTTTTCTTCATAGCCTTGTTCTTCGTAGAATTTAACAAGTCTTTTTATTGTAGCTACATCATCTTTTTCTATATTAACAAGTTTTTCACAAAATTCTGCACATGCAAAATTGTCTTCTAATATTGAATATAAATTTATTAATTCTTTTATTATTACTGTATCTTTGGGGTTAGCATTGTAGGCATTGAGATATTCATCAAGTGCTAATTCTGTATTATTTTTCTTTAAATAATATTTCCCCCAGTAAAAATGAGTTTCATATTCTTTGTTTTGTTTTTCATATACAAGAGCTCTCATTTGGCTTGCCAAAGGGCTATCAGGATCAAATTTTTCATAGATATCAATATATTGCAATGTATTATTATCATCATTTTTATTATAATAATATTCTGCCATTAGTGCTGCATATTGAGCATTTTGTTTTTCTTTATCAGTAAGTGATGATAGCATTTCATATGCTTTGTCATTTTTTTCTTGCATTAATAATGATTTTATTTTATCAAAGTTATTTGTTGCGTATTGTTCTGCTTTTTCATAATCTCCTGTAGACAGATAGATTTTGCATAAAAATTCTTTTATATTATTACTTTCAGGATAATGTGTTATTGCTTGTTGTAAAACATTTAGTGCTGCTGATTTGTCTTCTGTGTAATACAATTCTGCTAATGAAAGATACACATCTTCATTATGTTCGTGATCAAGGATTTTTAGGTACTCATCAATTGCCTGCATTGGTTTATTTATAATTTTATATGTTTGTGCAAGCAAGTATCTTGCATTTATAGCTTCTTTTTCTTCAGATGTATTATTTATGGCTTTTTTGTAATCATCAGTAGCTTGAGCAAGTCTTCCTTCTATTGTTTTTAGTTTTGCTCTTGTCATGTAGTATTCATATTTGTTTTCATGAAAATACAAATCAAGCAATTGTGTGTATGATAGTGCATCTTCAGGTTTTATAGACATGTATAAGTTCCAATATATAATTGCATCATTATTGTATTGCAACATTTGAGCACAAGTAGCTAGTTTTTGAAGAACATCTGTGTCTGATTTGTCTATTTCGTGTGCGTATTTATAACATTCATATGCTTGTTCGAATTTATCTTCATCTTCAAATTGTTGTGCTTTTATAAGTGCTTGAGCAATTGTTTTATTTGCCATAATATCTCCCTGAATCTGCTTATTTGTTTTGATTATACAAGAGTGAAAGTATTCAAACAACCCCAACAGATTAATATACTTATAAATATTCAATTGTTTGTATTGTTGTGCTGTTATAATATATAGTTATGGATAAAAAATTTGAAATTGTTTCTCAACATAAACCTGCAGGTGATCAGCCAAAAGCAATTGATACATTGGTACAGGGTATCAATGAAGGATGTGATGCTCAGACATTATTGGGTATCACTGGCTCTGGTAAAACTTTTACTATTGCAAATGTAATAGAAAGAGTTCAAAAGCCAACTCTTGTAATTGCTCATAACAAAACACTTGCAGCTCAATTGTATAATGAATTTAGAGAACTTTTCCCTAACAATGCTGTTGAGTATTTTATTAGTTACTATGATTATTATCAGCCAGAAGCTTATATTCCCAGAACAGATACTTTTATTGAAAAATCTGCAACTATTAATGAAGAGATAGACAGACTGAGACATAATACAACAAGAAGCCTTTATACAAGAAAAGATGTTATTGTAATAGCTTCAGTAAGCTGTATTTATGGATTAGGCTCACCTGAAAGTTATTACAAGGGTTCTGTTTCTTTAAAAGTAGGGCAGCAGATGGAGAGAGACGACTTGCTTCATCATCTTGTTGCTGCTCAATATACAAGAAATGATCTTGAGTTGGATAGGGCAAATTTTAGAGCAAGAGGTGATTTTGTTGAAGTTATGCCATCTTATGAAAAAGTTATTACCAGAGTTAGCTTTTTCGGTGATGAAATTGAAAAAATAACGAAGATAGATAATGTTACTGGCGGAATATTAGAAACACCTGATTCTACTGTTTTATTTCCTGCTGTTCATTATCTGTCAGATGATGATGATAAAGAAGAAACCATAAGATTAATCAGAGCTGAGTTGAAACAAAGATTGGGTGAATTATATTCTCAAAACAAATTGGTCGAGGCTCAAAGACTTGAGCAAAGAGTAAACTATGATATTGAAATGATAAAAGAAATGGGATATTGCTCCGGTATAGAAAATTATTCAAGAATAATTGAACGAAGAGCACCAGGTTCTGCTCCAAAGACATTGATTGACTATTTTAAAGATGATTTTTTGCTTGTTATAGATGAATCCCATGTTACTATACCTCAATTAAAAGGTATGTATCGTGGCGATGCTGCAAGAAAAGATGTACTTATAGATTATGGTTTTAGACTACCTTGCGCTAAAGATAACAGGCCTTTAACAGATAATGAGTTTTGGGATAGAGTTCATCAAAAGATATTTATCTCCGCAACACCAGCTGCGTTTGAAAGGAGTATTTCTGATCAAATAGTTGAACAAATAATTAGACCCACTGGCCTTGTTGATCCTGAAATCGTTGTAAAACCTACAAAAAATCAAGTAGATGACCTTATTGAAGAAATTCAAAAAATTTCTGAAAAGAATGAGCGTGTTCTTATCACTACACTTACAAAAAGAATGGCAGAAGATTTGACAGAGTATATGAATCAACTGGGTATCAAAGTAAGGTATTTGCATAGTGAAATTCAATCTCTTGAAAGAGTCGAAATATTGAGGGATTTGAGACTTGGTGCTTTTGATGTACTTGTTGGTGTAAATCTTTTAAGGGAAGGTTTGGATATACCGGAAGTTTCTCTTGTCGCTATTATGGATGCTGATAAAGAAGGTTTTTTACGTTCAGAAACCAGTCTTATACAAACTATCGGACGTGCTGCCAGAAATGCTTGTGGGAAAGTTATTATGTATGCGGATAAAATGACAGAAAGCATGGATAATGCTATATCCGAAACATTAAGAAGACGTAAAATTCAAATTGAATACAATAAAGAACATAATATTATTCCAAAAACTATTAAAAAACCTGTTGAAAACAATTTACTTCAACTTGTTTCAAGCTATAGAAATCTAGAAGATATAGTTGCAGAAGAAATGGTTGAAATGAATCTCAGTGTCTCTGATATTCCTAAACTTATTCAAAAACTGGAAAAAGACATGCATAGTGCAGCAAAAGTATTGGATTTTGAAAGAGCTGCTGAAATTCGTGATCAGCTTAAGAAGTTACGAGAAATGGTAAAACAAAAAAATTAATAGTAGTTATTTTTGCTTTCTATATCAAAATGCAGTTGTCCCCAATAGTCTGCTATTACAGCCAGATTTATTGTGATAAAAAATACTGCAACATATTCAAATAACGGTCCAATTTTAAAAAATGAGTATATTAAATATAGTGTTGGTGCTGCAATAAAAATCGAATATATTGCTATTAAAATTAGACATACAACTGTATAAACAATAATATCAGCAAGTCCTGCAGATATTTTTCCTATATTTAGTCCATCTTTTGCATCATATTTCTCTGCAAAATTAATTAATGCTGTTATAAGTGTGCATAGCAAGACAAATCTTATAAGCCAAATTGCAATTTGTTGTGGCAATCCTTCGAAATTAAATAAACCAACAACAATATTAACAACAAAAAATCCTACAATACAAAAAGGTATGGCTATTATAGTTGATTGAGTTGCTATATTCATAAAAAAAACAGGGTTAAATTTGGGTAGTGTTTCAATTCGTTGATTTATTCGATTGCTCATAATTATTGTACAGAAACCCAAATAGAGATATGTAATTATAAACCACATTATAATGTTTATGATATTAAAACTTGATGATGGAGTAATTAGGGTATAGATAATATAAATAGCATAACTAAACACTCCAAGTCTGATTAAGGAGTAATTATCCGTATATACTGATCTAATCGAATCAATTATTGACGCCATCAAATTTCCCTTTAAGATTTATTATAATATTTATCATACAAATTAACAACTACTGCGTTTGCCTGATTTTCTTGTAATTGCTTGTTTATACGGCTATTGCATTTCTGAAATATAATTACATTGACCACATGGTCTATAAAAATTGATCTAATGATTTATGGAAATGTTCTCTGAAATAGCCATAATATTAATATGAGGAGAGGAGCGTATGTTAAAAGGACTTTCGAGTCAAGAGTTAATTAGTAAAAATTTAGTTCAGAGTAGTGAACTTGAAAAAACTTCTTTGACTAAGAAAAATCCATACTCTGATATTGATAAAAATTTATTAGTTGATGAAACTGATATATCCAATGAAGCTGTGAAGCTTTATCAGAAAGATTTGGATATAAAGAAATTTACTTCACTTGCTTTGTCTGATCCTGACAATATGGATTGTAATGTTCTTGTTATGAATAACGTGTTTAATTCTCAGGATTTTGACTTTGAGGATAAAGTTATAGAAGGAATTTTTAATAATAAAACTTTCTTAAATGACTTATTGGGTTAATTAGTATATGGAAGAAACTTCTATAGAAAATGCAACAGGGCTTTCAGGTGTTAAGTTTGATGCAGAAGACAGTTCATCTGACAAGCTTGCTAGACTATACGAACTTTATGAAGCTGGAAGGTACAATGACGTTTTAGCTTCTGTTGAAGCGGATAAATTTATTTCTTCTCTTGCAGCTGGGCAGTTAGTTATTGGTAATTCATACAATCAGCTTGGTGATAAAGAAAAAGCTCTTTCTCACTGGAAAAAAGCAATTGAAATTTCTCCTTTAACTTATGCTGCTTTTATAAATATTGGCAATTACCTTTATTCTACAGGTAATATAAATGAAGCAATTTTAAATTGGCAAACAGCAAGTACAATCATGCCTGAAAATCCTGCTCTTAATTTAAATCTTGCTCATGCCTATGATAGAAAAGGAAACAGAATAAAATCTACAAAGTATTTTGAAAAATATTTGAAATATGAAACCAGAGTTACATCAAATGAATATGTAAAGGTAAAACACTCAATTGCAAATTTAACTGCAAAAGTTGAGTTTTATGCAAAAAAAGTAGAAGAATTTAAGCTGCAACGCGATTTAAAAACTATTGCTGCTCTTTACCTTAAAATGATTGCTACATATGCCAATTTGCCTTCTATATATGCAAATATTGCCGAAATTTTCTATTTTGACAAAAATTATGAAAAAGCTTTTGAATTTTATCAAATAGTGTATTTATATTTTCCTTGTACTACTAAAATTCTTTTAGAAATGGCTAATTTATGCTATTTGTTGGGTAAAAAATCATATGCTTATGCTTATTACAAAAGAGCTATGCAATTCTTACCTGAAGGTACTTCTCATTATACAAAAGTTAAATTGCAACTTAATGTCTTATCTTCTGTTTTAAATGATCCAGAGCTTATTGAAACTCATCTTCAAAATGCAAGAAAAGCTGAAGCGGAAAATGAGTATGAAATTGCGATTGATGAATATGAAAATTATATGATTCTTTCAGAGTCAGATAATCAAGATATTCAGCAAAAAGTTGATAAATTTAAACTTTTTGTCAATCCAGAACCTTTTGTTGTTAGTGTTTTATACAGCCAAATTCCTGATTTAATGAATAAAAAGAAATTAAGTGCTTGTATTGACGTTTGTGATAGAATAATGAAGCTTGCAACAGAGCATTCTAAAGAAGTCGTCTATGCAATGAAATGTAAAGCTGAGTGTAAGCGTATTATTATTGCTAGGGAACAGTTTGGTGTTTAAACAATTAAAAAAATTTTTTTATAAAAATATTTTAAAACGTAAATATTATAGATCAGGTCATTGTCTGGGGTGTGGAGAATGTTGCAAACAAATTTATGTCAGACATGCAAGAAATGTTGTCCAAACAGAAGAAGAATTTCAGCGCTTAAGATTGCTTCATCCTTTTTATACTTACCTTAAAGTTGTTGGGAAAGATGAAATAGGGCTTATTTTTGAATGTCAAAACCTTCATAAGCAAACACACAAATGTACTATTCATAAAAAACGACCTGGGATATGTAGAAGATATCCTGTGGAAGAAATTTTTATGATGGGTGGTGAACTTGCTAAAAATTGCGGCTATAAGTTCACCCCAATTGAATCTTTTGAAGAAGTTATGAATAAACTAAATAAGTGATTCGTTTAGTTTGTTTAAATATGAGTGTATTTTTGTATTGTGAACTCTTAAGATGTTTACACCATTCTTTTGTAGCATTTGAGAAAGTATAAGTGTACCTGTATCAAGCTCTTCATTTTTTTGTGTGTTTAAGGTTTGTTTTATAAAGTTTTTTCTTGAATGTCCTACTAATATTGGGCATCCGAGTGATTTTAATTCTTTTATTCTGTTGATTATTTCAAAATTCTGTTCAACACTTTTCCCAAAACCAATTCCGGGATCTATTATTATTTTTTCTTGATGTATACCTTGATTTGTTAGATAGTTAATTTTTTCTTCAAAATAGTCATAGATGGTATTTACAACGTCATTATACTCTGTATTATCCTGCATAATATCTGGTGTACCTTTTGAATGGTTTAGTATAATTGGTACTTGATATGTTTTAAGAACATTTATCATCTCTTTATCCCATTCAAGGGATGATACATCATTTATTATATTTGCACCGGCTTCAATAGCTTTTTGTGCTGTTGATGCATTTCGTGTATCTATACTTATTATTGTATCTTTATCAAATTCTCTTATTGATTTAATTATGGGAATTACTCTTTTTATTTCTTCTTCTTGTGATATAGCTTTAGAGTAAGGTCTTGTTGATTCCCCTCCTATATCAATTATGTCTGCACCATCTCGCACCATTTCTTTAAAATGTTTGATCGCATTATTTTTATCATTGTATTTTCCGCCATCTGAAAATGAATCGGGGGTAATATTGAGTATACCCATTATGTATGTTTTTTCGTAGAGATTAACTTCTTTGTTATTTATTAAAATGGTTTTGGGATAGTAGTTAATTAATGATAAAAATTCTTGTGATAGATTTTTTAGACTGAATGGCTGCTTTTCAAGTTTTTGCGCTATTTTTTTTATTTCTGATACGGATCCGCTTAATATACAATCTGATGATTCTATTTTGCCTGTAATAACTTCTCTATGTACAGCACAATCTGTTCCGCAAGCTAATGCTGTTTGCTTTATAATATTTGCTTGCGCACAGTTTAAATTTGATATTTTTATTGTTAAAAATTTATGTTTATTTACTGCTTTTTTTATATATGAACTATCAAAACCTATTTTTTGTAGTTCCTGTTCATTGCATGATATAAATTTTATTTTGAATTTTTCATCCATTTTTCTAAATTAACACAAAAAAACTCCTGATTTAAATCAGGAGTTTTTTTATATTAATTTGTATTTTACATTACATCAAGTACTGCTGCAGCTAATTCTGTAACAGCTTTTTGATTTTCTTTCTTTTTATTAAATTCTAATATATCAGATTTACCATTGTTGTTTTTATCAACTGAAAGACCTGCAGCTGTTGTTGAAAAACCTGTTAGTCCTGCTATTGTGTCAACAACTTTTTTGGTAAGATTTTCGCCCATTTGTTTAGTTCTTGTGGCTGTATTTCTTTTAGCTTTAACACCTTTAGCTGAAATTTTTTCAAGATAGTTTGTTGCTGTTTCTAAACCTTTGAATAAACCTTTTTTGAATTTGCCTGTATTTTCACCAGCTTTTTTTGTTACAAAATTTTTAACTTTTAACAAATTATTTCCTGCATTAGAAAAGAATTGTTGTGCAAATTTCTTTTCTCTACCTAATGCAAACAATCTGCTTGCTGCACCTCTTGTTGCTAAAGTACCTGTTGCAAGGGCAATAACCGTCAATGCAAATGTTTTTAATGGACCGCGTACCTTACTGTCAGGATTAACTTCAACTTCTTCTACAATATTTTTTAATCTGTTTAGAGAATCTTCATCAATATTTCTAAAACCATTAGTATCTCTTATAAGCTCACTAGCTTCTGACATTGTTTCTGCAGAACTTGATTTGAATGATGGTGGTTTAATAGGTGAACAATTTGTTGCTGTTATCATTTTTTCCTTCACTCCAAAAGTATTTGGTAATCTTCACACATATAATTAAAGTATAGTGAAAACTTTTTATTGTCACGATAGATTACTTTTTTTAAGAAATTGTTACAAATCATCGATGCATTTTCTACATTATACTACAAATTTTATAAAAAAAAAGCTGCGTTGCAGCTTATACTTCATAATCTTGGGAGGAGATTTGGGGATTTGTTACATGTATATTAATTCATTCTTAAAAAAAAGTTTACCTTTTTAATTATAAATTTAATAAAAATTTACAATCCCTTTAAAATCATGTATTTGTTGTGCTATAAGCTGTGTTATTTTTTCTTTTTAGGCATGGGCTGAGAATTACTTTTGTTACTAGAAGTTCCTTGTATTCTCTTTACAGATATAACTTCAGGTATTGATTGAAGTTTGGTTATAACAGATTTTAGTCTGTTTATGTTATCAACTTCTATGCCCATTTCAATTATGCCTATTTTTTTTGCAGCATTAGATTTTATATTTGCGTAAGCTATATTGGTATTGCATTCCGTTAATTCTATCATTACATCTTTTAATATGCCCATTTTGTCTTGTACATCAATACGAATGGATGCAATATAAGTCTTGTTAAGACCTTTATCGGCCCATTTTATATCAATAAGTCTTTCTTCAGGGACCAAATCAAGTGAAGGACAATCTACTCTGTGGATAGATACACCTTTGCTTCTTGTTACGACACCTACAATAGGCTCTCCAGGTACAGGCGTACAACATTTTGCAAAATAATAAAGCATTCCTTCTAGGCCTACGATATCATTTTTAGATTTTTTAGTTTTTGTGTGAGTAATGATTGTTTGTTCTTCGTCGTTTGGTTTTTTTATACGATTTGTAATTTTATTTACTGTAGTTTCGCCATACCCCAAAGCAGCAAGTAAATCATCGACACAAGAATAATTCATAGATTCTGCAATTTGTCTTAGTTCTTGTGTTTTTACAAGCTCATCATATTTTGCTTTGCCGATTTCAGCTTCAAGCATATTATGTCCGAGGGTAACATGTTCTTCTCTTTTGTTTTTCTTGTACCATTGTTTGATTTTTGATTGAGCAAGCTTTGTAACGACGAAGTTTAGCCAATCGAGTCTTGGAGCAGGTGTTTTTGATGTCATAATCTCAACAATGTCACCATTATGAAGTTTTGTTGAAAGTGGGCAAATTCTTCCGTTTACAAGAGCACCAGTAATTCTAAACCCTACATCTGTATGTATTCTAAACGCGAAGTCTACCGGAGTAGCATCTTTTGGTAAATCAATAACATCCCCCATTGGAGTGAACGCAAATACTTGGTCTGAGAACAAATCAAGTTTTACGCTTTCAACATATTCACTAGCTGATGAGACATCTTTTTCCATCTCAGCAAGTTTTCTCATCCAAGAAAATTGAACATCTGTTTCTGCATTTGCTTTTTGAGAGCCTTTTTCTTTATATTTCCAGTGTGCAGCAACACCATACTCTGCTACTTGGTGCATTTCATGTGTTCTTATTTGAACTTCTATAGGCTTTGATTTAGGGCCTAATACTGATGTATGTAAAGATCTATATAAATTACTTTTGGGCATTGCTATATAGTCTTTAAAACGTCCTGGGATTGGTTTGAATTGTGAGTGTATGATACCAAGCACCTCATAGCACTCATTTATATTGTCAACAATTACTCTTACTGCAGAAATATCATACAATTCATGAAATGCGACATTTTGGCGTTTCATTTTTGCATATATTGAATAATAGTGTTTTGAACGTCCTGAAATTGTTGCTTTTATTTTATGTTGCTTTAATAATTGACCTATTTTGTCAACAAGAACTTGAATTGTTGCATCTCTTTCAGCTTTTTTTAATGCGACAAGCTGTGCAATTTCAAAGTATTTTTCAGGATTTAAGTATCTTAATGATAAATCTTCTAATTCAGCTTTTATTTTACCGATACCAAGTCTGTTTGCTAATGGGGCAAAAATATCAAGAGTTTCTCTTGCAATTTTTTGTTGTTTAGCTGCTGCCATATAATTAAGTGTACGCATATTATGAAGTCTGTCTGCAAGTTTTAAGAAAATTACACGTACATCATTTGCCATTGCTATAAACATTCGTCGGAAGTTTTCAGCTTGGCGTTCTTCTTTAGATTTAAATTGATATTTACCGAGTTTTGTTACACCCTGCACTAAGTTCAGTACATCTTCCCCAAATTTTTCTTTAATAGTTTCAGGCTTTGTTCCTGTATCTTCAATAATATCGTGCAATAATGCAGCAATAATAGTATGCTTATCCATCATGAGATCTGTTAATATTTTTGCAACTTCAACAGGATGGATTATATATGGTTCTTCGCTAATTCTGTATTGACCGGCATGTAGTTTTGCTGCAAAAATAAATGCATCTTCTATCTCTTGTATATCTTTTTCAGGCCTATGTTGCTGAACAAGCATTTCTTTTAATGGTTCAAAAATACTAAAATCAGGTTGAGTTTCTGTATTTTCTGGGAGTAGAAAATTTTCTTGTTTTTCTGCTTCTTTTTCAGATTCGGATGCTTTTTTGTCTTTTATAATATTTTGTATGTTTTCTTCTTTATTATTGTCTGTCATAGTTTATTATTGTACACTTTTAAGTGTTACTTAACAAGAGGTTTGCCTTTATCAATGTCTGAAAAAAATTTTTATATTGAACATGATGGTGGAGTTATATTAAGAATTAAAGCTGTTCCTAATTCCTCAAAAAATGAGATATGTGGCGTTTTTGATAATTTTTTAAAAGTAAAAATAAAGGCTCCGGCTGTAGAAAATAAAGCAAATGAGGAATTGGTAAAATATTTTTCAAAGCTTTTAAAAATACCAAAATCTTCAGTCGTTTTGAAGTCTGGTGAAACATCAAAATTAAAAACTTTTTATATATGCGATTGTACTATTGATAAAATTAAAGATATTTGTGTTAATATTATTTTATAAGTTATTTGATAAGGGGAAATTATGATTACAACTATATTCTGGGTAGTGCAAATAATATCTTCACTTTTATTGATATTGTTAGTGATGATTCATTCACCGAAAGGCGATGGAATTGCGGGCATAGGTGGAGCATCTCATGTGTTTGCTTCACAAAAAAATGCTGAATCAGGTTTAAACAAATTAACTATGTGGGTAGCTATAGTCTTCTTTGTTTCAACTTTTATCGCAGGATTTAATATTTTTGGTTAATTTAATTTTTTAATAAAAAAGAGTCCTTAGGGGCTCTTTTTTTATATGTTTACTAACCTTTCAATTTTTCTTGCTAATCTGACAATTGGTTTTTCTTCTTGCCAGCTGATTGAATCAACAAGTATTGTTTTGCAACCCAAAAATTTACCAAAAAGTATATCAGTAAGTGGTCTGTCTCCAACCATAACCATCTCTTTTATTTCTATGTTATTCTTTTTTAAAAAATCTTTAGACACAGATGTAGCAGGTTTTTTGGCAGGTCCTATAACAGGAAAATCTATTTGCTGTGCTGCTTTTGATATATATTCAAGATTGTTGTTGTTTGAAATAATTAAAAGTTTAAAATCTTTTTTTAATTTTTCAAACAAATTTAATGTTTCTATTGAAAATCTTCCGGATTTCGATTTCATTACTGTACTGTCTAAATCAAAGGCAATTACTTTTATGCCTTCTTCTTTTAGTTTTGTGTAATTTATTTCGAATACAGTTTTTGCTTCATAATCAGCTTTTAAAATCATAGTTTCCTCATCTCTTATCTTTTATTCCAATAGTTCTTGCCAGTGCATATTTGTGGTTTTGAGGCTCTTTGCTTAGTTCTATCCAAATTTCATCATTTGTATTACCAACATCTTTTTCTTCATCAAGGGTAATATTGTATATTTTCTCTACCGTTGTTTCAAAACATTCTGATGGTGTTATGACTTCTATATTATCATTTTTTAATATTTTATTTTTTATTTTAATTTTGTAAATATTTTTGTTATCTTTAACAGATTTGTCCCAAAACTCGAATAAGAAGTCTGAACCTGCAAGGCCTTTTGATACATCATAGCTGTAGCCTTCATGATCTTGTTCGTCCAAATAAAAACCTGTTGTATAGCCTCGGTTGCCTATTTTTAATAGTTGGTTGAACATTTCTTCTTCATTAATATGTTCTCCATTATAGTAGGCATCAATAGCTTCTCTGTAAGCTTTAGCAACTGCTGAAACATAATAAAGGCTTTTTGTTCTGCCTTCAATTTTAAATGAATCTACACCTACTTCAATAAGTTTTGGTATGTAGTTTATAAGCGCTAAATCTTTTGTACTTAAAATATGTGTGCCACGCGCTGTTTCTTCAATTTCGTAATATTCGCCGGGGCGAGTTTCTTCAAGAAGTTTGTATTTCCATCGACAAGGTTGAGAACAACCTCCATGGTTTGCTTTTCTTTCTCCGTGAGTCATGTAGTCACTCAAGAGACATCTACCTGATAGTGATACACATTGTGCACCATGTACAAAAACTTCTAATTCTATGTTCGGGACATTCTTCCTTATTTCTGATAACTGTCTTATTGATAATTCTCTTGCTAAAATTACTCTTGTTGCACCAAAATCACGCCAAAATTTTACTGCTTCAGAATTTAATGTATTAGTTTGTGTACTTATATGAATATCAATATTAGGCAACTTTTGCTTTAGTACGTTCAAAATACCAAAATCGCTAACTATTAAAGCATCGGGATTTGCATCTTTTATTATTTCTATATTTTCATGTAGGTTTTTTATGTCATCATCATATGCATAAATGTTTAATGTCATATAAACTTTTTTGTTATATGAATGTGCTAAATCTATTGCTTTTTTAAGATTTTCAGCTGTAATAATTTCACCTTTTCTCATTGAACGAAGGCTAAAATCAACCATTCCCATATAAACAGCATCAGCACCGTAGTTTATTGCATAATCAAGTTTTTCTATATTGCCTGCTGGTAGTAATAATTCGACTTTGTTTTTCATAATAATATTATTTTAGTATAAAAATATTTTGTGACTTAACAAATTTTCTTTGTCTGCACTTGAAATCGTATTTATACCGTGTTAAGATTACATCACTGATATAAAACTATTATCTGAAGGTGGTGAAAACGTAAATGCCAGAAGTAAAAGTCGGTGAAAACGAAAGTATTGAAAGTGCTTTGAAAAGATTTAAGAAAAAAGTACAAAAAGCAGGTACTTTGTCTGAAATCAAAAGACGTGAAACTTACGAAAAACCAAGTATTAAAAGAAAACGTAAATCTGAAGCTGCTCGTAAACGCAGAGTTTAATTAAAGCAGATTGGATATAAAAAAGAAAGTCTTTTACGTCGTAAAAGACTTTCTTTTTATTAATAAAAAGTTATTTAATAAATTGCATCTTTTCCTTTTGCAATATTGTCAATAGTGCGGAATATTTTTTCTGTCATTTCTTGAATGTAACTGCTTGATACTACACCATTCATAACAATGTCTGCGTACTGCATAGCTGGTCTAATGTATGTTTGTGCTGTTGTGTTTACATTTTCAAATTGCATATCTGCAGCAATACCGGTTTTCCCTCTTGATTCTGCTCTTCTGTACCATCTGTCTTTTATGATATCAAAAGGTGTAAATACATAAACTTTTACGTCCATGATATCTCTAATACCTTCATTAAGTACGTATAAACCTTCATTAACTATAATTTTGTTCGGTCTTTTTAGTACTCCGTGTGGAAAACTTTCGCAAGTAGTAAAATTGTAATCAGGGCTTCTGACTGCTGAACCGTTTTTTAATGATATAAGGTGTTCTTTCATAAGCTGAAGGTTTATTGCTTTTGGAGTATCAAAACTGTATCCTTTAGCAAAAAATGCTTCGTAGCTTCCTGCATTTTTTAATTCTTGTGACCAATCATAATAATAATCATCACAACAAACAATTGTATATAAATCAGTTCTTTCTTCTGCAATGCAAGAGCGAATAGCATTTTGAACAAATGTCGTTTTCCCTGACGCAGATTCTCCTGCTATTCCTATCAAGAATCTTTTTTCAGGTTCATTTAGTGCAATTCTGGCCAAATTAAAAATAACAGATTCTTTTAAACTTAGAAAAAGTGGATTTTTTTGTTTCTTATCTTCTTCTAAGATTTTTTTTAGACTTTCTACAATCTTAACGACGATAGGAAAACTATTAGCTTGATTGCGTTCCATTATACTGTTTGCTGTGTCTGTTGTTTGCATTTCTTAATCCCATTCAATAATAAATATATTAGAATAAAATTTTTTAAATTTCTTATTTAATAAATAAAAATGTAAAAAAAATTAATGTTGCAGTTTTGCATTTTTTTAAAATATATATGTTTAAAAAAACAAAAAAATGGGTATTAAAGAATTAGTTTTTGCGATGTTGGTAGTTCGAAACATGAGGCGTTATGTTATGAGTAAATGTGCGTTGGTATTTACTAATCTCGACTTGTATGAAAAACCCCAGGAAAAAATAATATCAAAAGAAAAAGAAAATAAAAAAATAATAAAAAAAATAAAACCAAATAAACTCCTCTTGGCAGCATTGAGCGTTGCCTTCTCTATCTTTGGAGCAATACCATCTCTCGCAGCAGATACCCCACCTGTACCTACTCTCGATAAACTCCATAACGCAGGTACAACCATCCCAGATACTGACCCTCCACAAATCTACCCTGAATCAGCATATACCTATACCCCAGCAGATGCCCCCGGAACAAATACAGTAACAAGATATGAAAAACAAGAAATAATAAAATACTATGACCCTACAACAGGCAAAGAAATCTCAGCAGCAGATAGATTGCCTGATGTCGAATATAAAGAAATAACAACAATCGAACTTGTTCCAAAATACTATACAGTAACCTTGAAACAAACAGAATATGGATATAAAAATGCAGGAGGAGAAACAAAAACATTTACAGTTCAAACACCTTCATCAGACGGAACATCTGATGCATTTTCATATACAATCAACTACTATACAGACCCTGCACGTCTTGCACCTGATAGAATAACAACTAATCAGAACGGTGCAGATATAAATAATGACTTTATTGAAAAATCAACTACCTCCTATGGCGGAGCGATTTATAATGATGGGGGAACAATCGGAAATATCACAGGAGATTTCATAGGTAACTATGCATCTTTAAAAAGTTCTTCTCATGTTTCTGGTGGAGCGATTTATAATATTGGAACAATCGGAAATATTTCAGGTGATTTTATTGGCAACTATTCTTATTCAGCAAATATGAGCTCCAATGGTGGTGCGATTTATAATGGTGGGACAATAGGAAATATCACAGGTGATTTTATTGGCAACTATTCTGTTTATGGTGGAGCGATTGCTAATCGCGGCAAAATCGGCAATATTATAGGCAATTTTATTGGGAACCATGCTTCTAGTTTGTACGGTGGGATTTATAACAATGGGGAAATTGGAAACATATCAGGTGATTTTATAGGTAACTATGTTTCTTCAACTATTTCTAGTTTTTTTGGTGGTGCAATTTTTAATGTTGGAACAATAGGGGATATTACAGGAGATTTTATAGGTAATCATGTTTCTCCTTCTTCTTTTCTTACCTCTTTTTCAACTGGAGAGGGCGGAGCTATTTATAATAATGATGGAACAATAGAAAATATTACAGGAAATTTTATAGGCAACTATGGTCAAGGTGTTACTAAAGCTTCTGGTGGTGCGATTTATATTATAGGTTCAAATTCAAAAATTGTAGATATTACAGGCGATTTTATTGGTAACTATGCTTCATCAAAAAATTCTTATTCTTATGGTGGTGCAATTTATAATCGATATGGAAAAATAGAAAATATTACAGGCGATTTTATTGGTAACTATGCTTCATCAAAAAATTCTTATGTTTATGGTGGAGCGATTTATAATGATGGGGGAACATTCAGTGATATTACAGGAGATTTCATAGACAACTATACCCAAGGTTCGACTAATGCTTTTGGTGGAGCGATTTATAATGATGGGGGAACAATCGGAAATATCACAGGAGATTTTATAGACAACTATACCCAAGGTCTTACGGCTTATGGTGGAGCGATTTATAACTATTTGGGAACATTCAGTGATATTACAGGAGATTTCATAGACAACTACGCCAATGGTTCTACGGCTTATGGTGGAGCGATTTATAATTATGCAACAATACGTAGTATTACAGGAAATTTTATAGACAATTATGCCCAAGGTTCTAAGTCCACTGGTGGAGCGATTTATAACTATAGAAACACAATCAGTAATATTAAAGGAGATTTTATAGGTAACTACGTTTCTGGCTCTTATGTCGAAGGTGGTGCTGTCTATAATACTGAAATGAAGACAAAAATTGGTCATATCACAGGCGATTTTATAGGCAACTATGCTCAAGGTGATAACTCTGCTTCTGGTGGTGCGATTTATAACAATGACAATTCAATATTCGAAAATATCACAGGTGATTTTATAGGTAACTATGCACAATCAACCCAATCTTCTTACGGAGGAGCAATTTATAACAGTGGAACAATCGGAGATATCACAGGTAATTTTATTGGTAACTATAGTTCTAGTATTGGCGGAGCTATTTATAACTCTAATGGAACAATTGGAAATATCACAGGTGATTTTATAGGTAACTATGCACAAGGTTATTCTACATTTGGCGGAGCAATTTATAACAGTGGAACAATCGGAGATATCACAGGCGATTTTATAGGCAATTATGCTCAAGGTGCTAGGACTGCCTCTGGTGGTGCAATTGATAATTCTCAGCCGAGCTCAAAAATCGACAATATTACAGGCGATTTTATAGGCAACTATGCACAATCAACCAAATCTTCTTACGGAGGAGCAATTTATAACAATGGCGCAATAACACTTACAGATAGTTCATTTAAAGATAATTATGCAGTTGGTCCTTATACCAAAGGCGGTGCTATTTATCAAGGCTCAGGAACTACAAATATAATTGCCGACCAAAAAGATGTTGTTTTTGAAGGCAACTTCACCGCTTCTTCAAAAAATCCTGATGGTACTTTTGAAAATAAAAAATCAGATGCAATCTATATGTCATTTGGTACTCTTAATTTGAATGCAAAAAATAACAATATAATTTTTAATGATGCTGTAACAACAGAAAACGGTGCATTAAATATCAGCGGCACATCAGATGTTATTTTCAATGACAGTGCAAATCTAAAACTTAATAATTTAACAATAAATGAAGGTAACGTGAGTCTCAAAGGTGATACATCTTTGAATGTAAATACGACAACAATAGGTACAACGTCTTCTGTAAACCTAGATGTCATTAATGGTGAGGCATCAACTATATCTTTAGGCAATTTGACGCTAAATAATGATTTGAATCTCAAAATAGATGCAGATCTTGCTTCAGATAAAATAGATTCATTTGATGTTACAAAACTAACTTCAAATGGACATTCATTAAATATTGAAGATGTAAACATAACAACAGATTTACAAGACAAGGATTATAGTGTAACTTCTCTGATCAATAAAAATATTGATGTCAATATCATTGATTCCGTCGATGCATACCTTACATCAAACTATAAATACGATGTTGGTGTATACAGTATAGATAATACAGAATACCTTGTCTTTAAAAAAGAAGGAGTAAATCTTGGATTGCCATTTGCAATCAAGGAACAAGGCAATGTTGTATATTCTATGACAGAAAATGAAACAATAAATAGCAGCTGGTTTGTTTCATCAGATATTGTATCAGACAAGTTTACCTTGAACGGCAACGAACATACAATCACATCAACTGATGGACAAACTCAAGGGTTGATACTTTCAGCCAACAAAGAACTCAGCATAGATAATGTAAAAGAAATCAGTGGCTTTGTTTCCGAAAAAGGTGGAGCAATCAACTCCTCAGGAACATTGAATATTTCAAATTCAACTTTCAATAATAATACTGCCCAAACCTCCGGCGGGGCAATCGACTCCTCAGGAACATTGAATATTTCAAATTCAACATTTTCAAATAATATAGCTTCTGCTAATGGTGGAGCGTTAAATATCTCTTCTGCAATAGACACATCAAATATTGGTTTGATTGGCGGTACTGGTGTTCAGTATGGTGATGAGTCTTTTATTGTATTTTCTCAACCTACAGAACAAGCTATTGCTATTAATGGTCTCAACTTGGTTATGTTGATAAAGATGACTGCTCCGACAAAGGAAAGTTATGATCAATATAAAGAAATGCTCGATCCTATGATAGAATCTGGTGAAGCTGTTACTTCTCCATCTGATATTATACCGAATGGTACAGTTGGTGCTGGCAAAGAATACTTAAATAATTTTATTAAAGATGCTTTTACTAAAGTAACTCTAACCTACAATGGTGAAGATTTGGGTACATATTATACAATAAAGGATCTTCCTGCTGGTGTAGAATTGGGATTGACAGCTTTAGGTCAAATAGCAGCTAATAAATATACAATCAGTAATGTTTTGTTTGAAAATAACATTGCAGACAAAGGCGGTGCTGTAGCAATAGATTTTAATGCAGGTGATGTATCACTTTCTGATATGATAGATACAAGTCTTATTTCGTCTGAAACAACTAATGATTTGTCTTCTTCATACTCAAGTAAAGAAGAGGCTTTGGAAGCTATAAAACAAATGCAGCAATCAGGTGTCATAGGAAATTCTATGGATGATTTTATATCCAAAGATTATACAGTACAACTGACAGAACCTGACGTTACTTTTGTTAACAGTTCTTTTGTCAACAATGAAGCAAAATCTCAAGGCGGTGCAATATACGCAAATACAGATTTAACAATAAAAGCTGATAACGGTACTTCTCTTTTTAAGGGTAATAAAGCCAATGGTGAATCAAATGCAATATATATGGATTCAGCAGACAAAACACTTGCTCTCGAATCAGTTAATAAAGGTATAATTCAATTTGATGACAAAATAAACGGTCAAGCCGGTTATAATGTCAAAATTACAGGTGATAACGAAAAATCTCAAATAGTTTTCAGCAATAATGTAGACAATGCTGTTGTCTCTTCTGAGAATATAACTGTAACACTCAATAATAGTGAAGTTTTTAAAAATTCAGATTTTACTATAAATTCTGGAGCAATTAATCTAATAAATGACTCAGTTCAACAACACTATGCAAAATCTTTTAATATTACAGGACCTATTAATCTAAACCTTGATGCAGACCTTGCTGCTGTTTCAATGGATAGACTTCCTGAAAATACTAAGGTATCAGATGTAGGAAAAATTAATGTAAACAATATTAATCTTACTTCTGACTCTTCTCAGGATATTACTCAAATCTTATTTGCTCATGATTCATACAAAGATAAAGTAGAACATGTAGGTCCGTCAGAATTATCTAATGCTACACAAACAACAAAGCTATTTGCACCAATATATAAATACAATGTCTCTTACAATCCGGAAGATGGTATGTTTACATTTGTAAGAGGTGGCGGTGCTTCATCAGATAGCTTTGAGGCTTTCAATCCTGCAGTTGTTGCTCCGTCTGTTGCTGCACAAGCAGGTGGTTATACTACACAAGTTCAAACATTTAACTATGCATTCCAGCACGCAGATACCTTCATGAATATCCCGTATCTAGAACGAGTAGCAATGAAAAATAATAACCGCTATGCCCTCTCTCCAACAGGAGATGCAACAGATGTTGGTACATTTTCTCCATTAATGCTTAAAGAAGAACATGCAGGCTTCTGGGTAAAACCATATGCAAGCTTCGAAAATATCCCGCTGAATAATGGACCAAAAGTGTCAAATATTAACTATGGTACTTTGGTAGGTTATGACTCTCCTATTACATCTATAGCTAAAGGATGGGAAAGAGTCATAACAGGATATATTGGGTATAATGGTGCTTCTCAAAGATATCAAGGCGTTGATAATTACCAAAATGGCGGAATCTTGGGCTCAACAGCAACCTTTTATAAAGGAAACTTCTTCAACGCAACAACTCTGTCAGTAGGCGCATCAGTAGGTGACACTACTACAATGTATGGCTCAGAAAATTATACAATGCTACTTGCCGGAATAGGAAATAAAACGGGTTATAACTTCGAATTTAAAGGTGGTAAATACATTATTCAACCATCTATGCTCATATCATATACATTCGTAAATACCTTTGACTATACAAATGCTGCCGGGTTAAGAATAGAAAGTGACCCGTTGCATGCAATCCAATTAGCTCCAGGTATCAAGTTTATAATGAATACGAAAAATGGCTGGCAGCCATACATTGGTGTAAATATGATATGGAACTTGCTAGATGATAGTAAAGTAACAGCAAATGATGTGAGACTGCCTGAAATGAGCATAGATCCATATGTCCAATATGGTGTTGGTGTTCAAAAAAGATTTAATGATACATTTATGGCATATGGACAAGCAATGATAAACAATGGAGGCCGTAATGGTATATCTTTCTCTGCTGGCTTAAGATGGAAAGTCGGTAAAGAGTAATAGTTTTGCCAAATTCATCAATATGTATATTGGCAATTTGAAAATGACAACATAAATTGTTCTTGTTAATATTAAATTATGCAGAAGAAAATATTAACAGGAATGAGTCTTGATGAGTTAGTCAGTTTTACTGATTCTATTCAAGAATCAAAATATAGAGCAAAACAAATACACAATTGGATTTATCTTAAATCTGTTTCTGATATAGAGCAAATGACAGATATTTCCAAATCTACTCGTGAAAAAATGTCTGCAATTTCTCAGGTTACTGATGTAAAAATTAAGAATAAACAAGTCAGCGCTGATGGTACAATAAAGTATTTAATTGAATTTGCTGATGGAAATTGCGTTGAAACTGTGTTAATGCGTTTTGATAATAGGGCTAATCTTACAGCTTGTGTTAGTTCTCAAGTTGGTTGTGCATGCAATTGTAAATTCTGCGCTACAGCAAAGCTTGGGTTTATAAGGAATCTTACTCCTCGTGAAATTATCGAACAGGTCTTGACTATTCAAAGAGATACAGGTTTAAAAGTTACTAATATTGTCTTTATGGGACAAGGAGAACCTTTATTAAATCTTGATAATGTTTTAAAAGCAATAGATATGTTTAACAAAGATTTTGTAATCGGTATAAGAAGGCTTACTGTTTCAACTTGCGGAATTGTCCCTCAGATTGATAAGCTTGCACAAATGGATTTTCAGCCCACATTGGCTATTTCTTTACATGCACCGGAACATTCATTAAGAGAAAAATTGATGCCAATAGAAAAGAAATATAACCTTGATATGTTAATGAATTCTTTAAAAAATTACGTGTTAGGTACTGGAAGACGTGTTACAATAGAATATACCTTAATAAAGGGCTTTAATGACACAATAGATTGTGCAAAAAAACTTTCAAAATTGTTGATTGGTTTGAAAGCAAATATTAATTTGATAATCTACAACCCTAATGATAAAGATAATTTTGAAAAACCAAATAAAGATGATGTTCAAAAGTTTAAATATATACTTGAACAATCCGGAAAAAAAGTTACAATAAGATTAGAACGTGGTTCTGATATAGATGCAGCCTGTGGTCAGTTAAGCAATAAATATAGATAAGTTGTGAGTAAATGATTTTACCTGTTTCATCTTTTTCTTTAAAAAAAGTGAATAATTTTAATTTTAAATCTAATGTTGTTATTACTACTTTTGAGGATTTAGATTCGTCTGTTAATAAAGAGATTGTCCCTTTTGTGAAGGATAATCAACAATTATATTACGATGTCGGAAAAATTGGATATGTACTCCAGCATGTTGTTCAACTTAAGAAAAAAAATGAAACGGATTTATTTCAATATAAATTTGACCAAAATCTCATGGGCTTTTTAAAAAATGATGATGAGTTATCAAAAATAATTTCGTCTGCGGAAAAATTTGATATATACAAAAGAGATTATGACAGATTTGTTAAAATGGCAAGTATGCCTTTATATTCTGAAAATATTCAACTAAAAAATAAAATAGATGATGTTACATTGTTGTACAAAGACAATGATATTTTAAATCAAATTAGTCTTGTTTCTAATGTGTATAAGAAATCAATAGAAAATCTGCAGGATAGTTTAGACAATATTACACTCGAAAATCTTTATCCGGAGGTCTTTAAACAAACTAAAGACTATAATGATAAATATATGAAGGCTATTGCTTTTACTTGTCTTAATCCTTGTTATGATGGGTTAAAGATTATAAATGAAATGAATAAAATAAAAAATGAACTTAAATCTAAAGATATCAATTATCTGCCAATTCTTAATCGTTTAGAGTATTTACAGTCACAATATTACAAGATTATTGAAAATAAAAAATCTTTTTATGAAAACAAACCAGATATTGAAAAATTTGTGTTTGAAAATAAGAATATTGAAAATTCTTTGTTAAAAGATGACAACTTAAACCAAGTTTATGATGCTTTAAAAGTTGAATGTGACAAGAAGGTTAGTGAATTATATAAAAATTTTAAGAGTGAAATTGATACCCGTTTGGGTTTTAACCAAAATATTGATTTTTTACAATGCGAAAATCTGCTCCAAAGGCTTGTCAAAGCAAATTCGGAAATTGCTGAAATTTTTGATAGTATTAAAAAATCATATATTGCAAAACAATATGATAATATACAAAATTGATGTTAAATAACAGCGAATTTTCTTGTTTCATCAAAATCTGTTTTTGAGATTTGCAGTTTTTCTATTCTTTTTTTGATTTTCTCTCCGTGATGAGAATGAGGTTTTCTCTTTAAAAATGCTTTGTAATAATGTAAAGCTCGTGTTTTATTTGATGTTTTATCATAACATATTGCAAGTCCAAGATATGCTTTGTTGAAATTTGGATTTACTTTTAAAATTTGCGAAAACACGTTTCCTGCAGCTTTGAATTCTCCAAGATTCATGTATAGTGCAGATAAATGGTTATATGCAGTTATATATTTGGGATTGTTGTCTATTATTGTATGGTAAATTAATAATGCCATATCATATTCTTCTATACACTCATGCGCTACAGCAAGTTGTAATTGAGCGTTAAGATTATTTCTGTCAAGTGAAATTGTATGATGAAAACACCTTATCGCTTCACAAAATCTTTGAGTCATCAAATAGCACAATCCAAGTTCATAGTGAATTTCTGCAGTAAAAAATGAGTATTTTCTTGCTGTTTCTAATGCAGAAATTGCCTTTTCATATTTCTCTTCGGCTTTGTAGGATATTCCCAAACCCAGATATGAACGATAATTCTTTCTGTCTATCATAATAGAACTAAGATAATGTTTTATTGATTCTTTGAAATGATTTGCAAGTCGTAGTGCATCTGCTTTTATAAAATGTTTGTAAGCAGGTGTAGCTGTATAATCGGATGCTTTTACAACAAAACAATCTAAGCCTTGTGCTGTGCTTGTATATTTTATCCCCAAGATTTCTCCCTAATATAAAATTTGAATATTTAACTACTTTATCTTATTTTATGAATTTTTTATTTAAATGTTATTGTCCTAAAGGTTGAAATATCTTAACCATGTGATTGATTTATTTTTTTTGAGTGATTAATTTATTGAGAGTAATTGTATAATTGTTTAAAAGATGTGGGGACAGGCATGACAGAGATTTTAGAAAAGAATATAAAGCATATAAGGAAATATAATTCTTCACTTTGTGATAAAGTTCTGGCTATTAAAACACTATCAAAGAGTTTTGAGATTAATAGTAATTTTGTTGGTGAATATAATCTTGTAATAGATGGTATACCGGTGCATTCTCTTACAGGTGCTCAACAAGAAGCTAAGGATATATTAGAAAATCTTCCTCATAATAATATGAGTTCAGTTCATGTTTTGTATGGATTAGGACTTGGATATTTATTAGATGAATTTTCTCAAAGTGTAAAAGGTATTGTTATTGTTTATGAAGATGATATTGAGCTTTTAAGATATGTATTAGAAGTTGTAGATTTTACTTCTAGTTTTAAAAACAATAATTGTTATATTGTTTCAAATTTTGATGAATATAGAATGGTCTTTGAACACGTTTTTAGATATAAAACAAAAGTTTCTTTATCTGCATTGGATTACTATATTTTGCAAAGAGATACTGAATATAAGGCTTTTGGCAAAGAAGTAGAACGTCTGTATGCAATGTATGATCACAATTATTCTTTTCAAGTGCATCAAATTTATTCATTTTTACAACAAACAATGCTATGTTTGGATAAAAAATTTAATTGCCCACTATTAACTGATTATAAGAATCTTTTAAAGGATAAACCGGCTGTCATTGTATCTGCAGGACCTTCTTTAGCAAGAAACATTGAAACTCTCAAAAAATATAAAGATAGTGTTTATATTTTTTGTGTAGGTACTGCTTTTAAAACTCTTATTGCTAATGGTATTGTTCCTGATTTTCTACACGTTATAGAAAAAGTGAACACAACTATTCATTATGATTCTTCCAAAACGAAGGATATAATATTGGTTTGTGAGCCATATACAAGTCATTATATTTATGACTTACCTTTTAAAAATATATTTTTAACGGCTTCTGAAGAGACAGATGCATCAAGATGGTTTTTGGATGTAGCAGGAAAAGACTTTGTCCCTTTTGAAACCAAAGGTACTGTTTCTTATCATGCATTATATAGTGCTATGTACCTTGGATGTAATAGTATCATCCTTATTGGACAAGATTTAGCATATTCTGATGGCAATTGCTATGCTAAAGGTTCTGCTTATGAGGATCTTGAATGCTTTTTTGACGAAAAATTAAATAAATATCGTATTTATCCGAGAAATTTTGAAAAATATAGAGATGCATATTATGCAAAGTTAGACATTTCTATTGAAGAAAAAAATGAACGTTTGAATAATGTCATAGAAAAATTTAATTCTGAGTTGGTGACTGTAGACGGACAAAATGGCGAAAAATTACCTACTTCAAATGCATATGCAATGTTTATTGAGTATATAAAAGAATTTGGTATTAGATTTAATTCTAAATGTAAATTGATAAATTCTTCTTTAGGTGGAGCTCAAATAGATGGTTTTGAAAATATGCCTCTTGAATTAGCTCTTAATTCTTTTGCTGTTGGAAATCTAGATAAAAGTATATTAAAAAATTCTGATTTTAAACCAAGTTTTAATATTAAAGAAATTATCTTGAGATTACATGAAGAAATCGATGCAATTAGTGAAGTTTATCCACTTTTTATAAAAGGCAAAGAATATGTCGATAAAATTAAACAAGAACTTGCTAATAGAAATACTCTTACTGAAGATGCATTAAAAAATCTTAAAAAAGCATCTACACTTTATGTTGATATAGCTAATAAGTATATTGTTAAGAATAAGCTATTAAAAATGGCTGCAATGAAAGAACATTGTGAGCTTTCCTATTTAATGAAACAAAATGATTTCGGCTCTGATTTGGATTTTGAAGCAGCTAGTATGTTTTTGTCTGCATTTGATAATTATTATTTTAATGTTAGAAAAAATCTTTATTGGATTTGGTATATGTTGAAAAAAAATATAACAGAATTGGAGGCTGAAAAGTGAAAGCTGTCATTCAAAGGGTTAAAAATGCTTCTGTTAAGATAGATGGAGTAGCATATTCCTGTATAGAAAAAGGCATGCTTATTCTTTTTTGTGTAGAAAAAGGTGATACTCAAGATAAGCTAGAGTGGATGGTAAAGAAAATTTTATCTTTGCGAATCTTTGAAGATGAAAATAATAAGATGAATAAATCTATTATAGATGTAAATGGCGATATATTAGTTGTTTCGCAGTTCACATTGGCTGCTGATTGTAAAAAAGGGACAAGACCAAGTTTTGATAATGCTGAAGCGCCTGATACTGCTAATGATATGTATGAGAAGTTTGTAAAAAAACTTTCAGACTCTACTTTAAATGTAAGAACTGGTGTATTTGCAGCAATGATGGAGGTTTCCTTGTGTAATGACGGTCCCGTGACTTTTGTTTTGACCCAATAAATGGATGATATTTGTAAAAATGCTTGCCATATAATATATTTGCATTTAAAATATTATAAGATATTAGAATTAATTATTTATTTAAGATGTCGAGGAGCTAAAAGTTAAATAGCCTTTCTCCTTTTACTTCAAAAGGATTGTAAAAAATGTATGTAAATAAGTGTACCAAATGTGGAGCGGAATTCGAAACTAAAAACCCTAAAAGGGTTATTTGTCCAAACTGCTTATATCCTGACAAAAAAGGTTTTGATTCTAGTTCTGAAAATGATGAAAATTCTCAAGGTCAACATCAAGAATCGTCATCACAAGAAAAAACAAATTCTTATAGTTATGGTGGTGGATATTCTACAGAAGGGTATCCAAGAAGAGAAGAAAACTCATATCAACAAGACAGACAAAGATATGACTCTCAAAGAAACTATAATCAAGGATACCAAAGACCACAAAACAATTATGATAGACCACGTCCTCAAAGACCTTATGATAGAAATGAAGGTTATCAACGCTCACAAGGTGGTTATCAGCGTCAAGGCTATCAACGTCCGCAACAACGTTCTCAAGGCGGATATCAAAAATCACAAGGCGGATATAATAGACCCCAGGGTGGATTTAATAGATCACAAGGAGGTTATAACAGACCTCAAGGTAACAGACGTCCGCAGCAAGGTCGTCCACAAAGACCGCAAAAGCAACTTTTGGTTAATAGAGAACAATTACTCCAAATTGAAGAACTGTATAAAAAGATGTTACCTCTTCCAAATCCTGATGCTCACGAGGTAATTGGTGAACAAATTGGTTTGGAAGCAAGAAAAGTATTTTTTGGTATAAATCTTATTAGACAAAAAATGATGTTGCCAAAGCTTACCTTTCCAAAAAGAAAACTTGCTGTATCTCCAGATCAGCTTACTGCAATAAAGATGTTATATGAACCGTTATTGCCTTTGCCACCAATTGGCTGCCATAAAATTATTGCAGCTCAGCTTAAAATTGATGAATGGCGTGTTCATGTCGGTATAGGTCTTATTAGAAAGCAGATGGGGCTAGATAGATGGAATCCTGAAAGAGAAGATGCTCCTGCAGAATTTAAAGTTAAGCCGCAACAAGAATCAGCTGAAAATGATTCAGTTTCTTCTGCTGAAGATAAGCCTGTTAAAAAAACTAGAGGCAGAAAAAAAGCTGTTGACAAGGAAGAAACAGCAGACGATGTAAAAGAAAATGAGTAAATTAGTTTCTGTCGGTAAGATATTAAATTTTCATGGTATAAAAGGTGAAGCTAAAGTTGGATTTACTTCTGGGAAAGAAGATTTAATAAGAAGTTTAAAATCCGTTTATATCTTTCGCAATAATGTTAAAACTATTTACGAAGTTCGATCTGTAAGATTTCATAAAAATTTTGCAATTATTAAATTTAAGGGCGTAGATTCAATAAATGATGTTGAATTGATTAAAGGGTTACTTATTCATGTTACTGAAGAAGCATTAAAAGCTAGACTTAAAAAAGACGAGTTTTTGATAAATGATTTAATTGGTATGGATGTATATGATACAGACAATCACAAAATAGGTAAAGTTGCTGATATGGGGGAAAATAAAGCTTCAAACATTATAGAGGTTGAGAAGCTTAATGGCTTAAAATTTATGATTCCTTTTGTAAAAGAATGGGTCCCTTTGGTTGATATTGATAAAAACATGATTGTTATAAAATACTCAGATGGTATTGATATGACACAAGAGTCAAAGGAATAAATATGAAATTTGATGTTTTAACTTTGTTTCCTGAGATGATTAATCAAGCTTGTTCTCATAGTATTATTGCAAGAGGAATTGAGTCAGGTGTAATTGAAATTAATGCTGTAAATCCCCGTGATTTTACTAAAGATAAACACAAAAAAGTTGATGATACTCCTTTTGGCGGCGGTGCCGGTATGGTTTTGATGTGCCAGCCTTATTTTGACTGTTTTGATTCTATCGAAAAAGACAACAATACTGAGGTTATAATTCTTTCCCCACAGGGTCAAACGTTTAATCAGAAAATGTCTTGTAAACTAGCCGAAAAAAAACATATTATAATGATTTGTGGGCATTATGAAGGGTTTGACGAAAGAATTAAACTTTATACAAAAGCGAAAGAAGTTTCTATAGGCGATTATGTCCTAACAGGCGGTGAGTTGCCAGCGCTTTGTATGATTGATTCTATATCAAGAAATATTGATGGTTTTTTGGGAAAAATTGATTCTGCTCATTATGATTCTTTTGCTGACGGACTTTTAGAATATCCTCAGTATACCAAACCTCGTGAATATTATGGTCTTTCTGTCCCGGAAGTTCTTGTTGGCGGAAATCATCTTGAAATAGCAAAGTGGAGAAGGAAGCAGCAAATGCTTGTTACTTTAAAGAAAAGGCCAGATTTATTTGAAAAATTTCAAAAAAAATGCGAAAATAAAGAAGATTTAAAGCTTTTGAATGAGGTCATTAAAGAATTTCAAATTTAAAATAATACATATGACATTATGCAGGTGTTAGATTATGGAAATAAATAATGAACAGTTAACAAAATTATTTGATTTATCTGGTATAGATGTATCTATTGAAAATGCGGTTTCAGATGATATTACCAAAGCTTTAATATCAATAGAACGCAAGATTTTATCTTTTACATCTGAACAAACAGGTTTACCTGCTGAGTTTAATATTTTAATTGTTGATGATTTGGAGCTTTCAATATATCAATTCAATCAACTTTTGAAAAAAGTAGGTATTGTCCCAACTGTTGCAAGAAATAAACTTGAAGCGCTTGCTGAATTAAAGAAAAAGAAATTTGATTTTATTGTAGTTGATTTATTTTTGCCTGATGCAGAAGATGGTTTAGAACTTATTGATGAGTGTATAAAACTTCGTGAAGCTAAAAAGACTAACAAAATTATTGTAATGTCAGGCACTGATGATAAGAATCTTATTGAAAAATGTTATAAGCTTGGAATTGATGAATTTGTGCCTAAAAGCAGTAATTGGCATGATCAGATTCTAAAATTTATTACAAGTTCTTTAACAACAAAAGATAATGAAGATTTTTTTAAGTATTTGATTAATGAAAATATTTGTTGTTATACGGTAAATAAATTTAATTCAAAAAGACATATTGATAATTTGATCAAAGACGTTAATACCAGTCTTTATACAGGGTGTGTAAATATTATTTTTAATATGGAAAATATTAAAATTTTTGATGATGAATATACTGCAACATTTACGGAATTATATAAAATGTGCAAAGAGAAAAAAGGGCAGTTTATTTTAGTTAAGATATCTGATTCTTTGAAATTAGCATTAGCAGATGCTTTTTTAGACAATTTAATTCCTATTTGTTCATCAGTAGATGTTGCTGTTGGAAAAATATCTGACTAGTTTTCGATCATTTCAAGTCTTTTTAGATGTCTTTCTTCAAGGAATGTTGTATTTAGCCATATATCAACAATGTCTTTTGCTAGTTCTGTACCGATAATTCTTGCACCGAAGCATAGAATATTTGAATCATTATGTAATCTGGACATTTTAGCAGAACAAGTATCTGAAACTACCGCAGCTCTAATTCCTTTAACTTTGTTTGCTACTATACTCATTCCAATGCCAGTTCCGCATATAAGTATTCCTTTTTCAAATTCTTTGGTTGCAACTCTTTGGGCAACTTCTTTTGCTATTATTGGATAATCACAAGTTTTTTCTTCATAAGTGCCTGCATCTGTTATATCATAACCTTTTTTTTCTAAATATTTTATTATAATGTTTTTTAAATCAAAGCCTGCGTGATCACATCCTAATATAATTTTTGGTTTCATATTATTACTCCAAAACATTTTTTATTTATTATACAACATTCATTTGTAAATATATGTTACTAAATTATAATTTATTCTAAAGTTATTTTGCATGTTATCCGATTAATAATTTGTGGATGATAATTTATAGATGAAGGATGTGTTAAAGTGTTTGATAAGATTATTGAAGGTGTAAATAATTTAGAAGAACTTATGTGTGAATATTCGGAAATGAATTCTTTTTTATTTACTCACAATAAAATTTATATGATTACAAGTAATTATATTTACAAAACTCCAGAGTACAATCACCAACCTTATACTTTTAAGTATGGCGATTATTCTTTAAGTGATTATATCAAACAATACGTTTAATAATTTACTTATCTTTGTTCAAAAAACTCTTTATATCATTTGCAAGTTTGATTGATTCAGCTTGCAAATTTTCATATGTTGAGTCATTTTTTATAACATAGTTCCAATCTTTTACATCATCTAAATCAACTTCTGTAACATCAGTCTCGCCTATTAGTTGACCTCGTTTGCTTCTAATCTCTCTTGAAGCTTCAACTCTTATTGTATATGCATTTTCTGCTTTAAAAAATTCAAGTTCTCTTTTAACTCTTACATCGGGAACTATTATATTGCCATCAAGAGATATTACTTTTTTTATCCAGTAATCTTTGTCTTCTGATCTTCTTTTGTTGCCTAAGTTTATAAGATCTTGTCTATAGAGATGTTTATTTTTTTCAATTTCTTCAAAAGGTATGCCTGTTTTTTCAGAATATTCTATTTTTATTGCATCACCTAAACCTATTCTTTTAAAGTTTGTTAAGTTTTCTAACAATATTTTGGCTACTGTATCCTTACCGCTATACTGTTTTCCAGAAAGTATAATTATTTTTTCTGCCATTTTTATCAATTCTCCGACTTGAAATGTTTTCTTTATGATGTATATTATTATACACCAATAAATTACTACTAACTAAACTAGATTGGGTTCTCCCCCTGAAGAAAGTCTGAAGATGAAGATTAATAAGATAGATGTAAGTTTTCGTTTAAGAAGTCTGCTGCCAAGAAATAATGCAGAAAATTATGTGCGTGCAAAACAAAAATATGCTGATGCAGAGTATATAGTTCAGATGAAAGATTCAATTAATAGTACATCTGCATCTCGTTCTAATCAAGTGTTGAGAGATCTTGGATTGTTTTAAATTTATCTTCAAGTTCTTTATAAAGATTTTGATTAAGTGTTTTCTCTGTATTTAGTTCGTCAACAAGCTTGAAGGCTTCTTTTCGTGCTAATTCAAGTATTTTGGTGTCTTTAACTAAATCGGCAAGTGCAAAGTTTATCATACCACTTTGACGCGTTCCTAAAAATTCGCCGGGGCCTCTTATTTCTAAATCTTTTTCTGAGATAATAAACCCGTTATTTGTTTCTTCCATAATTTTTAGGCGATCCATTGTTGTTTGTGCTGAATTTGCTGGTACAAGCAGGCAATATGATTGCAGCTCTGAACGTCCAACTCTGCCTCTAAGCTGATGTAATTGTGATAATCCAAATCTTTCTGCATTTTCTATCATCATAACTGTAGCATTTGGAACATCCACACCAACTTCTACCACTGTTGTGCTGACTAGTATGTCATATTCTTTATTTTTGAATTTTTCCATAACATCATCTTTTTCAGAGTTAGAAAGTTTTCCGTGTAGCAGACCAATATTTAGATTTGGGAAAATTGTTTGTTTTAGCCTTTCTGCTTCTTTTGTTGCTGCTTTTGCCGAAAGTGTTTCACTTTCATCAATCAACGGGTATACAATGTAGCACTGGTGTCCGTTGTTTATTTCAGATGAAATTAATTTATATGCTTGATTGCGTTGAGTTGGCTTTATAAGATATGTTTTTATCGGTTTTCTGTTTTTAGGCATTTCATCTATTACTGAAAAATCAAGATCGCCTTGTGTTGAAAGTGCAAGTGTCCTTGGGATAGGTGTTGCTGTCATTGTCAAAACTTGAGGATTAGCGCCTTTTATCATAAGTGCTGAACGTTGTTTTACTCCGAATCTGTGTTGTTCGTCAATTACTATTGCGCCTAAGTTCTTGAACTCAATATTATCTTGAATTAGAGCGTGTGTACCTATAGCTATATTTATTTGTCCATTTTTTAGGTCTGTTTCAAGCTTTTTTCTCGTTTTTGAATTATTTGTACCTGTAAATAAACCTACACTTAAACCTAATGGTGTAAGCCATTTTACAAAGTTGTTAAAATGTTGTTGCGCAAGTATTTCTGTAGGTGCCATTAGTGCTCCTTGATAATTATTTTCTATTGCAGATAAAAGCATTGCACAAGCTACGACTGTTTTTCCGCTACCAACATCTCCTTGGAGAAGTCTTTGCATTGGTGTTTCAGATGCTATGTCTTTTAGTATTTCATCAAGTGCTTTATTTTGACCTTGAGTTAATGTAAACGGTAGATTTTTAACAAATGTTTGTACAAGACCATTTTTTTTGATTCTTAAAGGTATAGATTTATATTTTTTAGAGTTCTCTTCTCTTAAAAGTGCTAATTTAAGCTGTAATAGAAAGAATTCTTCAAAAACTATTGTATATCTTGCTTTTTCAAACATTTCTTCATTTTCAGGGAAATGAATTTGTTTTATCGCTTGATTTCTATTGATTAGTTTGTTTCTAATCATTATTTCGTCTGGGATTATATTGTGCAATGTTGGAGTAAACTGTTCGATTGCGTTAAATATTGCTCGTCTCAGCGTTTTTATATTCAAACCTTCTATCAGTTGATATACAGGAACTATTCTTGCTAGATTTAGGTTTTTCCCGCTTTCAAATTCTCCTGAAAGTACTTGAAATTCTGGTTTATCAATTGTATACATTCCGGAAAATTTATCTATTTTGGCTTTTCCTGAGACGATAATATTTGAACCTTTTATAAATTGTGATTTGTAACGTTCTAGCATGTAGCGATTGGCTTTTGCATAGAAAAAATTTAACTTGATGTGACCTGTTTCATCAGCTACTGTAACTGATATTATTCCTAAGTTGTTTTTTGAATTGTAAGCGCTTATGGACTTGATAGAGCCGATTATTGTCGAATTAACACCGTCTTTTAAGTCTTTTATAAATGTTCTCGAAGAGTAATCTATGTGTCGTTTGGGAAAGTAAAAAAGCAGGTCTTTTGCAGTATATATACCAAGTTTGTTCAATAGATTACCAACTTTTGGGCCTACACCTTTGATATACATTACATCCGTTTGGGTTGGATCTTTAAGCTCTATATTCTGATCAATTTTTTTGACTTCTCCTTTAGGGCTGATTTCCTCTCTAAGGGTTTTGACAAGTCTTTGAACTGCTTTTCTTCTAGTTGCAACTGTTGCCATTGAATAAGTTTCAAACTCTTTTGTCAATATAACCCATTTGGGGTTTCTTTTTGATTTTTTATATAATTTATGCAGTTCTCTGAGTATAAACCCTGAAAATGTGTCCGTTTTACCCCTAATGTCTATATATAGATGTTTCTGCTCAATTTCTATAGCTTGTTTTAGCTGCTCAATATTTTCTATCATTGTAATTATTCTGTGATTCTTAGCACTTCATAGATGTTTATTTTTTTGATTTTACCTTTTATTGTAACTTCTCTAATTTTTATAACGTCTACAATTTGAGATATTTTTGAATAGGTATTTTCACTAATTAAAATATGTGTTTTATAAATTTTGTTATAATCTTCTATTCTGCTTGCAATATTTACTGCGTCACCAATAACTGTATATTCAAATCTATTATTAGTTCCGACGTTGCCTATAAATGCTTCTCCTGTATTTATTCCAATACCTATGTCAATTTTAGGTTTGCCTTCTGATACCCATCTTTCTTTTATTTTTTTTACTTTTTCTCTTAGCTCATATGCGCATTTTACGGCATTTTCTGCATGGTTTTTATCAATATTGGGATCACCAAATACAACAAGTACTGCATCGCCTATAAATTTATTTATTACCCCGTTATATTTAGTAATTATTGGTTCAAGTTCAGTAAAATATTCATTTAATAGTGCAGAAACTTCATCAGCTTTTCTTTTTTCAGAGAGGGATGTGAAGCCTCTTATGTCAGCAAACATTACTGAAATTTCTGCTCTTTTTCCTCCCAATTCTATATTTGCTTTGTTTTTTAAAATTTTGTTTTTTATGTCTTTAGATATATATTTCCCTAATACATTTTCAATTTTTTTATCAACACTTTCTTTGAAGTTGTTGATATAACCATTAGAAAATATTTTTGCTATAGCAATTGCAAAAAATGGTGAAGCTAAGTTGATAAAAATTAAGTTATTTAATAGTAAGTTATATGCTATTAGGTAGGCTATTATGAAGAATATAAGGATTATCAATGGAATATTTGTTGATAAAAACGTAAAAATAAGGAAAAAAATTAATCCTGTTGAAAATGTAATAACTAATCTTATATTCTCATTTATTATAGAAAAATTTGTACTGTTTATTTGATTTTTTATTTTATTTATATCAGTAGTTTGAAATTTTTGTTGTACAGCAACTGTATCAATTTTGTTATCAATATATTTATACGACAAATTATTTAACGTAAACAAAACGCATAAAAATGAAAATATAAATAGCAATAGTAATCTTCTTTTCATACTTCAATTTTACTTATTTGTTTATCTTTTTGCAAGAAAGTGCTTTTGAGGGTTCAACATGGATTGTTATTTCTGTATTGCCAAGTTCATTTTCAATCTCTTTTTCCAAGTTGTCACACAAATCATGAGCGTGGTTTACTGTCATATTACCATCTACAAACAAAGTTATATTAATTTCTTTTCTTTTACCTGATTTTCTTGTTTTTATATCTTTTATGGCCGAATTATCGTTATCAAAATGTTTTTTTATTGTTGAATTGATTAGACTTATTTCTTCATCAGGCAAAGATGCATCCATAAGATCATCATATGTCTTTTTACAAATTTTAATACCTGTTTGTAAAATTACCATTGCTACTATCACTGCTATTAAAGAGTCTAATATATGCAAACCTGTATATTTTATAATAAGTAGTCCAGCTAATACAGTTAATGAAGAAAATATATCTGTATTAAGATGTTGTGCATCTGAGTATACAGCAATTGAATCAGTCTCTTTTGCGACTTTGAACAAATATAGACTAACAGCAATATTGGCAACAACAGATATTGACATAACTGTAATACCTAATATTGAATTATTCAAAGGTTCTATTTCACCAGTAAGTTTTCTTGCTGCTTCATATATAATGTATAATGCAGCCAATATGATTATTACGCCTTCGATAAATCCGGCAGCATCTTCATATTTGCCATGGCCAAATGGATGTTTTTCATCAGCAGGTTTTTCTGATTCGTGAACAGCAACACATGTAATTATTGAAGCAAGTAAATCACTGCCTGAGTGAATAGCTTCTGAAATAATACTTACGCTGCCAGAAATAAATCCTGCTATAAGTTTTAGAACTATCAAAAAAGAATTTGAAAGTACGGAAATAAATGCAGCAAGTTGTTTATTTTTAAAAAAATTACTCATTATTGCCTGCAATCCAAAATATTCCCTTGTTTTATTTCTTTATTTGATGCATAAGCATTGAGAAGTTTGGAATCTTTTGATGCTTTTGTTAACTCTTTTTTTATGTCGTCTCTTACAAGTTTAAGTGAATTTAGATTAATTGTCTCCTGATTTTGATATTTCTTGCATATTTCTGTAAGATTTTCTGTATTAAAGTTTTGTCCTTGAAGCTTTTGTACAATTTTTTCAGCATCTTTTAAAAGTTTGTCTTTTTTGGCTAAAAAAGTTACAAGCTCTGTGTATAATTTTCTATCAATAAGTTGTCCTATTTGTACAGACAACTCATATAATTTATTATAAATCATTTCGAGATTTTCAACATCAGTTGTACTCATTTTATATATAATCCCCTATCGAGCCATCATTTTCATCATCGTCTTCATCATCGTTCTCTTCATTTTTAGAAATTTTGTATTTATCTACTTCATTTTCTAAGAAAGAGTTACCTTCTGCTTTGAATTTTTTAACAGCTTGTTTCCAAGTATCTCTTAATTCTGTCATGTGTTTTATTACAATATCTAAGCTGTCTTCTTTTTTCTTAATATTGGCTATACTTAGCTGTTGGCTCATAAATTCATAAAGTCCAAAAAGATTTTTTGCAAAATCACCGCCATTTTCCATATCCAATGCAGATTCAAATTCTGTAATTATATTTTGGACTTTCATCAAGTTATTGTGTATTTTTTCAATATTTTTTTCTGCAAAGCCAGCTTTTGCTTGGTGTAAAAATCTAACAGCACCATCATAAAGCATAAGAAGTATTTCTTCTTTTGGTGCTGTATTTATTTGTGTTTGTCTATATTGTTTTAAATATGGATTCATAAGCAACTCTCAATATAAACTTAGCACATTAATATTTAGAAGTCTATAAATTAAACATACTACATTTGTTTTAAATCTGCTAAATTTGGATCAAGAAGTCTTCTCCCCACATTATCAAATTGAATAGAACAAAGTGTTTTATTACCATATTTGATTAATTGTTCTACAACTCCTCTTCCATATTTTTCGTGATAAACAATATTTCCTTCTGCAATTTTTATAGAATTGTTTGTTTCTATTTTTTCATCAATTTCAGTTTTGTATACTGGAATATTGAGTAAAGATTCAGTTTCTGTGAAACTTTGTTCAATAGAATTTACTTTCTCTGTTTGTAATTCAATAGTTTTATCAGGTGATGTATTTGTTTCGTAATTTATATCTGATAAATTGCTGGTATCATCTAATGTACCTGATAAAATATCTTTGCTATCAGAATTTGAAATATCATCAAGTTGAATTATATCTTCAGTGTCATCAATTATATTTTCTTCTGATTCTTCTTCAATGTTATCAAGCATATCTAAATCTTCATCAGAAAATAATTCTTCATAATTTACAGTTGCATCAAATGCTGTATCTTCTTTATTTTCTTCCGGTAAAATATTTGTTGTATCTTGAGTATTTTTTTCTGTAATTGCTGCTTCTGCATAAAACATTTTGTCTACATCTTTTGCGATTTCTTGTTCAAGTGATTCGTCAAAAATATTTTTTATTTCACTTTGTGCTTCTTGAGATTCATGTTCATTAATCGGCTGTATTTCTTCCATCATATCTGCTTCTAAAGGCAATAATGAAATTTTTTCAGGACTAATAAGCTCTGCTTCTTCTTCATATGATGTAGGTTCTTCTGATTTAACCTCTAAATTTTTTATAATTTCTTTATTGGTAGTATCAGTATCGCTAATTTTTATTTGAGAATTTTGTGAAACGTCTGATTGTATTTGTTCAATTTTATGTGGAATTTCTTTTATTATTAATGGTGTATAATAAGTATCTGCACCAGAAATTATAAATTCTCCATTAGAAATTTTGTTCATAAATGAACTATATGTTGCGAATGCTTTTTGTTGATTTTGAGGTTTAAATAAAATTAAGTTTTTGGCAAATGATTTCAATTGTGCTGAAAAATCCGAATTATATGCTGATGCAATTATTGGTTTAATATTTTCAGATTTATATATTTTGTTAATGATATTGGTATCAAAAATGTTGTCTTTAACGTTAAACAATAAATGGTAATTTTCTTTTATATTATTGATTAAAAACACAACAGATTCTTTTTGCCAATTTGTAACAGTATTTTTTAGATTCAATATAGTAACTGTATTATTTTTAACAGAATATTTAAGAGCATTTATTTCATCATTTGATGAAGCAAAAATATTCAATTGATTGTATTTTAGTAATTTGTTGCGTAATAGAATTATTCCTGTAGATTTTTCTGTTTCGTATATCTCATTTACAACATTCAATAGTGTACTAAATGGAATATATCCTTCATCTATTGTGTCAATGTAGTTTTGAACGTCTAACAAAATATCTTGTACGATTGCTCTTTGTTCAACAGTCAAGCCAGTTAAATCATTTTCATAAATATAGTTAATAGTATTTTTGTCAATTGGTAGTTTAAAATCTTTACCAAGTTCAACATTACTTGTTTTGTTATATGTGATTAAACCGTCAAAATCTAAAACAACTGTTTTTTTATTATATTCATTATTGAAATTAACTATTTTATTTAAAATAGAATTTATTTCTTCTTGCGTATCTGATTGAATATACAAGAAATTTTCAATAATTTGAGGATTAATATTTAGGTTGATATTTGCTGTGCTAGTTAGTTTCCCTAGTTTTATACCTTTTTCTTTGTCATTAAATATCGATGCCAGAATTTTAGGTGGAGTTTTTGACACCAACGCATCTAATGGCGGAACATATCCGCTATATACATCATGTGTATTATCAGCATTTAAATTTAAAGAGAATTTTAATATAGCACAATTTGTTGTATCTCTATTTGTTGATTCGATTGAAACAACTTGTGAAAGAATTTTTTGATTACCATCATCAACTGTTAAAAAGTCTGAAAGAACTAGCGGAAAGTCTGCTGGTTCATAGTACAACTTTGCTAAACTGTTTTTTATTTCAACTAATTTCATTAACCTACCAAAATTTTAAAATATCTTAATTTCTGTAATTATTGTTGACAAACTTCTTCTTGAAGTGCTATTGATGCAATTTGATTAGACATAATTGCAACTTTTTTAATGGGACCTGTTGGTTCTTTTTCTATAAGTTTTGCGACATTTTGAGTTCTAATAAGAGGAAGAATTTCATCAAAAACAGCTTTGGGATCTTCAAAATAAAGAACCATAGGTGCTGATGCTCCTTTTAAAAATACTAATAAAGCAAGCCTTGTTTTAAATTGTTGTGGCGGAAATTGTTGTGCCATAATTAATTCTCCTTAATCCTCTTTATTATTCTAATTTATTTCAAAAACTAGAAAATTTCAATCATAAATAATTTTAAAATTCTATCCCTTTACGAGCTTTTATTCCTAAATCCCAATAATGTTTTACTGGTTTTATTTCAGAAACAAGATGAGCTATATCAATTATTTCTTTTTTTGCATTTCTGCCTGTAAGAACAATTTCCATATCATCTGGTTTGTTTTTTAGCACCTCTACCATTTCAGTAAGATTTATAAGATCTAAGTCTATTGCGATATTAGCTTCATCTAATATTATCAGTTGATACTCGTTATTCTTGATTGCTTTTTTTGCTGTTTCCCAGCCTTTTTGAATTTGTGCTTTATCTTGCTCTGATATGTTAGAGGCATATACTATTCTATCTAATCCTGCTTGAACAATTTTTACATGATCTTTCAGTTCGGGACAAAGTTGAGAAAAGAATATAAGTTCTCCATAATCATTCCCGCCTTTTGTAAACATTACAATAAGAACTTTCCACCCTCTAC
>CALUSQ010000014.1 GCA_944323475.1 Candidatus Gastranaerophilales bacterium
AACCGGCACGTGGCGCAAACCACACAAGATTTTGAGTCTAGCACGTCTACCAATTTCATCACATCGGCATTTATTAAATAAATACAACAAAAAACTGCTGTAAGTTTATTCTACCAAAACAATTTTAAATTTCCAGTAATTTTTTAAAATTCTTTTTTTATTTATGTAAAATTTTTGTAAATAACTGGTCAAAAACCTTTTGTTCAGCTTTTATAGAATTAATACATAAGGTCATTTTATGAAAATACACCAAATTCAAAATTCACTTTACTGCACAAATCAAAATAAATCATTTAAAAGAGCACCTAAAAGCGATATCAAAGTTCCTTGGTGTGAAAATTCTGAAGAAATAGAATATCCCAAAGCAATAGCTGATGCAAAATCATTTTTGGGAATCAAGGATTTAGCATTAATTCTTCATCAATCATCTTTTCCTGTAAAAGACAATGACTTGTTTATTGGCTCGCATATAAATAAAAAAGCTATAGAACTTAACAAATTTTTAAAATTTCACGGATTTGATACGATTCAGCTTGGTCCTCCCGGCTTGACAAAGCTTTCGCCATACACATCTTCCATAAATTCTAAAAATTATCTATATACAGATATGGAAAAATTTGCAACAAAAGAATATGCAAATTTGCTATCAATAAATGATTTTCAAAACGATATTGTTGACTATATAAAACATGTTGATAGAAATGGTTTGTATGAAGATAATTCCGATCAAACAAATTTTAATAAAGCTTTTTATGTAACTGACAAACTTTATAAAAAAGCATACACAAATCTTTTATTAAAACTAAAATCAAAAGATCCTGATGCTATTAGGTTAAACAACGAATTTAAAAAGTTCAAAAAAGAACAAGACAATTGGCTTGAAAAAAATGCTGTATTTCTTCAGTTAAAAAATCTTCTAAAAATGGATGACAATTTTCTTGAATGGCCTGACATGTGTGCAAATCTTTTTGACTATATGAATGACAAATCTTCTCCTTTTCATGATGAAGCTGTTAATTATTACAAACGTTTGAAACAAAAATATGGTAAAGAAATTGATATATATAAATTCAAACAATTTATAATTGATAAACAAGAACGAGAATTTACTAAAACTAATGGAAAACTAAAATATAGCACTGATGCTATTATCGGTTTTCATATGATGGATTATTATGCGCACAAAGACGCTTTTCTAAAAGACTTTAGAGTTGGAACACCATATGGAGGAGAAGGAAGAGCAATAGGTAATGGTTCACAATGGGGGAATAACCAAACTTGGGATATACCAATTGTAGACCCTAAAAAACTTTTTATTAAGGATGAATCTGGCAATATAGTAGGCCTTGGCCCAGCAGGAAAGCTTATAAAAGAAAAATTTGAAAAACTGCTTGATACTTATGAAAACGTCAGAATTGACCACGCAATAGGACTTATTGACCCGTGGATATACAATAAAGACAATATTGAAATCCAAATAGGCAGATATCCTGACGAAGACCCAAATGTTCCGGAACATATTATATACAAAAATGCTCACGGAGCAAATATTAGTATGATGCATAAAGACAATGTTTTTGGATATGATAAAGGATGGGACCGAAGTATAACTGATGAAATAAACAAAGACATAAAAAACATGCCTGATATCGATCCGGATGGTGATTATGCAAAAATTTTAGATAAAATTCTTCTTCCTTTATTTAAAGAAAAAGGTATAAAACCTCAAGATATGCCTTGGGAGACACTAGGTTGTGATACACTAAAGTTTAGAGAAGTTTTTGATAAAAATAGAGAAGGACAAACACTTCCTGAAATTACATCTTCATATCAATGGCAGATACAAAAAAGACTTACAGACCCAAAACATAAAGAAGATACCGTAATCCTAGGCTGTCATGATCATCCGCCATTTGCACAGGTTTGTGATGACAATTTTTATGCAAGAGAAAATTGTAAAAACGGAATATATGAACAAGACTATATAGTTGGCAGCCTTTTTCCTGAGCTCACAAACACTCAAAGAGCAGAAATTATGGATAAAATGAAATGGGACAGAAGATTACGTGTAAAATTAAAATTCGAAGAAATGTTTAGGTTTGCACAAAAAATTCAACTTTCATTTATGGACTTTTTTGGCCTTGATAAAACATATAACCGTGCAGGAACACAAGATCCTAACAACTGGAAATTACGTCTAAAAAAATCATATAAAGAAGATTACTACAAAGCACTAGAATGGCAACCTGGAGACAAAGGTGTATATAATATTGCACTTAATATGCCTGAGTTATTAAAGCAACCTGTAATTTCCAAAATAAAATCAGAATACAACGGTGATTTTCCAAAATATCAAGAGCTTATTGACAGACTTGATTATTTTGAAAATATGTTAAAAACAAAAGAAGATAAAACTGTTGACTAATTAAAAATTAACTATACAGCAAATCTAAAGTGAACAATGTCACCGTCTTGCATAACATAATCTTTACCCTCAAGACGAGTTAAGCCTTTTTCTTTTGCAGCAGCATAAGAACCACATTTTACAAAATCATCATAGCTCGTGACTTCTGCACGAATAAAACCTTTTTCAAAATCTGTGTGAATAACACCTGCAGCTTGAGGAGCTTTTGCACCAGCAGGGATTGTCCAAGCTTTTACTTCCATCTCACCAGCAGTGATAAAAGTTCGCAAATCAAGTAAACTGTATACAGATTTAATCATTCTTTCTATACCTGAGCTATCCACACCAAGCTCAGCTAAATAATCTTTCTTTTCTTCTTCACCAAGCTCAGAAAGCTCTGCCTCAATCTTTGCAGAAATAACAACAACATCTGCGTTGTGAGTTTTTGCATATTCTCTGACTTTTTCTACATATTCATTACCTGTCGCAAGATCTGTTTCAGATACATTTGCTGCATAAATAACAGGTTTTGTTGTCATTAGATGCATAAATTTAATAAATGGTAATTCATCTTCATTAAAGTGGTCTTTTACATTTATAAATTTGCCGTCTTCTAAAAGTTTAAGCAATTTTTCAACCACAGCAAGCTCTGCTATAGCATCTTTATCGCCAGTTTTTGCAACCTTTGACAATCTTTGCTGACGTTTTTCCAAACTTGCCATATCCGCAAGTGCAAGTTCTGTGTTAATTGTTTCAATATCATCAATAGGATCAACTTTACCTGTTACATGAATTGTATTAGGGTCATCAAAACAGCGAACAACTTCAATAATTGCATCAGTTTCTCTGATATTTGCCAAAAATTGGTTGCCCAATCCTTCGCCCTTACTTGCACCTTTTACCAAACCTGCAATATCAACAAATTCAATTGCTGTAGGAACAACTTTTGCAGCTTTAACCATAGGTTCCAAAACATAAAGTCTTTCATCCGGTACACTAACTACGCCTATATTTGGTTCAATTGTACAAAACGGATAATTTGCACTTTGTGCATTTGCAGTTGAAGTCAACGCATTAAATAATGTTGATTTACCTACGTTTGGTAGTCCTACAATCCCTGCTCTTAACAATTTTATATTCCTTTCTTGATATTGTCCTTAATCAAAATGGTACAAAAAACATACCCGTTTTACAAACATATGCTAAAATAAAATCAAGAAAAATACTTATGGATTTAAAATTATGAAAAGAGCAATTATTTTAGTTATAGACTCAATGGGTTGTGGTGCAATGTCTGATTGTGCTGATTACAATGATATCCCAGAATGCAACACGCTTTGTAACGTAGCAAAAGCTAATGGCGGACTAGACTTGCCAACAATGCAAAAAATGGGTATCGGAAACCTTGGCAATGTTGCTGGTGTTGCCCCCGAGAAAGAAACAATCGCTCAATACGGAATAATGAGAGAAGTCTCAAAAGGAAAAGATACAACTACAGGTCATTGGGAAATAGCCGGTCTTGTTTTAGATGAACCTTTTAGAGTTTATCCTGAAGGTTTTCCTTCCAATATAATTAATAAATTCATTGAAAAGACTGGTTGCGGAGGAATACTTGGCAACTATCCGGCATCTGGCACCCAAATTATTGAAGATTTGAATGAAGAACACCATAAAACGAAATTCCCAATAGTTTATACAAGTGCAGACAGTGTTTTTCAAATAGCTGTCGATGTCGATATCGTCCCTTTGGAAGAACTTTATAGAATGTGTCACATAGCAAGAGAAATTTTAGTTGGTGAACACAACGTATCAAGGGTAATTGCGCGACCTTATCATGTTGTAGACGGAAAACCTACAAGAATTTCAAAAGACAGAAGAGATTATTCTGTAGAACCTCCTAAACCAACTGTTTTAAATGAAATATTAAACGCAAATGGCCGTGTTGTCGGTATAGGGAAAATAGAAGATATATATGTAAAATCAGGCGTTTCCCATGCTGTTCATACAGGTTCTAATAAAGAAGGATTGGAACTAACTTTAAAAGCAGTAGAAGGAAGCCTTGATCTAGATAAAATAAAAATTACAGATACAACAAAACAGCCGAAAGCAGAACTTATTTTTACAAACCTTGTAGATACTGATATGCTTTTTGGTCACAGGAATGATTGGAAAGGCTATGGCAATGCAATAGAAGAAATTGATGCATTTTTACCTAAAATTATGAATAAAATGACAGAAAATGACATTTTGTTTATAACCGCAGATCACGGATGTGATCCGACAGTCCCAGGGACAGACCATACAAGAGAGCAAGTACCGCTTCTTGTATATTCAAAAGCATCAGATTTTGAGCCAAAAAATTTAGGCATTATACCAACTTTTGCATATGTTGCTGATGAAGTAAGAAAATGGCTTGAGGTGTAGACTATGAATTATGTACGCTGGTATGACAAAGATCCTGACTTGAGTCATTTAATGAAATTCTTGGAAAGTATAAATGAAGAATTGAGAGATGAAATAGCACAAGATTTAATTCAAATTATACTTGGAGAATTAAAAACAAACAAAGACGGCGAAATTTCCGTACTGGCACAAAATAAGCTAAATGAATACAAAAGATGGTATGATAAAAATCTTTCTCTTCATTCTGCAATTGAAATCATAAAAAATCTTGATGAAAAACAAAGAGCAGAAATAATTTCATTAATAATGGAATCAATTGTACAAATTATGACGGAATACAACTATGACACAAACAAATAAAAGAAATGTCTTAATAACTGGTTCCTCTAAAGGTATAGGGAAAGCCATTGCATCAAAATTGTCAAAAAACAATTACAATGTTTATATTTGTGCAAGAAATTTGGAAAATCTAAAAAAAACAGCTCGAGAAATACAAGCCGCTGGTTATTTTCAAATTGATTTGACACAACAAGATAGCTGCAAGACTTTATACGAAGAAACTATATCAAAAGCAGGTAATATTGATATCCTAATAAATAATGCGGGTGAATATTTGTACTCACCAGTTGAAAAGGTTCAAGAGCCAGATATACAAAGAATTATAAAATTAAATGTAGAAACTCCTTATAAACTCATAAAATACGTCACAGAAAATATGAAAAAAAACAAATGGGGAAGAATTATCAATATCGGCTCAATTAGCGGTGTCGTAGGCGAAGCAAATGCTTCATTATATTCAATGACTAAAGCTTGTTATATAGGTTTGACAAAATCATTAGCTCTTGAGCTTGCTGAATACGGAATAACAATAAATACAATAAATCCAGGATGGGTAGAAACAGAACTAGCACAAAATGCTGTTGATAATAGTGATTTTTCAATGAGAGAAGAACTTGATATGATTCCTCAAAAAAGATTCATTCATCCGGATGAGATAGCAAGCCTAGTAGAATATATAGTTTCAGAAAATGCAAAAGGCATGACAGCTCAGAACGTTAGTCTTTGCGCAGGTTTGAGCGCAGGCTAGTTTTATACTAAAGTTGTAGAAAATTTACCCATAAATCCTCCAAAAAGATGATTATAGATTCTCCTTATAATGATACTTTAGATAAGTACCCATTCTATAAGTATAAAATGATATGAGTATCTAATAATTTAGTAAGGAAGGCAAAATGGATAAGATGAAAATCTCACAAACCAAATTCGGAATCTTCAAGCCAATGTCCAAAACAGAAAGACAAGAAGCTCACTCAAATCCGTTTGGTATCAATTTCAAGGGTAACGTACTTGCTGCAGATGTTTTTGAATCATCAAAAGCAAAAGAAATCAACGCTAATGGAACAAATCCTTTTGAAAAAATTTCAAGCAAATCAAAAATGGTTGCAAGCGCAGTTGTTGGTTCAATGAACTCATTTAACGAAGCATTTCGTTCTAGAATCAACTCTGTAATTTCATTTGGAAGACAAATTAAAGAAAACATTGCAAATTCTTGGGAATATGCAAAAAATACAGAAATCAAACTTGATTTCAAAGGACTTGCTGAATCTGTTTCATCAATGTTCAACAATCAATACAGTGTAAACAACTTATTGAAACAACCAGTAGATGATATTGGAGCACTCTTTGCATCTGAGCTTGGTGCTTACAAAGAAAGTTTGAAAGCGTAGGTTCAAATGAAAACAATAAATAGAATAGACAATATTATTGAAGCTCTTTGCAGACATGAAGACCCAAAATCAATAAGTATTTTGGAAGAAATAGGTACTAACTCTGAAATTGATGAAATCAGAGAAAAAACTGCTCATGCACTTATCAGAAAAAACACCCCTGAATCATTAAGAGTCGTTGTTTCTTGTGCAGGAAAAGGCATAAACGATATGTCAGCCAGAGTAGCAATGAGTGCAATAAATGAAATTTTAGCTTTAAATGATAAAACTGAAGTGTTGAAAGTTCTAGAAGAAACAATGAACAATGAAGAAAAATCTGAAGTAAAAGATACAGCACGTTCAGTAAAAGCTTTAATCACATACTCAATGTAATCAATCAGTAAATAAAAAAATACATCTTATTAAAAGAGGTATTTTTTTATTTATAAAGGAACATTTTATGCAGTAAAAGCTGCTTTGTTTTGAGGATTGACAGAATCTTTAGAGACTAAAGGATTATCTTCTGCTAAATCAGGATATTTGTCAGAAAAAACATTGATTATTTCTTGAGCAAAACCGCTCAAAAGATTTGCTATTTGTGTTTCTGTTATATCCAAATCTTCTACATTTAAAGAAGTAAAATCAATTTCTCCATCGTCATTTATATTATATTTTTCTTTATCAAAAAGAGTTTCGCTTCTTGCAGTATTAAAATTTGAAGCCATTTTTAATTGATCTTGTAATCCCGTACTTAATCTATTTACCTGCATTTAAATCTCCTTTTGACTTTCCGACTAAATAAACTTCCTGTAACTTTTATATCGGTTTTTCATCAGGTAAACTTTATGTTTTATAATACAAATTTAACAATAATTAACAAACTTCTTTTACTCCATCACAAATTGATTTTAGCCCGTTTATAACAACAAATCGTCTGTCATCAAAAGCATAATCAAATTGTTTTTTTAAAACAAAAAAAGTCGGACCAGATCCTGACATGACAGAAGAAGGCTCATTCTTCTTAATTTCTAATAACTCTTTATAATCATTTATAACAGCAAACTCTAAACTGTTGTATAAAAAAGATTCATTTAATAAACAAGGAATAGAATTCTTTAATGTTTCAGACAATTTTTCAGTATTATCAGGAACAGACTTTTGTGCCAAAGATAATTGTGAAAATTTTGTATAAGCTTCTTTGGCTGAAATTCCAAAACTTAAAGGTTTTACAATTGAAACATCAAACACCGGTGTAGGTATTGAAAAAATTTTTTCCCCTCTGCCTGTGCAAACAGCCGTTCCGCCTTGTAAACAAAAATTTAAATCAGAGCCCAATAAAGCACATAATTCTTCTATATCAGCATTTGATAACGGATAATCAAAAATTTTATTTAAAGCATAAAAAGTAGCTGCCGCGTCAGTTGACCCTCCAGCCAAACCTGCTTCTACGGGAATATTCTTTTCTATGTAAACATCTACATAAGCTTTTAAACCTGTTTTTTCAAAAAATTTAACTATAGCTTTCCAAACCAAGTTTTTTTCATTATATGGAATATTTTTAGAATCACCATCCAAATTTATTTTGACAGAATCAGACTCACTAACTTTAAAAGTCAAATAATCATATAAGTTTATAGCCTGCATAATGCTTTTTATATTATGAAAACCATCTTCTCTTTTATCTAAGACTTCAAGAGTAAGGTTTATCTTTGCAGGTGCTTTAACTTTAATTTGCCTTTGCATTTTTTCTCAATTCCTCTGATAACTGCGCTAGTTTTTCTATAGACAAAGTTTCACCTCTGGTATTTTCAGAAAAGTTCAAATTAGACAAAGTATTTGTAACTGCATCTTTTGAAAAACCTGCATTAATAAGTGAATTTTTTAAATTTTTGCGCCTTGTTGCAAAACAAGCTTTTACAACTTTTCTCAAGAATGAATAATCTTCAACTTTTACTCTTGGATTCTTATTCAAAACTATTCTAACTAATGCTGAATCAACTTTTGGTGAAGGGTAAAAAGCTTTTCTTCCAACTTTTTGAACCAATTCAACATCAGCATTAAACTGGGTTAAAATTGATAATAATCCATATTGTTTTGCGGGTGAATTTTCATTTGCAACAAGTCTTTGAGCGACTTCCCACTGTACCATAAGAAATATTTCAGATATTCTGCGTCTGTTCTCATTATTCAAATCATCTATTTCACCAAGCAGATGAGCCAGAATAGGACTCGTTATATAATACGGAATATTGGCTATAACTTTAAAAGTAGTATCTTCCAAATCTTTTAACTGTGTTTTTAATATATCATTATGAATCAGATGAAATTTCTCCGTCTTAATATGCTGCAAAGCCTCAATCGCATCTTCATCAATCTCAACAGCGTATACTTTTTTAGCTTTTTTAACTATATTTTCCGTAACAAACCCCGCCCCTGGACCTATCTCCAAAACAGTATCATCGGAATTAACCTCTTCAACAATTCTGTCAATTACTGCATCGTCGACCAAAAAATTTTGCCCGAGACGTTTTTTTGTTTTAAATAATTTTGCTCTTAATAAATATTCGCTCATTTTCTATTCTTCCTGAAAGCTATGATACAATAAAAATTATGATAATAATACCAGAATACCTTGCAATACATGAACCTGATGATGAATTGCTTGAAAGAATAAATACAAAAACATTTAACGATAAAATACTTTACAAAAAACAATCTGATTTCCACAATATAAAAGTAGTAGAAAATGAAATCGGGCGTTTTTTACACTACAAAGATACATATCAAGCAGGTTTTATAAATACAAAATTTTATAAAGGTAATCTTCCATACATAAACTACTTTACAATACCATATTTAATAAATTCTAAAATAAAGAATATACTTTTAATAGGTTTGGGAACAGGCAAAATTGTCAATGATTGGGAAAAGTTATTCAAAACTATAGAAACCGTAGACATTGTTGATATAGAAGAAAATATACTGCCAATAGCAAAAGACTTTTTTGGATTCAAACAATCAAAACATACTTCTTTTATATTACAAGACGGGCTTGTTTTTTTAAGAAATAACAAAAAGAAATATGACTTGATTGTTGTAGATGTAGCTTCTGATGACGGAATAGATGATAGATTTTTAAGTGAAGAATATTTTAAACTCATAAAAAAATCGTTAACCTCAAAAGGTTTATTTGTATCAAACCTTTGTGCAAGTCCTGATTTTGAACACAAGGAAAATACATTTTTTGCAAGTATAAAAGAATTGTATGAAAACAATTTCAAAAAAGTTGCTATTTTTAAAGGCAATACATCAGACAAAATCTATTACAAAGCATTTTTTGATATTGACAAAAGAGTCATAGACATCACAAATGTAATAATTATTTCATCAAAACAAGATTTTTCATTTAATGACAATTATGCCCAATTTAAAAAAATCAAACTGGACATAAAAGAATATCTAAAAGATTTATACTAACTATGGTTTTTGAAATACCATTACATATTCATGTTTAAATATATAAAAACCGCCATATAAAGCTCTGTATCTCCACAGATTAGCCTGTTTACCTTTAGCTTTTTCATTACCTTGAATGTCTTTTACAATAATAGCTTTGGTAATAAAACCAGCACGATTCATTCTTTCCATACAGCCAAAGCTCAATGGAATATACTGACCTTTTGCGTATTTGTCACCGATAATAAGTGCAGCGAATCTGCCTTTTTCTAGTTTTTCAAAACCGTTTCTTGCAACGTTTTCAAAAAGTTCATAAAACTCTTCTGTTGTTGCACAGTTTGACAGGTCTTCTTTTTTGTCTGAAAACTTGATTATATCATCATAAGGAGGATGAAGAACAAGAAACTGAGCTTTGTCTCTGCCCATAACTTCAAGTCTGTCTTGAATTTTGTAGCCAATATCAGAAGAAGCACTATCTCCACAGATAATATTGACATCAGTAACAAGAGTTTTGGCATCAAACTTTTGACTAACATAATCAACTAAATCTTGCTTTAGCTCAACACCAATGCAGCGTCTGTTCATATTAACAGCTTCTATACCCGAAGTACCTGAACCAAAAAACATATCTAGAACAATGTCACCCTTTTTGGTAAAACGTTCATACAACTGCTGTGCAATTTGTGGAATATAATTCCCATGATAGTCATAAGAATGACCGTTTGACTTGTCCCTATTAGGAAATTCCCACAAAGTATCTGTCAAAATATGAGAATATTCTTTCCAATTATTCAAGTCTATATCATTATATGGCTTTGTAAGAGGCTTTTTAGGTGCTTCTGCAACTCGCAAATCAGGTTTTGTTACCTGCGGTTTAGTTTTTAAGTTTGATTTTTTAATAGCCAAAATAAAATCCTTAATCTTCTTATACTTATACAACTCAAGTATAAAGAAATATTAAGGATTTAAAATCAAATATATGTATGACTTTTCTTTTATAATTTCATAACTGACAGAATATCAGAAAGTTCAGAAGATGTCTTTTTCACTTCACAACCTGAGTATTTTATTGCAGAGTCAGGGTCTTTTAATCCATTTCCTGTCAATATACAAACAATCTTTTTGCCAGCTTCAACAAGTCCTAATTTATTTGCTTTTATTACACCTGCAACTGACGCAGCACTTGCAGGTTCACAAAGAATACCCTCATTTGAAGCAATAAGTTTGTATGCTTCAACAATCTCAGCATCAGTTACATAATTGATAATACCACCTGATTTGTCTCTTGCATTTTCTGCCTGTTTCCAGCTTGCAGGATTACCAATTCTTATTGCAGTAGCAATAGTTTCCGGTTTCATTATTCTTTCACCCTTAACGATTGCAGCTGCACCTTCGGCTTCAAATCCCATCATTTTAGGAAGATGTGTTGTTTTGCCAAGAGCAAGAAATTCTTCATATCCTTTAAAATATGCAGTAATATTTCCTGCATTGCCAACAGGAATAAAGTGATAATCAGGAGCATCACCCAAAGCTTCACAAATTTCAAAAGCACCTGTTTTTTGTCCTTCAATTCTGTATGGATTTACTGAGTTTACAAGAGTAACAGGATATTTCTCAGAAATTTCAATTACTCTTTCAAGAGCTTCATCAAAATTCCCTTTAATGGCTATAATTTCAGCTCCGTACATCATAGCTTGAGATAATTTTCCAAGAGCTATATAACCGTCCGGAATTAAAACATAAGCTTTCATTCCTGCTTTAGCAGCATATGCAGCAGCAGAAGCTGACGTATTACCTGTAGATGCACAAATAACAGCTCTAGCACCAGCTTCTTTAGCTTTTGTAACAGCCATTGTCATTCCTCTATCTTTAAAGCTGCCTGTTGGATTTGCGCCTTCAAATTTCAAATAAATTTCACAATCTATGCCTATTGCTTTAGCCAGGTTATCAGCTTTTATTAATGGAGTATTACCTTCATTTAACGTAACTATTGGTGTTGAATCAGTTACAGGAAGATATTCTTTATATCTGTTAATAAGACCTTGATAATGTCCTTTTTGTTCAAATTTTTCCATATTACTACTCCATTACTCTTATTATGTTATTTATTTTAACAATACAATTTGTATTTTTTAATTCAGAAACAGCATCATTAAGATTATTTTCATTACTTAGTTCTGTAATAACAACAATTTCTGCTGTATTTTCTTTATCAATACCTTTTTGCAAAACACTAGCCAAACTAATATTATGTCTGCCAAAAATTTCTCCCAATCGACCAATAACCCCTGGAGTATTAGCCGCTGTAATAGATATATAATATTTATTAACCGTATTTTTTATATCTATTTGAATTGCGTTTGTTTCATGATGACATTCCATCATTGGTAAAAGCTTATTAGAACCTAAACTTTTTGAAATAGCCAAAATATCCCCCACAACAGAACTAGCTGTAGGGAACTCTCCTGCTCCTGGACCAGCCATCATAACACGACCGACAGGAAAACCTTCTAAAACTACACTGTTTGTAACACCATTGATACTAGCCAAACAATCTTTTACAGAAACCAGCATCGGGTGTACCCTAACATCAACTTTATCACCCTCAAACAATTTTGCCATAGCAATTAGTTTAATTTTATAACCTAATTCTTTAGCAAATTTCATATCATTTGCACTGATTTTAGTAATCCCTTCACGATAAACTTTATTTATATCTACACGTTTGTTCAATGCAATAGTTGCAAGTGTAGCAATTTTATAAGCTGCATCATAGCCTTCAACATCTCCTGTTGGGTCTGTTTCTGCATAACCTAGCTCTTGTGCCTCTTTTAAAACAGTCTCATATGATACTCCATCTTTTTCCATCTTTGAAAGAATATAATTTGTCGTACCGTTCAAAATAGCTTCAATTTTGTTAATTTTATTACCGGCAAGAGTAGTTTTTATAGGCATAATAATAGGTATACCGCCAGCAATTGCAGCTTCATACAAAATAGCAACATTTTTTTCTTTTCCTAATTTAAAAAGAGGTTCGCCTTTTTTTGCTAACAATTCTTTATTTGCGGTTACTATATGTTTCCCATTATTTATTGCAGTAGTTAAAAGTTCGTAAGCAGGAGAGACCCCGCCAATAACTTCAACTACTATATCAATTTCAGGATCATTAACAATTTCAAAAGGATCTGTTGTCAAAATAGACATGTCTAAATTATCAATATCTCTTTTTTTATTGATATTTTTTACAGCAATTTTTTTTATTTCAATTTCAGAAAAATCTCGCAAAACCTTAACAACACCGCTGCCAACTGTCCCAAGTCCAATAAGACCTATTTTGATTTTCTTGTCGCTTTGATCCATTTAAAAACTCCCTTATAGTTATTATTTCTATTAAACCATAAAAACTCATGGCTGAAAATTCTAAAACAAACAAAAAACTACTTATATTGTTAAAGTTAATTTTTGTATAGTTAATTAAATATACTAGCAAAAAATATTTTCACGATATTTGTATAAATGAGAGAGTTTTCTTCTCGAGCATGACAAAAAGGACTTTTAAAACTTTTTTGTTTGACCTAAAATAAAATTTTCAAAGGTACTGGAAACAAAGTGAAAATTACAGGGCAAATTGACACAACTCAATACGCTCATAAGCGAAAAAAGTTTCGCCGTAACTATTACACGGCAGAAAGTTCGCTAAACTCAAGCAAAATAAATTTAATACAAAATAATAGTATCAAAAAACCCTTGCAAGGTAGCGTACAAACGCAAATATCTTTCAAGGGTTTTGATTTTAATATATTGAAAAAAGCATTGAAACCTATTGTTAAACCAATACCTCAAAAACTCACTCAAAAAGTGTTCGAATCTCTTGAAAATATAAGTGCATCACAGTACGAATATTATCAAAAAATCAGAAAAGAATATGTGGATTTTATAAGAATACCTACGACAGAGACCACTGACAAAACAGAACTTTTAAGAAGAAAAGCTGCTGAAATTTTTAGAAGAAAAAATGGCATAACAGATGAAATAGCAAAAAATATTTCTGAAGAAAATCTTTATTATCTTCCTAAAAAAACACTACTTTCAAATTTTATATCTCACTTGATAGATCCGTTTCGAGTTATTTATAAAGGTATTTTAAAAATTATTTTACCTAAAAATTCAAAATTTGCAGAACAAAATGCAATACAACAAAAAATCATAAAAGACTTTACCGGTTTGCAAGGATTGATAAAATCTCATGAAATTTGGGAGAACGGTTACAGAAAATTAAGTGGTAATCCTAAATGGACAAAAAACAGCAACTTTATTATTCCGAATGAAGTTCTATATGGAAAAATTAAAAGAAGAAGAAACAAATTTGTTGACCCAAATAAAGGGAAATATTCATCAACATCAATGATGCTTGGCAACAGATTTATTTCCGGAATAATTTATTCATATTTTCTTGGAACAGATGCTTACAATACAACAATGAGATATAGCAATGACAAACATGAAGCATCTGCTCAAAGGACTTCCCGTGTCGCTCAAGAATTTTCTCGTATCGGCATGAATATGTACGTACAAAATCTTTTATTTGGTACATTTGAAACAGCTGTTAACAGAAGTCTTTCTACAGCAATGTTAGTTTCAGGTTCTACAGTTGCTTTTTCAGAAGTTTTAGGAAGAAAACTCGTAGGCAAACCTATTATGCCTTCTGACAAAGAAACTCTTGACAGGCTTGAGCAAGAAATGAATGAAAAAAAAGGAATACTTCCTGCAATCGGCAGACTTTTGACAAACGTAAAGAAAAAAGAAACAACAAAAAAAATCACAGAAACAACAAAAGATTTTTATGAAAATAAAAAACCAAATCAAAAAATATTTTCATCCTTTAGTTCCCAAAAAACAGAAACATCAGATACCCCATTAAAACCTAACCATATTCCTTCTTTTAAAGGTTATTATGAAGTAGAAAAATTATTTGATAAAAAAAATCTTTCTCAAATAATAAAAATTGTTGAAAAAGCAGATTCCAAAACAGCTGAATCAATAAAAGAAAATATTTTAAAATCGATAACCAAATCAAATTATTTTAAAGCTAAAAATTTAGAGATTCCAAAATCTTTTGAAGATTTAATGAATATTTCAGACTTAAACGAAATACCTGTCGGCAGCAAAAAAACATTCTGGGGGCTTTTAACATCAAGTATTTTAGTTCCGGTTAAGTTTATCAAAAATATATTTGTTTATTTGTATAAATCATCAATAAATTTATTTAACAAAATAACAGGCAAAAAAGTAAACGAACTCTATAAAGAATTGGAAAAACTTTCACAAAGTACCCAAACAGTAGATGTAGAAAAATATAGAGCATTTAAAACTTTTTATGAAAACAGATTAAAATTAGAAGCTTGGGCAAAGTCTGCATTAAACGAACAAGAAAAAGAATTGCGTATTTTTAAAGAATTTAAAGACATCATTGGCAAAAGCAGAGAAGATATAGAAGGAACAAAAAATATACTGCTTTGGCTTGATAAACAAATTAAAAAAGAAAAAATAACAATAAACAAAGACGGAACATTGTCTACTGATGCAATGAAGAGAATAAAAGAACTTCTTATGGAATCAGTATTAAGAGCCGATAGTGCAAAACATGTAGAATATGATGGAAATACATTAGCTCAAACAAATATAAACCTTTCAAGAGCAATAACAACTCTATTCTTGATGACAGATGCATACAACCTTACAATGCAATATAGTAACGACAATCGCAAAGAAGCGAACAAAAGTGCCAAAAATCGTGCTGCACAAGAAATTTCAAGAATAAGTGTTTCTGCTTACATCCTTGCTTTTGTTCACAACTTGCTTTCAAAACTCTGTAACTCAAGCCTTGCAGGTGCATTTACACTAACAGCAATTACCTCAAGCATAAATGATTCAATTTCAAGAAAAGTTGTAGGTGTTCCGCTTACTGCAAAAACCCAAGAAGAATTAAACGAAATTGATAGAAAGAATGCAAAATCAAAAAGTCCCATAAAAAAAGCTCTTGCATATTCTATCGGCAAAAAATCATCAGCAACTTCCCCTCAAAAAGTCACAGCAAAAGAGAATATAAATATTGATTATTTCAATAATGACTTTTTTATTAATCCTGAAATAAATTAGCAAACTAAATAGATTACAAAAAAATTTACAATTTTTTTATATTAAAATGTGTATATGAATAACAATAAAGAATCTCAAAGCTTTCAACACTATACTGTTATGGCAAATGAAGCAGTAGATGCACTTAATTGCCAAGACGGAAAAATATATGTAGATGCAACACTAGGTGGTGGCGGTCATAGTGAACTTATATTAAAAAAAATTCAACCCAACGGAAGATTAATTGCTTTTGACATAGACCAAGATGCAATAGATTTTGCATCTAACAGACTTAAAGATTACAAAAACTTAACAATAGTTAAGGAGAGTTACTCTAATATTACAAAAGTTTTACAAGATTTAGGTATAAATCAAATCACAGGGGGAATTGTTTTTGATTTAGGAGCATCATATCATCAACTTACCAAACAGGAGCGTGGCTTTAGTTTTATGAAAGATGCACCTTTGGATATGAGATTCAATCAAGACAGTGATTTTAGTGCTTATGATGTAATAAACGGATACAACGAAGAGGACCTTATCAGAATAATAAGCGAATATGGAGAAGAAAGATTTACAAAAAGAATTGTAAAAAATATTGTAAATTATCGTAAACTTCAAAACATAGAAACTACGGGCGAATTGGCGAATATAATAAAAAATGCAGTTCCAAAAACAAAAGAAAAAATTCACCCCGCAACCCGCACATTCCAAGCAATTCGGATAGAAGTAAATCATGAGTTACAAAACATTAAAAATACATTAAATGAAGTGCTTACATTATTATCTGTTGATGGTATAATTAGTGTAATAAGTTTTCACTCATTAGAGGATAGACTTGTTAAACAGTGTTTCAAGTATTACGCAGCAAAATGCAGATGCAAGCCGAATGAGCCGATATGTCACTGTAAGCCTCCAATGCTTGAGATAATAAATAAAAAGCCAATAACGGCATCTGAAGAAGAAATGCGTAAAAACCCTCCATCGAGATCTGCAAAATTGAGGGTAGCAAAAAAAATATCGTCATGGGAGAACTAAATTGACAAGACCTGTAAGAGATTCGAAAAGCAATCGTTATCAAAATTACAATGTTCAATATAATTCTGCGGTTCATCAAAACCCTATCAACAATCCGGTAATTGACGGTTACTTCCCCACCCATAAAACATATAAAGAAATTGCGATTGCAAGAGTAAACAGGACTCTTTGCGTTTTATTATTATTTTCTATACTTGTATCAGCTGTCAGCTATTATTTTGTTACAGCAAATGAAATTACTTTAAATAAATATAGAAAACAAACACTGGCTTTAAATGATGAGAATGTTGAACTTCAAAATAAGTTAGATTATTTAAAATCATATTACAATGTTGATAAAGCAATGCAAAAGCAACATCTTTTGCAAAAAGCAAATACTGTTATTGAAGTAAAAGCTTCTCCAGCAACTGCTCCTGTGCAAAATTCAGCAATACAAAAAGTTGCCCAAGCATCACAAAAACCTGTTCAATGGGCTATTGGTTTTTAACTCGGAGATTTTATGCCAAAAGATAAATATACAGAAGAAATCAATAACCTCTCTTCTGAAATAAGTAACATTGGAGATGTATGGGAGTTATATTACAAAAGAGGGTATTACTATTTTTTAGCCGCTGATGAAGAAAAAGCAAAAGATGATTATAAACATGCGTTGGTGCTTGGGCTGGATCCAACAAATTATCCTTATTATTCTTTTTCTAATTCAAACGAATTGAGAAGAGATTTTATTCTCCCCGAAAAAATTCTGGTACTGCTGATTCTTGTTATTGTAACTATTGCATTATTTATGCAAATTGCAGGATTTGTTTTGAAATTAAAAGGAATATTATAAAATTTTTAATCATTAAATAAAAATTAATTTTTAATGATTTTTAAAAAAACATCCTTAAAATAAAAATAAGACTTAATAAATTTTGAGCTTATTAAAATAAGTGAGGTGTTTTTTATGATAGATTTCAATAAATTAACTAACCAAACACAGGAGATTATGTTTTCTGCGCAACAGTTAATGGCCAAATTTCAAAATACACAGTTAGAACCTGTCCATATAATTATGGCAATGTTGGAATCAAAAGAAGGTATAGCCTATGATTATATGCAAGCTTTAAAACTTGACAGACAACAATTTAAAGATGCAATAATGTCAGAATTAAATAACTTGCCAAGAGTTGAACAACCAGTAAATACTCAACAGTTATACCTTTCTCAAGATACAATAAAACTTCTTGATTTAGCATTAAACGAATCAGAAGCTCTAAAAGACAGTTATATAAGTATAGAACATATTTTGTTAGCTATTACACAGTTTGACGGTTCAAAAATCAAAAATTTGTTTGAAAATTTTGGAGTTAACAGAAACAAAATTTTAAACGAAATGAAAAAAATCAGAGGACAAAACAAAGTAGACTCAAAAGATTCTGAAGAAAAATTTAAAGCACTTGAAAAATACTCTCAAAATCTTACAGACTTGGCTAAAAGAGGTAAATTAGATCCTGTTATTGGTCGTGATGAAGAAGTAAGAAGAGTCATCCAAGTATTGAACCGACGTACAAAAAACAATCCTGTCTTGATCGGTGAACCAGGTGTAGGTAAAACAGCTATTGTTGAAGGACTTGCACAAAGGATTGTAAGAGGTGATGTACCTGAAAGTTTGAAAAATACTCAATTAATTGCATTAGATTTAGGTGCATTAGTTGCAGGTGCTAAATTCAGAGGCGAATTTGAAGAAAGACTAAAAGCAGTTTTGAAAGAAGTTGAAGCTTCTGATGGTGAAATCATATTATTCATTGATGAATTACACACCGTAGTAGGCGCAGGAGCAACAGAAGGTTCTATGGACGCAGGCAACCTGCTTAAGCCAATGCTTGCAAGAGGTGTTTTAAGAACTGTTGGAGCTACAACGATAAACGAATACAGAAAATATATAGAAAAAGATGCAGCATTAGAAAGAAGATTCCAACCTGTGATGGTAGACGAACCATCTATTGAAGATGCTATAAGTATTCTAAGAGGCCTAAAAGAACGTTACGAAGTTCATCACGGAATCAGAATAAAAGATGCCGCACTTGTTGCTGCAGTAAAACTTTCCGACAGATATATTACTGACAGATTTTTACCCGACAAAGCAATAGACTTAATTGATGAAGCCGCATCATCACTGAGAATAGATATTGACTCAATGCCGGAAGAAATTGACTCTCTTGTAAGACAAAAAATGCAACTTGAAATAGAAAGAAAAGCTATTCAAAAAGAAGAACAAACAGAGGACAATATCAAAAAAATTGATGGCTTGAATAAAGTTATTAATGACTTAGACGAAAAAATTACTAAACTAAAAACCCAATGGGAAATGGAAAAAAGTAATATTTTTGATGAAGCACAAATCAAAGAAGAAATAGAAAAAGTTAAAGCTCAAATTGATCTTGCAGAAAGAGATGCGGATCTGGAAAGAGCTGCTGAACTAAAATACGGTAAATTAATTGAATTAAACAAAAGACTCGAAGAAGTTCAAAAACATGAAGGTAAAAAGCATAAAAACCAATTACTTAAAGAAGAAGTTGATGAAGACGATATTGCAGAAGTAGTCAGCAAATGGACAGGTATTGACGTCTCAAGGCTTGTGGAAAGCGAAATGGACAAACTTCTTCGAATGGAAGAATTTATTCACAAACGTGTAATTGGCCAAGACGAAGCAGTAGATGTCGTTTCTGATGCAATCAGACGAGCTCGTTCCGGATTAAAAGACCCCAAAAGACCAATTGGTTCTTTCATCTTTTTAGGACCAACAGGTGTAGGTAAAACAGAACTTGCAAAATCACTTGCAGAATTTCTTTTTAATGATGAAGATGCGTTAATAAGAATAGATATGTCAGAATATATGGAAAAACACTCAGTAGCCAGACTTGTTGGTGCACCTCCGGGTTATGTCGGTTACGATGAAGGCGGACAATTAACAGAAGCCGTAAGAAGAAAACCATATTCTGTAGTGTTATTTGATGAAATAGAAAAAGCTCATCCGGATGTATTCAATATAATGCTCCAAATTTTAGATGATGGCAGATTGACAGATTCCAAAGGAAGAACTGTAGATTTTAAAAATACACTCATTATAATGACAAGTAACATAGGCAGTTCTATTATTCTTGAAAACAGCTTAAACTCAATGCTTTCAGAAAAAGACTTTGAACAAACAAAAGAAAAAGTTATGGATTTGATGAAAGAACATTTCAAACCCGAATTTTTAAACAGAATAGATGAAATTGTATTTTTCAAAGCATTAACTTTGTCACAACTTCAATCTATAGTCGATATTTATTTTGGAAATCTTAGCAAACTATTTGCTGATAAAGATTTAAAACTTGAAGTTACACCTGATGCAAAAGAATTTTTAGCAACACAAGGTTTTAATCCTGTCTATGGTGCAAGACCATTGAAAAGAACAATAAGACAATTAGTTGAAAATCCATTAGCTAAAAAAATTCTTGCTCAAGAATACAAAGAAGGTGACACTGTTATAGTCGATTCTGACGGTGAAAATATTATTTTTAAATAACACAAAATAAAAAAGCATCGATATAATCGATGCTTTTTTATTATAAAAATTTATATAATTTTTTCAAGAATCAATGACAAATCTTTTTGCTCAATACAAAATGTTGCGGCCTCTTTAAGACATTGTTTTGCACAAAAAGCAATTCTTGTACCTGCATACTTAAACATGCTCAAATCATTTGCACCATCACCGATAGCTACAGTGTTTTCATAAGAAATCCCTAAAATACTCTGCAATTTTTGAAGCATTTGTCCTTTGCTGTCAGAAAACATCATTTCACCGCCAACTTGACCTGTTAAAATACCCCCTTTTGAGTGTAAAATATTTGAAAAGTCAGCATCATAACCTAATATATTTTTTGCATATTCTGTTGCATTTTTAAACCCGCCTGAAAAACAAACAACAATAAATCCTTTTTCTTTAAGCGCTGAAACAGTTTCTGCTGCACCGTACATATAAGGTAAATTATGGCAAATTTCATCTACGCGTTTTAGAGAAATCCCTTTTAACAAAGAAACCCTATATGTAAGACTGTCAAAAAAGTCTAGCTCGCCTTCCATTGCTCGTTTAGTTATTTTCGCAACTTCATCTTTCAACCCCACTTCAGAGGCAATAATTTCTATTGTCTCACCATCCATAAGTGTTGAATCAAAATCAAATACTGCAAGTTTTTTCATAAAAAGCCTTAATTTTTACCGGTTGAACCAAATCCACCTTCACCTCTTTGTGTATCAGATATTTCGGAAACAACTTTTATATCTGCTTTGGTTACAGGTGAAATAACCATCTGAGCAATCCTATCACCATTATTTATTGTAAAGTTCTCAGAAGAAATATTTACTACAGGAACACAAAGCTCTCCACGATAATCCTCATCTATTGTCCCTACACAATTAATCAAAGTAATACCATGTTTTATCGACATGCCGGATCTCGGCCTTACCTGAGCCTCATAACCTTGAGGGAGTTCCATTTTAAGTCCTGTAGGAATAAGCTTACGTTCCAATGGCTTTAAAGTAAGAGGCTCAGAAAGAAAAGCACACAAATCCATACCCGCAGCACCTTCTGTTTGATAAGAAGGCAAACTAACTCCATCATTTAATTTTAATATTTTTACAACTACTTTTTCCATGCTTTGATTATATGGCAAGATTTACAAATTTACAATTTATAACGATATTGAGCATAAAAAACAATAAAAAAGAGGCTTTGACATACATCAAAACCTCTTCTTTATAAAGATCTAAAGAACTACTTAACAGCTTCTTTGAATTTTTTACCAGCAGAGAATGCAGGAACTGTTTTAGCAGCAATTTTGATTGTAGCACCAGTTTGTGGGTTACGACCAGAACGAGCAGCTCTTTTTCTTGGTTCGAAAGTACCGAAGCCAACCAAAGTAACTTTTTGTCCTTTAGCTACAGTTTTTGTAACTGTTTCCAAAGTAGCAGCTAAAACATCAGCAGCAGCTTTTTGAGAAACTTTAGCTTTTTTTGCAACTTCTTTTACTAATTCTTCTTTGTTCATAAGAACCTCCTTTTTGTTAACAAAAACTATTATATCTATTTTTCGCATTTTAGCAAGCATTTTTAATATAAAAATAAGAAGAAAAATAAAATATAACTAGTTTTACGAGGGTAGTAATTCCTAAACACCTGTATTATCAATGTTTTTAGCTAATAAAATTAAAGTTTCCAAGCAGGATCCAAACGACCAAATTTTACATTATTGTAATAATAATTTAATATTTGATACGCATTATAACCTTGTTGAGCTAAATTATTTGCACCATGTTGACTCATGCCAAGACCATGCCCGTTCTTTTTTACACCATCATCAAAAGAAGGTACAGATTTTAAATAAGGTAAATCTTTGCTCCAAACAGCTCCAGCGTTAACTGTATGGCCGCCAGCTGAAGCTGAATAATAAGCAGGGATAACTTTTTGATTGTATGTTATAACAATACCTTTTGTTTCCATTACAGCATTGTTTGTAGAAGCTGTTTCACTTGTCGCACCTCCGTATGCCTGATCCTCAGGTGTATCTTTTAGATCATAGCCATGAGATGCTCTTTTTCCTCTATTTGCAATTGCATAACTCCTCGCAGCAATTGCTTGTGCTTTTAATGCTTCATAATTCCATTTCGATGGCATTTCAGATGGAACAACACCCAAAATATATTCCTCTAAAGGTACATTGTTAACTACAACCAAGCTGCCGTTTCGGTTTTCAACAATAAATTCACCTCTATACCATCTGCGTTTTACTGATACAAAGCCTTTTTCCGGAGGTTTTATAACAACTCGTGAAATATTCAAATTAAACCATTGATTGTTTAACTCTATAGCAATAGTTCCGCCCATTGCTTTAAAAAGATATGGCTTCATAGCTTTAAGTGTATAAAAAGACTTGTTATGCAAAGGACTAATCATTTCTGAATCTTTGCTAACACCAATAGTTGTCTCAGAAACACCATCAACCAAACCTATTTTCATTGCTTGAGCTGCATTACCGAAAAAAATAGATAGTATAACTAAGAATAATGCTATAAATATGTGATTAAAATTTTTCATACTTAAAAATTTACTTATACAACTTCTGATTTTTCAAGAAACGCAATTATTTCAATTGCAATTTGTTTTCTTGTTTCATCGTCAGCTTCTTTAAGATAATCAAATGCTTCAGATAATGGGCCGTTGGAATCATACCATCTGTTTAGTACATAGTTAAATGCACCGAGAAGATTGCTGCTTAACACCACACCATAATCCTGTGCTTTAGATTTTATAAACTCAGCACATCGAATTTGTATCTCATCTTTTGAATTTTTTATCAGACTGACTGCAAGACTTAGTGTAGGTTCTTTGTCGTACCAGCGTTTATTTTCCATAATAATTCTCCCAAAAGATATTATAACATCAAATATATTTATATGGTCATCATTTTTTTGTATTATAATTACTAATACAAATACATTGAAACAATTTACAGAAAAATTAAATATAAAAAATCAAAAATAAAAAACGAGGAAGTATTGTCTTATGAATAAATATTTATTAGAAATAGGAACAGAAGAACTACCTTATAAGTTTGTAAATACAGGTATTGTTCAACTAAAAAATTCTTTTGAAAAACTTTTAAAAGAAAATCAAATAGATTTTACAGATATAAAATATTTTTCAACACCAAGAAGATTGACACTTATTATTGAAGGTTTTGAAGAAAAACAACCTGATACAATCAAAACAGTAAAAGGCCCAATCCTTAATATAGCTTATGATGAGCAGGGCCACCTAACAAAAGCAGGTGAAGGTTTTGCAAGAAAAAATGGTGTTGATGAATCAGCTTTGTACAAAGAAGATAATTATGTTTGGGCAAAAGTTGAACAAAAAGGCAAATCTATAAAAGATATCTTGCAAGAAAATGTTGAAAAAATTGTCCTTAAAATGCAAGGACCATATTTTATGAGATGGGCTGATTTGGATGTCAAATTTCAAAGACCAATTCGTTGGGTCGTATCATTATTAAATAATGATGAATTAAAAATTAAAATTGCAGATATAGAATCAACAAAATACTCAAGAGGTCATAGATTCAAATCAGATAAAGTTGAAATTAAAAATGCTGATGCATATGAAGAAACTCTTTTTGAAAATAATGTAGTTGTTGATTACGAAAGAAGAAAAAATTTAATCATTGAATCAGCAAAAAAAGAAGCACAAAAAATAGGTGCAGAAGTATATTTTGATGATGATTTGTTGGAAGAAGTTACCAATATTTGTGAATGGCCTGTTCCTGTAATATGCGGTTTTGATGAAAAATATTTGAGTATTCCAGAAAAAGTTACCGTTACTGTAATGGCTGTACATCAAAGATACTTCCCGTTATACAAAGACGGAAAATTATTAAACCGTTTTATTACAATAACAAATTACATTGGAGACAACTTTGAAAACATCAAAGCAGGTAACGAAAGAGTTGTTGTTGCTCGTTTAGATGATGCTATTTTCTTCTTCAATGAAGATACAAAAAAACCATTTGTTGATTATGTTGAAGAGCTTAAAGGTATTACCTTCCAAAAAGGTATGGGCTCTGTTTATGACAAAACTCAAAGAATAATCAAATTATCAGAGACATTGGCTAAAAGCCTCAATGCACCTCAAGAATCAATACAAAGAACTGCTCTTCTTTGTAAAGCTGACCTTGTGACAAGTCTTGTATTTGAATTTACAGAACTACAAGGATTTATTGGTTCCGACTACGCTTTCAACTCCGGAGAAAAACAGGAAGTTGTTAAAGGTATAAAAGAACATTACTATCCGCTTAGTGCAGATTCTGAACTTGCAGAAAGTATAGAAGGCCAAATAGTAGGTATTGCAGACAAAATTGATACAATTGTTGCAGTATTTGCTGAAGGCAAAAAGCCTACAGGTTCTGCAGACCCGTTGGGTGTCAGAAGAGCTACATTAGGCATAATCAAAACAATTATTCAAAAAGGACTTAATATAGATTTAGAAGAATTAATAAAACAATCTATAAATCTTATGCCTATTGAAATAAAAGACAAAGATTCTTTGTTTAATGACATCAAAATATTCTTCGAACAAAGGTTAAGCATACTATATACAGAAAAATACAGATATGATGTTGTTGATGCTTGTATATCTAATTCATCGGTATTAAGACACCTTACTGACTTTATTAAAAGACTGGAACTCATATCAAAAGAAATAGAAAAATCAGAATTTGTAAAAATTAACGAAGCTGCAAATAGGATTATAAGAATAAGCAAAGATTATAAAACAGAACAATTGCCAAATAAGGTATTGTTTAATAATCCAGCAGAATCGAAACTTATGGAATGTACAGAACTAATTGATACAGATAAATTAAGTTATAAAGAATTGTTCATTGCTTTATCAAAAGCAGTCCCTGCTATTGATGAATTCTTTGAAAACGTTCTTGTAATGGATAAAGACGAAAAAGTCAAAGAAAACAGACTTTCTCTTCTATACGGTATCAAGAAAAAATTTGACAAAATCGCTGATTTTTCAAAATTTGTTGTATAAAAACCAAAGATTTTGTCAGAGCAAAATCTTTTATGGAACTAATAAAATTATTTTTAGGCATATTAATGTTAATATGCCTAATGTTTTCAATAAATTTAAATAATGTAAATAAGGCAATCGAAGAAATAATTCCTATAGAAAATCATAAACAAACGATGTATTTTGGATTATATTTACAAGATTTTAAAGGGAGAGTTCGAGTTGCTGATGTTTTAGATTATACACCTGCAAAATATGCCGGGATTGAGGTTGGAGATAGAATTTTAGAAGTTAATGGTATAAAAATAAGAAACGTAAATTCATTTTATGAACATATACAAAATTTACATAATAAAAATAATATAAAACTTCTTTTGTACAGAGTAGATAGCTGCTCCACATTTCCTGTAGAAATAAATAATACTGTCGTTTGTAATAATATAAAAAAATATTAAATTTTATATTGATTTTATGATATATTATTGTTATAAAAGTACAGGCACTCTGTGCATATGATGGTATTAGATTAGTGATAAAAAAAAGGAGAATTATGGGTTTACCAAAAGTAGCATATTTTTCAATGGAAATAGCTTTAGATCAGTCATTGAGCACATATTCTGGTGGTTTAGGTTTTCTTGCAGGTTCACACATGTTATCTGCAGGTTATCTGCAAATGCCTATGGTCGGTGTAACAATGTTATGGTCATATGGCTATTATAACCAAAGAATTAATGAAGAAGGCAATGTAGACGTTGCATATATTAGAAAGCACTATGACTTTTTACAGGATGTAGATGCATCTGTTACTTTAGATATTTTTGGTGAAAAAGTTATAGTCAAAGCATTCAGAGTTGATCCTGATTTATTCGGTTCATGCCCTGTATATCTTCTGACAACAGATGTTGACGGCAACTCTGAATGGGCTCGTTCAATTTCACACAAATTGTATGACGGAAATGAAAAAATCAGAATAGCACAAGAAACAGTCCTTGGTGTAGGCGGTATAAGACTCTTACAAGCTATCAAATATGATTTTGAATGCGTACATATGAATGAAGGACATGCTCTTCCTGCTGCATTTGAATTATTACAACAAAATGGCGGAGACCTTGAAAAAACAAAACGTCAAGTTGTATTCACAACCCACACTCCTGTTGCAGCTGGTAATGAAGTTCACTGGGTTGATACCTTGATGGAAGGTGGATTTTTTGCAGGATGTTCTAGAGAAAGAGCTGTTGAATTAGGCGGCGAACATTTCTCTCTTACAGTTGCTGCATTAAGAATGAGCCGTATAGCAAATGCTGTATCACAGCTTCATGGTCTCGTTGCAAATAAAATGTGGAACTGGGTTGAAGGTAGATGTCCAATTCGTGCTATTACTAACGCAGTCAACCTGCATTATTGGCAAGATGAAAGAATTGCTAATGCAAAAACACTTCAAGACTTGCTTGACGCTAAAGTTGAAATGAAAAAAGAAGTATTTAGCTATATTGCAAATACTACAGGTAAAAGATTTGATCCTAATGTGCTAACAATCACTTGGGCAAGAAGATTTGCAGATTACAAACGTGCATGGCTTATTTTTATGGACATGGATAGAATCTTAAAATTGTTAAATGCAGATAAAGTTCAATTGATTTTTGCAGGTAAATTCCATCCGGATGACGCTATGGGTCGTGAAATGTTTAACAACATTCTTCACAAATCATATAACATTAAAAACGTTGCTGTATTAGCAGGTTATGAACTCGAATTGAGCGGTAAACTTAAAAGAGCAACTGATGTATGGCTTAATACACCTATCAGACCGCTTGAAGCGTCTGGTACATCAGGTATGTCTGCTAACGCAAACGGAGCTGTTCACCTTTCTATATTTGATGGTTGGACAGTAGAAGGTACATTCCCTGGTATCAACGGTTACACTGTTGAATATCCTGGATTGGATGATGACATTCCTTGGGAAGAACGTCATTGGAAAGACCATGATTGCATCATGGATATTATTGAAAATCAAATCATTCCAACTTATTATGACAACAAAATGGAATGGGCTAGAATGATGAGACAAGCTGTTAGAACATCTGAAGCATATTTCAATTCAGATAGAATGGTTATAGAATACTTTAACAGAATCTACAAACCTATCGCTCATGAAAATCCAAAAGAAGGTGGTTTGAATACAAATGCTCAAGATATGACTGTTGATCCTTCTCAAAAAGAAGAACCAAATATGGATGCTTGGACATATTCAAATATCAAATAATTATATTACTAATTAAGAAAAAGACTTTCACTTATCACGTGAAAGTCTTTTTTTAATATTAAAAGAATAAAAAAGCCGGTTAAAAAACCGGCTTTTTTATTTACTAACAGAAATTAATTTTCATATTTTTTAAATAAAATAGAAGCATTGTGTCCGCCAAAGCCAAATGAGTTAGTCAAGGCATAATTAACATTAGCTTTTTGAGCTTTGTGAGGAACATAATTTAAGTTTGCTACAGCTTCATCTTGATTATCAAGATTGATTGTAGGAGGTATTATACCTTTATTAATTACTTCAATACAAACAATAGATTCTGCTGCACCTGTTGCCCCCAACATATGACCATGCATAGATTTTGTTGAGCTTACCTTCAAATCAGGGTTAACAGAAAGATCACCAAATACTCTAGCAATAGCCTGAGATTCAGCAATGTCACCAAGTCCAGTACTTGTACCGTGAGCATTTACATAATCAACTTCACTTGTTTTTATACCTGCATCCTTAACAGCTAATTCCATAGCCTTAGCAGCACCTGCACCATCAGCAGCAGGAGCAACTATATCATATGCATCAGCTGTTTGACCATAGCCAACAATTTCAGCATATATTTTAGCACCGCGTTTTTTAGCATGTTCTAATTCTTCTAAAACCAATACAGCAGCACCTTCTGCCATAATAAATCCGTCTCTGTCTTTGTCATATGGACGAGATGCTTTTTGTGGTTCATCATTACGCTTTGATAATGTTCTAGCGCTAGTAAAAGCACCAATACCAAGCTTTGTTATAACAGCTTCAGCACCGCCTGCAACAACAACATCAGCATCATCCCATTGAATAGAACGGAAAGCATCACCTACAGAGTGAGCAGAAGTTGCACAAGCAGTAACAACTGATTTGTTAACACCTTTTGCGCCGTGCTTAATAGAAATTCTACCAGCACCCATGTCAGCAATAATCATAGGAACTGTAAATGGTGAACATTTTGTAGGTCCTTTTGCAGTAATAATATCGTGTTGTTTTTCAAAAGTATCAAAACCTCCTGCTGCAGAGCCAACAATAACACCATATCTGTATGGATCAACATTTTCTCCAGCAACAATACCAGAATCTTTAATAGCCTCATCAGCTGCTACCATAGCAAACTGTGTATATCTGTCCATTCTTCTGGCATCTTTTGGATCAATATATTCTTCAGGTTTAAAATTTTTAATCTCACCGGCAATATGAACAGTATGGCCTTCCAGTGAAATATTTTCAATAGTAGAAATACCACTTTTACCTTCTATAAGGCTATTCCAAAACTTGTCTATCCCCACACCAAATGGAGAAACTATTCCCAAACCTGTAACAACAACTCTTCTTTTACTCATTTTCTAACCTTCTTATAACTCTTTAAAATAGGAATTATATCCCTAAAATTTGCGGGGAGTAAGTTGATGCTCCCCGCAAAATAAGTTTTTAAAACTACGAATCTTATGAATGAGATTCAATATAGTTAACTGCGTCTTGAACTGTAGCAATTTTTTCAGCTTCTTCATCAGGAATTTCGCAACCGAATTCTTCTTCAAAAGCCATAACCAATTCAACTGTATCCAAAGAATCTGCACCCAAATCAGCTGTAAAGCTAGCTTCTGGAGTAACAAGATTTTCGTCAACGCTTAATTGTTCAACTACTACTTTTTTAACTCTCTCAAGAACTGTACTCATGTTTTTTTTTCCTCTTTTTTAATTAACTACGTATGTTTTCATATACTATTATACTATTTCAATATAAATATGCAATTTTGTAAAGCATATATATACACATTTAAAAATTATTTACATCTTTGTCGATATTAATCACTTATACAATAAAAAAACACCTCTTAAAATCTTAAGAGGTGTTTTTACTAAGTTAAAAAACTTATAATTTTTCAGCAACCATCAATGTAGTTTCAGCCAATCTTGTTGAATAACCCATTTCGTTATCATACCAAGAAATGATTTTAACTTGGTTTCCGCCCATTACACGAGTTAATAAAGCGTCAACTGTAGATGATTGAGAAGTTCCGATGTAGTCAGAAGAAACTAGTGGTTCTTCAGTATAGCAAAGAACATGACCATCTGCACCTTCTTTTAATGCTGCATTAACTTCTTCAACTGTAACATCTTTTGAAAGTTCAAAAACAACGTCTACCAATGAAACGTCTGGAGTAGGAACTCTCATAGCGAAACCGTCCAATTTACCTTTAAGTTGTGGTAAAACTAGAGCAACAGCTTTAGCAGCACCAGTTTTTGTAGGAACAATGTTCAAAGCACCAGCTCTAGCACGACGTGGATCTTTGTGTCCAGCATCTAAGATTCTTTGGTCACCTGTATAAGAGTGAACTGTTGTCATCAAACCTTTAACAATGCCGAATTTTTCGTCGATAACTTTAGCAACAGGTGCCAAGCAGTTTGTTGTACAAGATGCCATTGAAATTACATTGTGTTTTGCTGGATCGTATTCTTTATCGTTTACGCCCAACACAATTGTTTTATCTTCATTTGTAGCAGGAGCTGAAATGATAACTTTTTTTGCACCTGCAGCGATGTGAGCTTTAGCTTTTTCAGCATCAGTGAAGAAACCTGTTGATTCAACAACAACTTCTACACCAAGATCTTTCCAAGGAAGATTTGCAGGATCTTTTTCTGCAAAGAATTTAATTTTTTTACCGTTTACGATGATACCTTCATCATAAGCTTCTACTTCGCCATCAAATTTACCCATAACTGAGTCATATTTGAAAATTCTAGCAGCATCAGCTGGTTTTAAACCTGGGTCGTTGATAGCAACGTAATCGATTTTGTCAAAGATACCTTCTCTGATTGCAGCTCTTAATGTGTTACGGCCGATTCTTCCGAAGCCGTTAATTGCAACTTTCTTAGCCATTTTTAGCTCCTCTTCTTTTTTAACTTAATGTTAATCTACTCCTTTGTTATAAATGAAAAATACATGATAATCAAGCCTTTTCATGCCTTACACATAGGAATGCGAAACTTGAAAATATCAAATATTTTCAGAAAATATATCAAAATCTTCACTATCTACAGTTCTCAAAAAGTCTATCCAATCTGTATAATAATCTGCAAGAGCATTTATATAACCAACAACAATCTCTTTATATGACTGTTCCATAACAACCAAAGAAGTTAAATCAGATTTTCCTTCCATATAATTTCTTTTTGACGTTTCTATCAATTTTTCAGAATCCTTAATTAGACGCTGTTTATAAAAAATTAAATTTGTTCTAGAATTTAAAAATTGGTCATAAGCGCTGCTCATCTCTTTAAGAGCTTTGTTTTCAGCAGATTCATAATTCATTTGAGCTTGTTGAATTTGAAGTTGTGCATTTTTTATTTCAGGTTTAAAAGTATACAAAACAGGTATATTGTACAAATTTGCACCGGCATATGCTCCTGCGCGAAATTCTCCTGTATCAGAGTGATTTTTTGCTTGGTATCCATACCCCCCAAAAACCTCAACATCAGGAATCCTTTGTCTTGAAACTACAGTAAGATTTTTTCTAGCAACTTCTATATCTTGTTTTGCAATACGAACATCCAATCTTTTTTCCAATGCCCTTTTTGAAAAAGACTCAAAATCAGGCATGGTTTTATTGTAATCCGGAGTTTTTAAAGATATAAAAACAGTTTCTCCAGGCAACTCATTTTCATATGCATCATACAGAACATTATCCCCTTGTTTTATATTCAAAACTTTATTAAAGTCATTTCTTGCCGTTTTTACAGCAGTTTGTGCCGTATTTATCTGAGTCGCAATCTGATTCAATGCAATTTGTGCTTGAATAACGTCTGTTTCCAATACTTCTTTTGCATCTAATCTTTTTTTAGACAGATATAAAAACTCTTCTAATAGTTTTTCTTGCTCTAACAAACAATTTAGTATGGTTTTTGCAGCAACCAAATCAACATAAGTTTCCCTAACGTCCATTTCAAGTTCAAATTCACGTTCTCTAACGTTTAAATCTTTTTTGATAAGATTCGCTTGAGCAAGATGCTTCCTTGGTGCTCTTTTTGCCAATTCAAAAGTTTGTGAAGCCCCTATTTGTTGTGGGTTCCCTCTCCCAGCAGCTCCATAGTTATAAAATATATTAACTTCCGGATTTTGTAATCTGTTTGATATTTTTATATCATTTTTAGCCAACTCTACAGATATTCTGTCAGACTGCAAATCCAAATTGTTTGAAAGTGCAAGATTTATAGCATCTACAAGTGTAATTTTTTTCAAATCTTGTGCATATACAGAAAGTGTTGAAATTAAAAACACTACTATAATTTGTATACCTAATATAAATTTATAAAATTTATTGTTCATTTTTATGGTGTTGCACTTTCTTGAGTAGTTTCAGTTGTCGTATTTTTTTGTTTGTAAAAATTATAAATATCACTAAGAGTCTTTACTGCCTTATTTTGCTTGATTTCTTGAACTTTTTCATTTTTTTCAAGTTGATTTGTCAAACCTTCTTTAAGCTGTTGTTTTAATTCTTCTTTATTAGTTGGAACAGTTGTTTTTACGGATTCCAGAAGCGATTGTTGTTCCTGTTGTATTTCTTCAGGTGTATTCAACCATTGAAAACGTTTAATTGCAGAAGTTGGATTATTTAAGTTTCCATTTAACACAACTTTGAAAGAACGAGTGTTCTCCTTAGCCGGAGAAAGAGCAGGGATTTTTGCTAAATCTGACTTATTTGCTGCAGCATTAAAATTATTAAGTGCTGTGGCTATTGATGTACCAAATTTGGGAATATATGTCGCAAACTTTTCAACAGACAAGTTAGCCACTGGTCCCAACGCACTCATAACCTCAGGAGATAACGAACCCATAATTTGCATTGATGAAATCATAGTAAGTATATTGGCATTTCCAGTAATTAAAAGTGACATATGAGGTCCTGACATTTTTATAGGATTAAAATTAGCCACACCATTTATAATATTTAAATTTCCGTTTAAGTAAGAAAATTTACCGGTATTGTATGGTGCTACTGTATTAATCAACGAACCGATTTGTGTAACAATAAAACCTTGAGAAACAAGATTATCTGCTTTTAAAAATGTTTCAAAACGTCCAAGACTACCTAGTTGACCATCTTTTAATTCAAAATGAACTTTGCCGTTCAAGCTTTTTATTTGTTGTTCATATGTTGAACCTTTAAGTTTTACATTCGCATCAAAATCAACATTACCCATAACCTGGTCTTTTAATGCAGCAAAAACAGTTACAATATTATTGGCATTAACACCATTGCCTTTAATTAAAGCATTTACAGCAGTAGTTGCCAAATGATATGTAACTTTCCCCGTAATTGAACCATTGTACACACTAGCTTTTAGATCATCCAATGTAAACAAATCATTCAACAAATTAAAATTACCAGTAATATTTGAGGCAATAAAATCACCACCAACTTGTTTCATCTTAAACTGTTGAATAGATAAAACTCCGTTGGAGATTTTTACAGGCATTACCAAATTATTGCCAACAGAACTACTTGAATTTGATGGAGCAGATGAAGACATTGCCACATTAAATTTATCCATTGCTCTAAATATATTATCCACATCAAAATTTGCACAAGTTACTTTCATTGATTTTACAAGCAGTATATTAGTAAATTTTGTTAAAACATCGGCATCTATATTCATCGATGTACCATTTATATCAAGATTTTGGATTTTAGCTGTTACTGTATTATCATTAAATTCCATGTCAAAATCTTGTATTTTTGTAAGAAAATCCAAAAGATTGATTTCTTTTAAAGTAAAAAAGCCTTTATATGAAGGGTTATCTATTGTTCCAGTAATACTTACTTCACCTTTAGCTTTAAGAGATGCATTTTTAAATACAGGACTTGATAACAAAATTTGTTCCGGAACAACAAAACTCAATTTCAATGTAGGGTGAGAAGAAGATATCTCAGAAACTATACCTGATAAACCTACTATTTTTACTGCACCTTTTTTATTGTACGCAAAATCAGAACTCAAGTTTGATTTGTTTGCCAAATATAAAGAAGCATCATTCAAAAATAACTTGTCTTCTGCAAAGACAGCAGACAAATTCAAAAGTCCTGACTTAGAAAGCATTTTGCTAACAGTAAGAGGTGAAAAATAATTATTGGTATCTGAATGAGCCTGCATAAGTAATTCTATTTTTTTATCATCACCGGATATCTTGCCATATAGAGGTATTGAACCTTTTACAAATACAAAAGATTTAAAATCATTTGGTAATAAATTTTTCAAATCATTTGCCAAAACAGAACCGTTTAGATCGATGTCTATTTTCATCTTTTTCATATAATTTTTGATATCACCAGAAACATTAACTTTTGAAGAGTTCATTTTCACATCAAAAGGGACTATATTAATGCAATCAGGTGTAATATTGATTTTTGCCAAAGGCATTGAAATATTTGTTTTTGGATTATTTATTTTAAAAGAAGACCCTGTTACATCAACATCACCAGAAAATGAAGTGTTTTTTGCTTTAATATTTACCAGTGTAGATTTATTTATAAAAGCAAAGGTATTTAATCTGTCTTTTAAACTTAAATTGTTCAATACCAAATTTATATTCGGTTCAATATCAGCTAATCTTCCTTTGAGGAAAATATTAATCGAAAGAATACCACTATTTAAAGAATAAGATTTTTTTATATCAACAGGAGCAAATGCATTGAAAAGAGGTGCTATATTAATATCTCCTGATTTTATCGTAATATCAGTATTTGCTTTTGAATCAATTTTTCCAAGTGCATTAACTTGAGTACCATTTACTACTGCTTTAGCATTGTTAATATTCATATTATTATTTGCTAAATTTACATCAACACCAATATTATTTATTTGAAGAGGTATTTTTTTATGAGAAACAGAAGCATCTAAAACCTTAAAAAATCCTGATGATTCAAAATTTTTCATATCTGTATTAATTGAAAAATCAGCATTCATATAGCCTTTAAGATTAAACAAAGCTATATCATTTTCGACATTAAAAGAATTCAAAAGAGCAATAATAAATTGTTGAATACTTAAAAAACTAATCTTGTCTGTTTTTAAGTTTAAATTTACTTTATTTTTATGTCCGTGAGAAATTTTAGCATTCAAAGAAGCTTTTTCATCTTTTGCAACATACAAAACTGAATCAATTTGAGTATCATGACCTGATGATTTCATATAGAAATAACCATCAGGAAGTTTATTTCCATTTAATATGATATTTATACCTTTAGCGTCAACAATACCGGAAACATCTATATGTCCTTTATGCTCTTTTAAATCTATATCTGCTGTTATATCTGTTTTAGGATTATATTTCACAATTTCATTAATAAAATCTATTTGCGGAACAACAGCAGTGTTGTTTTCTTCATTTTCAGAAGTAAAAGCAGGCCAAAAACTGGCAAATTTAACATCATAGTTAATATTTTTGTTTTCATTAACCAACAAGGAACCGATTGATTGAACACGAAAATGTTTGTTAATTACAGCTTTATCAAATATAAAGTTGTCACCTTGTAAAGCAATATTGTTCAATGTTTTTTCATCAGATAACAATAACTTATAATTAGTAATTTTAATTACAGGCAATGCAGATGAAAATTTTACAGGCAACTCTGCAGCAGCTGTATCCGGTGTTGTTTGCTGTTGTTCAAGATTTTTTGTTACATAATCAACCAAATCAATCTGACCGTCTTTTGTATAAACAAGAGAAATTTCAGGTTTTTCTAAAGTAATATCTGACACTTTTAATACTTTGAAAATCAAAGGAAGCAAAGCTATTTTAACTTCTCCTGTTTGCAACGAAACTATATTTTTTCCTTCTGGGAAATTAACTTTTATACCTTCAGCCCTAACACCTGCTTTTAAAGTTGGAGTAGTAACAATCTTTATATTGTTAAAATCAACATTCAATTTTGCTGAATCCATAAAAATTCTTTGAATATCCGATTTATAAGCATTCAAGTTTATTACATTCGGAATAACAAACAAAAATGTGACATATAAAATTAATAAAATACTCAATACTGCAATAAATAACTTCTTATATCTAACCAAAAAATCCATAACCAACCCCTGTATTTATAACTACAAATAACAATACTTTAACATATGTCATAAATCAAGAATTCTACTACATTTGTTTTATGTTTTTTAACAGAAAAAGTGTTATAATCAAAGCTAAATTATCATATAAGGAATTAAAAATGACTGACACATATCAAACTCTTATTTGTCCTGCTTGCGGTAAAGCAATGGAGAAAGTATTTTTAGAAGACCAAGGATTTATTGTCGACGTATGTCTTGATGGATGTGGCGGCATTTGGTTTGATAACAGAGAACTAAAAGAAGTCGATGAAAAAGACGACAATATTTTGGAACTAACAGAAGCATATAAAGGAAAAACTTTCTCAAAAGTTGATAAATCTGATACTAGAGAATGCCCGTTGTGCCATAAAAAAATGGTAAAAAATTGTGTAAGCGCAAAACAAGAAATTTCAATTGATGAATGTTATACCTGCGGCGGAAAGTTCTTAGATTACAATGAACTTGAGCAAATGAGAGCTCAATACGATACAGAAGCAGAACGTATTGAAGACATTAAAGAAATTGCTAAAGATTCTGTAAAAATGGAATTGATTCTTGAAAGTATACTCAGAAAAGATAAATTTTAATTAACTTTGAAGTATTTTTTTACTTCTGCTTTATATATATTGACATTAGGCTGTGTAACTTCCGGTAATATCTCAAGTTTTTGATTTGGATTTTCTTGTTGTGAATTTAGAGCTCGAACCATCATGCCTGTATACATAGCTTCAAAATGTTTTAGTTCAACAAACTCACCAATACTTTCCGGTGACAAATCTTTTAATTCAATAAGAGCTACTGGATGTCTTTCACTGTATGATTTGAAAGACCCATCTATCAGTGCGTTATAAGCTTTATATTGTTCAGTGTGAATGTTTTTAAGCTTATTAAATGTATAAAAAGATGTTTTGTTGTTAGAATCAAGATCTGATTCTGTTGAATTATGTAAAAATTCAGGACCAATCAAATCAGCAGAAACACGATACAAAGATTTGTGTGATTCCTTTTTCATCTGTGTATTCCAAAGTTTTGTTCCTTCAAATACATCGCCAAAATAATAATCATGCTGATTTGTTTTTCCATTTATAATACAATCTGCATTAAACATTGCTCTTTGCATAGCCAAATTCTTATCAAAATTAAGTTCCATAAATCTTTTTTGAGCTTTTAAAGAAGCTTCCAACATTTTTTTCATATCAGACTTCGACATACCTGCCCAAGCAAGTGCAGTAAGTGTATGATCATCAAAAGCACCAAATCTGCCAACACATCCATCATGGATAACACCGCATTTGTAGCCTTTTTGCTGTGCTATTTTTCTAAGTTTACTTTTAGATTCATCTTTATCTGTAATACATACAAAGTGTTTTGAAACCTCTTCTTGTGCTTTATTTAATGCATTTTCATCAGAAAGTCCCTCTTTTTTATATTCATTTTTAAAATATTCTAAAAATGCTTTTTCAACATATTCATAACCTGTACTCGGTTCTAAAGTTGTTCCGGATTTTGAAGCGATCATAATAGATACATCTTTTAAATCACCTAATTTTTCAATAAATTTGCTCATACTATCAGGATCAACCGCTGAAAGAAAAATAACGTTATCAGCTTTTTTATTTAAAGAAAGCATATTTTCTATAGTATGTTTTGAACCGCCAATACCAATTATGCCTAATTTTCTAGGTCCATTTGCTTTCATTGAATTAGCAAGTGAGTATATTTCATCCAATCTGTTTATTTGTATTTCCGGCAAATTGTTTATCCATGCTAGTTCTTGAGAGGTTTTACCTGCTCTGCTCTTCAATTCATTTATTGATTCGTATGCAATTTTTTCATATTTTTTCTCAAGATTATCAATAGGAATACTAAACAAGACACTTATATTTTCTCCTGCATTTACGCCTTGAAGATAAGCCAAAAGACTCGGTGCCATAACTTTTTGTACTGTATTTTCACTTTCAATATTCGAATCAAAGCTTGCATTTTCTGCTTTAAAAGAAGAAACAAATGGCTTTTGATTTGTATAATTAATATTTAAAGGTAAAAATTTTTGTATCATTTTAATATTCCTAATCAATTCACCATTATAATAAGTATCGTAAAAAAATATTATGCCAGAAAAACTTTTTTAAATTTATATTTTTTTACAATAAATTAAACAACATGATAAAATAAGTTTATGGAAAAACTATCACAAAGTTTAGAGGATTATTTAGAAACAATATATACAGAAGTACAATCAAAAAATTGTGCCAAAGTTACTGATATTGCAACACTTTTGAATGTAAGGAAAGCTTCTGTAACAGGAGCATTGAATACATTATCAGAAAAAGGCTATATAAACTATACCCCATATTCTGTTATCACTTTAACAAAAAAAGGTGAAGAAACTGCTCAAAAAATACTGCTGCGACACAAAGTAATGACTAATTTTTTGAAAAACATATTAAATTTAAGCGAAGAAGAAGCAACAGAAAATGCTTGCAGAATGGAACATATAATGACGGAAGAAATGTTCAGAAGAATACATTCTTTTTCACATTTTATACAAGACTATGCAAAGTCTGATAAAAAATTCCAAGAAAAATTGCAAAAGCTTTTTTAAATTTTTTACATTCTTTCCGGTGCATCAACAGCCAAAAGGTCAAGTGATGTTTTAATTACAATTGAAACTGATTTAACCAAAGCCAATCTTGCAGCAGAAAGGGATTTGTCTTCTGTAAGAACTCTTGAGAATGTATAAAACTGATGAAAACATCCTGCAAGCTCCTGCAGATATTTACAAATCAAATATGGTGCTCTGTTTTTCGCAGCCATAAGAATCATAGGCTTAAACTCTTCAAGTTTAAGTACAAGTTTTTTAGCAGATGCAACAGATTTTTCATCATCTACAAGCCAAAGTTTATTTAAATCAGCATTCATAATTGCATTATCTAACTCGGTTTCTTCAAAAAGAGGAACTATTTTTTCTTTTGTTTCAACATTCACACGTTCACTTTTTGCATTTCTGAATATAGAACAAGCTCTAGCGTGTGCATATTGAACATAGAAAACTGGATTGTCATCTGTTTTAGATTTTGCAAGCTCTATATCAAAATCCAGTGTTGTATCAATGCTTCTGATAATCATCCAATATCTGGTGGCATCAACACCAACCTCATCAATTAAATCTTCAAGGGTAACCATATTTTTTCTTTTACCCATACGAACAGCTTCACCATTGAGAACAATATTCACCAATTGTCCCAAAAGTACTTCAAGTTTATCTGGATTATCACCAAGAGCCTCAATTGATGCTCTCATTCTTGCAACATATCCATGATGATCTGCGCCCCAGATATTAATAAGCTTGTCAAAGCCTCTTTTGATTTTGTCATGGTGATAAGCTATATCAGCGGTCAGATATGTATTTGACCCGTCAGATTTTCTAAGAACTCTATCCTGGTCATCACCAAATAATGATGATTTGAACCAAATTGCATCATCTTTGTCATACAACATACCTTTGTCTTTTAGCTGTTTTACACATGCTTCTACTTTGCCTGACTTGTGCAAATCAGTTTCAAAATAAAAATTGTCAAAATCAGTTTTAAACTTTTTCAAAAGTTCTTTTTGCAAACCAAGCATTTTTAATTTTGCATAAGTTGATAACTTATCAAGTTGTTCAACAGTAATATTTGCTAATTCTTCTGGTAATTTTTCAACAAACTCTGGTTCATCTTTAACAAACTCTTTAGCCAAAGGAATCAAATATTCTCCAGGATAAAAAGATTTTCTTTCAACTTCATCCGTCGGAAAATCAACTTTTTTCCCTTTTTCCTGCATAACTCTGATATATAAAGAACGTCCTAAATTTTTAATCTGATTACCTGCATCATTAACATAAAATTCTTGATATACCTCATATCCGGCAAACTTGAGTAAATTTGCCAATGCACTACCCATTGCAGCCCATCTGCCATGTCCGATATGAAATGGACCTGTAGGATTTGCAGAAACATACTCTAATATAACTTTTTGATTAATCCCAAAATCATTAGAACCATACTGTGATTTTTCATTTAAAATTTCACTAACTATACTGTTCAGAAAAGATTTGCCTAATTTAAAGTTGATAAAACCAGCAACTGTAGAAATTTCACAGTCCTTTATATTAATTTCCGATGCAACAACCTGAGCAATAGCAGGAGGAGCCATTTTGGCATATCTAGCAAGTGAAGAAACATTAACAGCCATATCACCAAATTCTTCATTCTTTGGAGTTTCTGCATTTAAAGAAAACTCATCGTTCTCTTTCATTTGATTCAATTTGCCGTCTTTCAAAGCTTTTTTTATTGCTTCTGTCGTAATATCAAGAATATATTGTTTTAGCATAATCCACCTTAATATTTGTATTCCTAGATAGATTATAGCCAAAACAAACTACAATAAAAACACAAAGCAATTTTTTTAATTATCCTTAGACATTCCTAAAAATTTTTTTCGCATAATATAAGCACACAAACCATCGATATTATCTATACAAATATCAAGCACTCTCATCAAACGCACTATATCATTTTGCATTTTTTGATATTTAAGTTCTTCCTCGCTAAAATCTTTATTTTGATCCATTATCTATTTCCCTGCTTAACATAGATATATTATCGGTAAGTTTTGTTAAAACTTTAAATTTGTAAAGTTATATTAATGATTTATTTCATTATAAAGTTCTTGAGCAATATAAAGGTCTTTTTTGGTAGTAATTTTGATATTTGAGTAGCTACCCTCTACGACATAAACATCGTAACCCAAAGACTCCAACATGCCTGCATCATCAGAAAAAGCTTGTCCTTGTAACTTTTTGTGCACATCAAAAATCAAATTGTAATCAAAAATTTGAGGAGTTTGAACAGCCCACAAATAATTTCTATCAGGAGTTTCAACAATTTTTTGATTATCATCAACTTTTTTTATTGTATCGACAGCTTTGACAGCAACAATAGCCGCCTTGTTTTGAAGAGCTTTTTTAATACATTTTTCAATATCATCTTTTTTTATTAATGGACGAGCAGCATCATGTATTGCAACAATATCAGGATTTGAGCAAACCTTTAATGCATTAAATATAGATTCTTGTCTGGTTGCTCCGCCTCTTATTATTTTGACCAAATCATTATTTTGAGTAAGTTCTTTAACAACAGGTTCAAGACTTTCTGAGGCAGAAACAATTATTTCAACAGGATTAAAGGGTAAAAATGCATCGATTGAATGTAATATTACCTCTTTGTCATCAATTTTTTCCAACAACTTATTTTTATTACCGTATCGACTTGAAGTGCCACCTGCTGTGACTATTGCTGAAAATCTCATCTTTTATCCTCTTTTGTATAAAAATGATTATAACTTTTTTCTAAAAATGTCTGCTCGTTTATAATAACATTTTTGCCTTCATCGTTTATATAAACAGCAGGATTGGAGTTAGTTTCTTCAACAACACCTATTTTAAAGAATTTTTTATTATCAAGTTTTTCAAAGTCATTTAAAGACATACAAAATACTAATTGATAATCTTCTCCACCCCATAAAACAAGATTTTTATAATCTTTTGGAAAAACATCCTTTAGGTCTTTACTTACAGGAACATTTTGAAAATCAATATTCATTTTCACATTGCTTGCAACAGATAATTTGTATAATGCATCTCCCAGACCGTCAGAAGAATCCATCATAGCAAAATTATGGCTTGCTGCTTGTGCGAGTAATTGGCTTTTTATTATTTGAGCAGAAGGGTTCAAATGTGTGTCGATAAGAGCTTTATTAATTTTCCTTTTTTCACACAAAAGCCTTAAACCACCTGCACTATCACCATGGACACCTGTCACAGCGACAACATCTTTCGATTTTGCATAACTTCTTGAAACAGAATATTTCATGATACTTTTACCTACAGCACATATAGAAACATATACCTTATCAGAAGCTGTTATATCACCACCGGCAACTACAATATCATACTGATTGCAAACCTCATTTACCCCTCTATAAAAATCATCCACAAAATTTTCATTGATAGTACTGGGCAAAGAAAGAGAAATAGTAACAAAAACAGGCTTAGCACACATTGCTGCCAAATCAGACAGATTTACATTCATAGATTTTTGACCCAATTGATATGGAGTAATATAATCAATCAAAAAATGAACTCCCTCAACTAAAGAATCCTGTGTTACAAACAGCCCTTTATTTTTAAAAATATCAGAAGAAAAATATGCACAATCATCACCTAAATATGATGAATCACTCAATATATTTTTAATCCTATCAATATACAAAAGCTCTTTCATAGTAACATTTTACCATGAAGGAGCTTTTGACTCAGTTATATATTTTTATGTTAATTTTCAGATGTTTGCTTTTCTTTAGACAGTGCAAACTGTGCACATATCTCAGCTATTACGTAATATATGTAAATATAAAGAACAGGAATAAATATTACCCCTACTAATGTAGCCATTAAAAATGAGCAGACTATTTGACAAAGCATTGTTACTGCAATAAAAAGTAAAATTAAAAAGCAATAATTCATTGCATTATCTTTAACCATCAAAAATGCTTCCTTTAAGTTAACAAATGAAAGAATTTTTTTATACTTAAAAAAGTTTGTCATCATTAATGGTAAAAATACCATTGTCAATATATATAAAAACATCAATAACGCACCGAAAGCTACCAAAAACATAAAACCAAAAACATTCAGTGAAGAAATATGCTCTTTAATACCAGAAAGTCCAAATATACAAACTGCCAGAAATATCAAACCAAAGATAATGACAGGTAACAAATAAAGCAAATAACCTAAAGTATACTTCACTCCTAAAAACATTAATGCTCCAAAATTTGACCAATCAGGGAGTATATAATCTTCTGGATTGTTAATCCTTCTATTTGCAGTTTCACAGACATATCCCGAAATAGCTAACCAAATGAGGATATAAAAAATTACAGCAGGAATAAATGTCAATAAAAAAACCAAAAAAGATCCGGAAAGCGTTGACAACAGAGGAAAAACGAAAACAGCAAAAGTCGAAAGAACTAACCCTCCACCGGCTAAAAGTTTGTTTCCCCATTGAGAATCTTTTGATATATAAGTTAACGCTTTTTCAAAGTCAAAAGTCATAAATTCTCCTTACTTTTCAATTTGTTTTTTTTCAGTAATATTCAAAAATTGAACTGTTAAATCTAGTGTTATCAAATTTAAAAATATCCAGATAAAAGGTAGAACAAATATACCGATGATTGTTAAGAACAATACTAATGATATGATATTTAAAATACAACCAAATGCAAAAATTAAAATAACAAGAATTACATATGAAAGAACGCAATCTTTTATTCTTTTATAAGCTTTAACTGCATTAATATAAGACGAAATTTTATAATCTATTATAAAATTTGCATTAAAAGCAAAATAAAATAGCAAAAACAAAAAATACAAAGCTTGATACAAATAATTGATAAAAATCAAATTATCTTTGATCGTTGAAGATCCATTAGATTGTAATATCCCATCAAAAATCACAATTACAAAACCTATTGCTAAATAAGGAATATAAAAAAGAGTTGATCCAACAAAACACTTAAAACCTATGAATACAAAAGTCCAAAATTCATTCCATTCGGGAAGTTTTGCATTTCTATCATGAATTCTCTCATGAGCAGCTTTGATACAAAAACCATTTACTGCACAAGCAAGAATAAACGCTAAAAATATACCCAAAATAATTTGTAAAACAATAGAAAAATTAAATGTTTTTGAAGCAAATGCCAATATAATCGGTGTAAGCATAATAATTAAAGCCAAAAGAGAAATACCTGTCCCAATTATAAGTTTTTTAAGCCAATTATTATCATTTTTACAAAAAGAAAATGTTTCTTCTAAAATATAATCTCTCATAATATCTCCTATTAACACAAACTATTATTCGTAATTATACACTATATGTTATTATTTATCTATGGAAAAGATTTATTTTACTTTTTTATTTATATTTTGTATTGCTACACTAACACAGACTGCAATGGCTCAGTCATACAATGAATGCAAAACATTTTTTAATGACGGAAAATACAATCTTGCCTCAAATTGTTTTTACTCAAGGATAAAAGATAACCCTAACGATGTTCAATCAAGATTTTGGTATGCTGCAGCATTATATTTTGACAGGAAATATGAACTTTCTTATGCTCAATACAACTATATTGCTCAAAAATATCCAAATTCAAATATAGGAAGATATTCAAAAAAAGAAGCAGAAAAAGTAAAAGCAAGAATTGAAAATATCTCTTATGCAAAATCAAATGATACAGGAAACTATCTATCAGACTTGGATAGAACTTCAAAATGGACAAATATGCCAATTCGGGTTTGGATAGAACCTTGCTTATACACAACAACAGCACAAAAAGCTTTTAAAGAATGGCAACAAAAAACAGGTAATATTGTAAGATTTGTTTTTGTTGGCAATAAAAATGCTGCGCAAATAAATGTGGAATTTGTAAGCATATTGAGCCAACCCTCGGCTGATAACCTTGGACTAACTACTCTCAAATATAATGGACGAAAAAATCTACACGCAAAAATAGAAATTCTCGAAAAAACAGCATCAAACAGAATGAAGACTCAAACACAATTATATGCAGTAATTCTGCACGAGATAGGTCACGCTCTAGGAATAAGCGGTCATAGCAGAAACAATAACGATATTATGTATGCAAATGATTTTACTAACGATATTCATCTCTCACAAAGAGATATAAATACAATACGAGCTATTTATAAATAGCTCGTATTGTTTAGGTTTTATTAACTTATCAAAACTAAAACTTTAAAGTTTCTGAATAATTAGGCGGTACAAATTTTGTATTATTCGCATCTTTGTTTGTAAATACTGCATAATCTTTCAAAGAAATTTCTTTAGCATTATTATACAAGTCCATATTTACATATTTTTTGTACAATTCTGATAAATCTCCTGAATAATTTCCCATTATTTTAGCATATTTTTTTATTTCTTCTTTATCAGAACCTGCACCATATGCTTTTGTTTTTGCATCAGTACCTGAAGGACGAATTTCGATAAATTTGTCTTTAAATTCTAAATATGTACCATCTCCGACAAATTTTACATCCTTCAAATTTTTAAAGCTTAGTTCTTCAAAAGTGTTACCCAAAATTTTCTTAATATTAGAAACTGACAATTTGCCTTGTTTTTTAGAAACAGCCATAGCAAGATAGAACAAATCATTTTTTGTTCTTTGAGCTTCTCCTTTTGTTTTTGCAGCTTTAAGCTTTTCTATATCAGGTTCCGATTCATTGTAATATGCAATATCTTCTCTAATATCAAACTTTGAAACAATTTTATTTGTCTTAAACACTTCAGACAAATACTCGCTCAATGATTGATTCTTTTGACTTAGATAAGAAGTAAGTGCAGATGCAACTATTATCGCTTCTGTAGCACTTTTTTCTCGCATAGCAATTGCTATTCTTCCTGCTTGAGATTTAATAACCTCTTCTGAACCAATTATCATACCGCCTGATTCTTCTCCTCCAAAAATCAATTTAGGATTTTTGCCAAGATTGATTTTGTTTCCAAGAACATCAGTAACAACTACATTTTTGTTTGGTTTTTCTTGAATTTGTTTTTCAACTTTTTTCATTACATTTGCAATTTCTTTAAAACCAACAGGTACATTGACAACTTTTATACCGTTTTTCTTAGCCCATTCATCCCAAGAACGTGCTGAAGCTGTAGTTTTGATAATAAATCTTGGATGTTTTTTAAAAAGTTTTTCTTTCTTAAGCTGATTTGCCCAAAAATCCATAATCATCAAGAAAGATTGATTTGCGGTAAATACGCTCAAAACTCTATCTTGACCTATTTGAACATAATCAACACCCAATTTTTTTATAAAGTCAACTTTATCTTTTGATTCAATCTGACATACAGTTAATCTGTCGTGGTCAGGATCTGTAATTAGAACAACCGTACCTATCGGATAATCCTTAAGTTTTTCATCATAATGCAAAGATTCAATAACAGGAAAATATGATGTACCGTCACTTTTTTTAGACAAGACTGTTGCATCTACTGAATAATCATAGAAAGTTTTGTTGCCTTTTGGGTCTTTATCATATTTTCCAATTCCATGAAAAAACGGATCTTCATCTGTATTCATCCAATCAAAATGTTTTTCTATATCCAGAGATTTTAATATTCGACTAAGAGTCCTATAAGCAGAACCGCCAACATTTTCGATAACAATTTTTTCTTTCAAATCTTTTATCAGATTCAAATTGGCATCTTTTGCAACACCATCTAAAAGGTATTGTTTATATAGTTCAACCCCATCATCCAGTTTTGACATTAGCTCTTCTGATATCAATGCATCGTCATCTGCTGAAATATTTATATCATAATAGCCGTTTTTTTCTACTTCAGAAAATATATATTTAATTTTTTCCACAAAAAGCATTGATTCTTCGGGAAGATACTGACTACCTTGAGAGTTCAAGTCTTTTGTCGCATTTTTAACAGAAATTCCATGACTTGAGGTAATATATTCCCCACCCAACAAATCAAGCTTAAAAGCAAGGAAAGATGCCATCCATATAGGGATGGTTTTTCTATCTTTTGGTACGAGTGTTTTTATACCATGAGCTGCCTGTATACGAGCAATAAGATTCAAAAAATCTTTTGAATTATATCTCACTTCAGAACCTGCAAGTTTTACAAGCTCAGAGTCAGGATACAATTCTTTCGCAACAAGAGCCTTTGCTTCTGTTGCAAGCATTATTCCTACCATATTAATTGGAAATCTTGTGTCATAAGGATAAAGAATATTTTGTGGTCCTCTAATTCCGGCTGTAGAAACTTCCGCTTCTTTTGCATATCCAGCAAACCACTCTTTTAAACCCAATCCATATGGATTTGTTTTTTCATCATAAGCTTCCAAATGTTCTTTTTTTAAACGAAATGTATATGCTTTTTTTTCTGACATATCTAACAATTTGTTAGATTTAATGTAATCCGGTGTTTTGGAATCCACCGATTCAAAAAGTGATTGTTCAAGCATAGAGTTAGCTTTATGGCTATTGTAAACATTCTCCATAGTTTCGGCTCCTTATAAGTAATTCTTTTTCTATATTATACAAAATTAAAAAAATTATGTATAGCAGACAAGGATTTGTTTTTGCTATAATTTTTTAGTCGTCACACTATTGGAGTCAGGTTTGAACAAGACACTGAAAGCAATTGAATTTGATAAAGTTCTTGAGATTTTAAGCAATTTTTCTTCAACAGAATTAGGGAAAAAATACTGCTTAAATATCCTGCCTTTGTCAGATATTGAAACAATAAAACACAATCAAAGACTTACTACCCAAGCACAAAACGCTTTCAGACTAAGTTCTTCAGAAATCCCTTTGCAGAACCTTCCAAATATTGAAGAAGCATTGTCTCTTCTGAAAAACAAAATTACACTTTCTCTTGAGGATGTTAAAAACATCTATTCTGTAATTATAAGTACTCGTAAATTTTCATCTTTTTTAAACAGATATGCTCAAGAGCAAGAAGATTTGTTAAAAATATCAGAAAACTTACATCCCCTTTCTGAAACAGAAGAGAAAATAGAACATATTTTTGATTCAAACTTTAATATAAAAGAAACAGCATCTGTAGAACTTAAATCTTTATATCAATCACAAAGAGATTGCAATGAAAACCTTAAAAATACAATAGCTGACTTACTTAAAAACTCAACCTTCACAGGTTATCTTCAAGATACAGTTTATACACTAAGAGATAACAGAGTCGTTTTTCAAGTAAAAGCTGAAGCCAAAAATAAAATTCAAGGTATAGTCCATGATATTTCCCAATCAGGACAAACGTATTTTATTGAGCCGAAACAAATAGTCGGACTAAACAACAAATTGAGAGAATTAGAAATCTCAATAGAAGCAGAAATTAAAAGAATAATAAAAGAATTGTCCTTACATCTTGGAGAACATTATGAAGAAATCAAATCTTCATTTTACACATTGATTGAGCTTGATTTTATTTTTGCAAAAGCAAAATATTCAACAGCTATAGATGCTTGCGAACCTGAAATTACAGATGAAAAAATTGTAGAACTAAAATCAATGAAAAATCCTGTACTTATCCAAATTTTGGATAAAGTTGTTGAAAATGATTTTTCTATCGGAAAGCCCTATAAATCTGTTATTATCACTGGTTCCAATGCCGGGGGGAAAACGGTCGTATTAAAAACAGTTGCACTTGCTATAGCAATGACAGCATCAGGACTCCACATACCTTGTTTTAGTGCAAAATTGTATCCGTTCAAAAAGTTATATGCAGAAATTGGTGATGATCAAAATATAATCCAAAGCCTATCAACTTTCTCATCTCATATAAAAAATATCAAAGAAATACTTGATAATGCAGACGATGAAACTTTTATACTTATTGACGAAATTGCAGCAGGTACAGACCCCAAAGAAGGAGCAAGCCTTGCAAAATCAATAATGGAAACATTTGTTGAAAAAGGTGCTTTATCTATTATTACAACCCATTTCAATGAGCTTAAATCCTTACCTTTTGACAATGAAGCTTTTCAAAACGGTTCTGTTGATTTTGATGTAAAAACCCTACAACCGACATACAAACTAAGACTTGGTGTTCCAGGAGCTTCAAATGCATTTGCAATAGCAAAAAACTTTGGTATACCAAATGAAATAATTGAAAAAGCAAAAAAAGAATATGAATCCGACATAACAGATGAGGCGAAAATTCTTGAATCATTGCAAAAAAAATACTCTGAACTCAATAAACTAACGGAAGAAGCACAATCTTTAAAAATACAATCCGAAGAAAAATTCAATAAATATAATGAGCTTTTTGAAAATCTAAATGCACAAAAAAGAAAAATAATAAAAGATTTTAAACGCAGATATGAAGACAATCTGCAAGATGCAAAACAACAAGTAAAAAAAATACTTGAAAATCTCAACCATCACAAAACAAGAGAAAATGCTTTAAATACTTACAAAAAGCTTTCAAGCAAAGGTCTAAAAGCAGCCAAAGCAATGGCTGATGAATTTTCTAAAGTTGATGTAAAATACACAGAACTTACAACAGAAGATATAAAAATAGGTGCAAAAGCCATTATAAAAGGCTTAGACCAAGATGTAACAATAGAGACACTACCAGATGCAAAAGGTAATTTACAAGTCTTGGTAGGACAATTAAAATCTACAATAAACATAAAAAAACTTGCTAAAAACCTTAAAAGACAAAAAGATATAATTAAAAAGAAAATCAACATAAATTCTTCCAAAGTGGTAATTGAAAGAATAAATATGTCACCCAAAATAGATTTAAGAGGGTTCAGAATAGATGAAGCTTTAACAGATTTAGATGTATTTTTGGATAAAGCCTCTATGGTTGGGCTTACACCAATCGAGATTGTTCATGGGCACGGTACAGGCCAGCTCAGAATTGCAATAAGAGATTATCTGTCAGATTCTCCTTATGTCGCAAAATTCCGCCAAGGTGAAGAAGGTGAGGGTGGTAACGGAGTAACAATTGTTGATTTAAACTAAAGCCCTATTTTTTGATTTAATTTTAATTCATCTACAAGAGATAAAACAGAATACATTTCCTCAAAAAGTTCTACAAATGTTTGACCCGTTGTTTTTTTAGAGATATTACCCATTGCAAACAAATCTTTATCAACACCCAAAATTATATATAATTTGCTGTCCTTAAACTCAGCTCTGATGTATTGTGCTTTAAATGAAGTTTTTATATTCAAAAAGCGTTCTATAAAAGCTGTTGTCAAAAGATATCTAGCTTCTATCTGATCTGTTGATTCTACCTTATATAATTTGTTGAATTTAATATCCTCAAGCTGCACGGTTTTAAGTTCAGGTCTTTTTTTAAATTTTAATTTTTTATTTGTAATCCCATTTTCGTATACACAAGTATTTCCATTAAAATTCTTATTCATATCTATTTCAACTACCAAACATCGCATTGAGCCGGTAACAATAAAATAAAACACCGCAAATAATACAGGTAAAAGAATTAATACTAAAATAGCAATAAAAAAAACAATACCTGATAACTCACTACTAATAGATGAGAATATCGACGATAATATCATAATTATCACAGCACCTATGAAAAAATATGCAGAAATTATAAAAACAGAAGCCAATGATAATGAAAATAGAGTCATAAGATTTATAGCTTTAAATCCAAATTTTGTTTCAAGCAGCCTAATACTAACATCATGATAAACACCTTCTATTATATCATCAAGTATAAACAAATGAAAAAACGGAATAATTTTTAAGGAACTAAACATCTTATAAAATTGTTTTTGTGCTTGAGATATAGCTTGAGCTGTTTTTATTTTTCCGTCTTTATCATATACATCAAAAGATTTAAACCACTTAAAAACACCAAACAAAGACAAAAATTCCGGCATCAATACTTTTTTCAAGTTAACTTCATAATCCATTTCAACTTGGACTGTTTTTTTATTGCCGTTTCTAAGCGATATTATTACAACAGAAACAAATATTAAAAATATACCAATTATTTTTAATGCCTCAAAACCAATTAATAAAAATATGAAGCCCAAAATTACCACATTTATCAAATAAACATTATATTTATCTTTATTTCTTTTTATCTCATAATCAGGCAGCAATGGAGCAGCTTTTTTATAATAAAACTCCTGAAATTCCTTTATAAGCTGTTGCTTTGTTTTGCCTAAATAATTCAAACTATCCATAATAAAAGAAATTATAAAAATTTTTTTATATTATATCAAGTCAGAAGGTCTAAATTTTTTATTACGGTTTATAAATCTAACTAAAAATGCTCTCATTTTAAATCTCTCTTTTCTACTCACATATATATAAAGTATATATGCAAAAATTTATTGACACTTACTTGAGCATGAACAAAATTATTGTAATAATAATTAACAATTGTTCTAAATCAAGTCAGAACAAGCAATTAAAAATTTTAAAAGAAAAGTATTTACAAGAAATATTGTTTTGTTATAATAATTTTACAGGGTTTACCCTTGGAGATATTCCTCGGTAGCTCAATGGCAGAGCATTCGGCTGTTAACCGAAGGGTTGTAGGTTCGAGTCCCACCCGAGG